>JBJOKR010000124.1:0-14854 GCA_046045995.1 Pseudomonadota bacterium | reverse complement strand
GAAGCGAGTTGACCTCATGGTCACTGGCGGAGTCCCGACCCCGTGAGGCGGGGGGCTAGCCCCCCGCCTCAACCCTCGACAAAGCCCAGTATAGCCTCATCCCAAGAGACAAGGTCATTGCGAGCCCGAAGGGCGAGGGGTGACATTCCTTCGCGGATCTGTGCCCCCGATTGTCGGCCCTCGCTCCGCTCGCCCCGACCTACCGGGCGAGCGTCGCGAAGGCTGCGCCGCCTAAGCAGACAGGCCCTTGCTCATGGGCAGAACCCGCACGGTGCGGCCGGACAGGGCGCGCACGGCGTTGGCGACGGCGGGACCGATGGGGGGCACCCCCGGTTCGCCGATGCCGCTCGGTGTGTTGGTGGAGGGAACGATGTGCACCTCCACCATCGGCATGGACTCGATCCGCAGGGGGGTATAGGCGTCATAGTTCAGCTGATCGACCTTGCCATCGGTCAGGGTCAGCTCCTCCGCCAGGATGGCCCCCAGTCCGAAGCCGACCCCGCCTTCCACCTGGCTGCGGATCTGATCTGGATTGATGGCGGTGCCGCAATCGACGGCGGCCACCACCTTGTGGACCCGGGGCATGCCGTTCTCCAGGGAGGCCTCCACCACCTGGGCGACGACGCTGCCGAAACTTTCATGGATGGCGACACCGCGGGCCCGCCCGGCCGGCAGGGCGGTACCCCATCCCGCCTTCTCCGCCGCGAGATTCAGCACCGCCAGATGGCGGGGATGATTGGCCAGCAGGGTGCGGCGATAGGCGACGGGGTCCTTGCCGGCCGTGGCCGCCAGCTCATCCACCATCGTCTCCATGACGTAAGCCGTGTGGGTATGGCCGACTGAGCGCCACCACAGCACCGGCACGCCCACTGTCGTCGTCGCCACCTCCACCTTCAGGTGCGGCAGGCCGTAGCGGGTGTCCGACACGCCCTCCACGATGGCGGGATCGACCCCCGGTCCGGCGAAGGGGGTGCCGGCCAGGATCGACTGGCCGACGATGCGGTGGTACCAGCCGGTCGGGTTGCCGTCCTTGTCGATGCCGGCGGTGACCTTGTGCAGCATCATCGGGCGGTAGCGCCCGCCTGCCATGTCATCCTCCCGGGTCCAGAGGACTTTGACCGGTGCTGTCCAGCCGATGGCCTTGGCCGTCTCCACCGCCTCCACGACGATGTCGCTGTCCAACACGGCGCGTCGGCCGAACCCGCCGCCGGTCTTCATCACATGCATCACCACCTTGTCCGGGGTGACACCGGCGATCTGGGCGGCGGTCTGTTGATAGACGTCCGGCACCTGGTGTCCGCCCCAGACCTCCAGCACGCCGTTGTCCATGCGGGCGACGGCGTCCAGCGGCTCCAGGGCGGCATGGGCCAGGAACGGGAACTCATAGGTGGCGGTGATGGTCTTGGACGATCCGTCCAAGGCCCCGGCCACGTTGCCGCGCTCCACAGAGACCTGGGGGCCAGGCTTCTCCCCCAGCGCCCGGTACTCCGCCCACAGGGCGTCGCTGCCGCGCAGTTCGGCCTTGGCCGTGTCCCAGTCGACGGTCAGCGCCTCGCGCCCCTTCATGGCGGCCCAGGTGTTCTTCGCCACCACGGCCACCCCGCGGGAGATGCGGACCACGTCCACCACACCGGGCACCGCCCGGGCGGCCTTGTCGTCCAAGCTTCTGACCGTGGCACCGAAGACGGGCGGATGGGCGACCAGGGCAGTCAGCATGCCCGGCAGCGTCACGTCGATGGTGAAGGTCTGGCTACCGGTGGTCTTGGCCCGGCTGTCGAACCGGCGCACAGTCTCCTTCCCGATCACGGTCCACTGGTCGGGCGATTTCAGGGTGACCGCGGAGGGCACCGGGAGCTTGGCCGCGGCGTCAGCGAAGGTGCCGAAGCCCGCACTCTTGCCCGACTTGTGGGACAGGGTGCCGCTGGCCACCGTGATCTCCCCCGCCGGGACCTTCCAGTCGGCGGCCGCAGCCTCCACCAACAGGGTGCGGGCGAGCGCCCCCGCCGTCCGGTAGCGATCCCAGGAGGAGAACATGGCCGTGGACCCGCCGGTGAGCTGGAAGGCCCCGCCCATGGCGACATTGCCGTAAAGTTTGGGGTTGCCGGCCGCCCCCTCCACCACCAGCCGGGACCAATCACCGCCCAGCTCCTCCATCACCAGGGAGGCCACGCCGTGATAGACGCCCTGGCCCATGTCCATATGGGCCACCTTCACGGTCACGGTGCCGTCGGCGGCGATGTGAAGGTAGCTGCCGAAGGGGTTCGGCGTCGGCGGCTTCGGCGCGGCACCCTGGGCCGCCGCCATCTCCGGCGTCAGGCTGAAGGCGATGGTCAGACCGGCCCCGACCGCCGCGGCGCCCAGCAGGAACCCGCGCCGGGTGGGCCGGGTCAGGTCGGTGGCGCTGCTCTCAGCGGCAGGGGCGTCGGTGGGGGCAGGCGCACCGGCGGCGGCGGCGAAACGATGGGCGAGCGGATGCATGGATCGTCCCTCCCTCAGGCCAGCTTGGTCGCGGCGGTCTTGATGCCCGCCCGGATGCGCTGATAGGTGGCGCAGCGGCACAGGTTGCCGGACATGGCGGCATCGATGTCCGAGTCCGTCGGCGCCTTGTTCCCGCTCAGCAGTGCCACGGCGGACATGATCTGGCCCGACTGGCAATAGCCGCACTGGGGAACGTCCAGCTCGGTCCAGGCATCCTGTACCGCCTTGGCCACGGCCCCGTCGATCCCCTCGATCGTCAGGATATTGGCCCCGGCGACGGTGGCGGCTGGGGTGACGCAGGACCGGGTTGGCACCCCGTCCACATGCACGGTGCAGGTCCCGCACTGGGCGGCACCGCAGCCGAACTTGGTGCCGGTCAGCCCGATCTCATCACGGATGACCCAGAGAAGCGGCATGTCTGGATCGACCGCGACCTCCCGCACCTCACCATTGACGGTCAGTTTCATGCGTCCCTCATCCCCGACGGCTTCGATTGCATAAGATCCGGCCGCAGATCCCGCATCGTTGTTGTTCTGTCGCGGGCAAGCCGGGGCCGGATGGATCCGGAACGGACCATAGCACGCCTGGGCGGTGCTGTGATCCCTGTCACCACGGGGATTATCACGTCCTTGCGCCGCCAAAGGGGGAGGGACCGGCCGCCCGCTATTCGACGTCGGATGGTGGGGCGCCGTCGCCCACCCCGCTGCGGCTGACGATGTGGGACCAGCCGGTCAGCAAGTCGTCCGAGTCCATGGCGGCAAAGCGCCCGTCCAGGGTCAGCCGTGCCAGCCCCTCCCGCTGGTCCTCATTCCGGTAGGTCTGCACCTCCACCACCCGGTGGCCGCTGCGGGGGAACAGGGCCAGGTAATCGGAATGGCGCAGGCGGTTGGTGTAATCCTGGGGGTTCAGGCAGAGCATGCGCCAGGTCTTGTCGCTGTAGCGCAGGAAATCGAACCGGTTCAGGCCTGGGTCCTTGTTGGCCCGGTGATCGGTGTTGTCGATGCCGTGGGACATCAGCGTGCCCGGCGGCATCCGTGCCGCCATGGCCCGGAACAGCCCTTCGATCACCGGTGGTGGAATGTGTTCCAGCACGGTCTGGCTGATAACCGCATCGACGTCGGGCATGGCCACGGCGGGATCGAAGGGGACGATGTAAGTCAGGCCCAGGTCGGCCAGAAGCCTGTCCGTATCGGTGGACCGGTCCACCGACAAGATCATGTCCAGCCGGGCCGGGGCCTGGTCCAGCCGGGTCAGGATCGTGTCCCGGTGACCGTACAGGAAATCGACCGCCGCCAGGATGGTGCCGCGGTCGATCAGCCGGTGTACATCGGTCACATGGACAAGGCCCGCCCCGGCTACGCGCAGCATCAAGGGGATGATGGGGAACCAGCCGCTCCCCAGTTCCAGGATGCGTGCGCCCTCCATCCGCAATCCGGCCCGCGTCAGCAGTGCGACGTGGTCGAACCCGCCGGACAGGACATTGGCATAGGTGGCGTCCGGCACCGGGGGGCGCAGGCGGCGTTTCACCGCCCGCAATTGCTGTTGAAAGGGAAGCAACGCCTTGGCCGTGTTCACGGCGCAATCGACCTGCCACATGGGGATGCGGCCCCCCCGCGTTCCGGTGCCATCGGCCGGATAACGCAGGGAGACCGCGGCTGTTCCACGGGGGCTGTCCCCCTATGGTCTTGCGTTCAGGTCGCCCCCCTCCTCAGGCAGGCTTGATCGGCAGGGGCACGAAGGTACGGGCATCACCCCGGCGCACCAGCAGAAGGGCATTACGCCGCCCTTCCTTTTCCGCCGCCTTCACCGCGTCCGATACGTCGCCGGGGTTACCGACGGTCTTGCCGTTCACGGTTTCGATCACGTCACCGGGCCGAAGGGGGGCTTCCAGGGTCTTCGTGGTTTCCATGATCACGACACCTTCCGCATCCTCCGGCAGGCCGTATTGCTGGCGCAGGCGGCCGTCCAGCCGTGCCAGCTTAAGCCCGGCCACATCGGCCGCGGTCGCCTCACCCTGGCTGCCGCCCGCATCCGCCACCTGCTCCGTCCCGGGCGGAGTGCCGACCTTCACCTCCAGCGTGCGGTTGCGGCCGTCCCGCCACAGGTCCAGCGCCAGGGTGGTATCGGGGGCCACGCTGCCGACGGCGCGGGCCAGATCGCGGGTCTGCTCCACCTGCTTGCCGTCCACCTTGCGGACCACGTCCCCCGGCTTCAAGCCAGCCTTCGCGGCGGGGCTGTCCGGCGTGACGGAGGCGATAAGGGCGCCCTTGGTGCCGTCGATGCCCAGGCCTTCGGCCAGTTCCGGCGTCAGGTTCTGCAACGACACGCCCAGCCAGCCCCGCTCCACCCGGCCATCGGTTTTCAACTGGTCGATGATGGGCTTCGCCATGTTGGCGGGGATGGCGAAACCGATGCCGACCGACCCGCCATTGGGGCTGAAGATCGCGGTGTTGATGCCGATCACCTCCCCCGCCGCGTTGAAGGTGGGGCCGCCGGAATTGCCGCGATTGATGCTGGCGTCGATCTGGATGTAGTCGTCGAACGGGTTGCTGGAGATCGTGCGGCTGCGGGCGGAGACGATGCCCGCGGTGACCGTGCCGCCCAGGCCGAAGGGATTGCCCACGGCCACAACCCAGTCGCCCGGGCGCACCCGGTCGCTGTCACCGAAGATCAGGTGGGGCAGGGGCTTGTCCGCTTCCACCTTCAGCAGGGCCAGATCGGTGCGGTCGTCCTGGCCGACGATGGTGGCCTTGCGCTCCGTCCCGTCGGCGAAGGTGACCTGCACATCCTCCGCCCCGTCGATCACATGGCGGTTGGTGACGATGAAACCGGTGGCGTCGATGACGAAGCCGCTGCCCAGCGACCGCTGCGTCTCTCCCCGGGGACCGGGGCCACCCGGACCGCCGGGACCCGGCAGGCCCGGGATCTCCGGCACGCCGAAGCGGCGCAGGAACTCCTCCATCTGGGGCGGGATGCCCTGGCCGATGATGACCGGGTCGCGCCCCTGGCGGGCTGCGGTGATGGTGACGACGGCCGGGCTCACATGCTCCACCAGATCGGCGAAGCTGCCGGGCAGGCCGGCGATCGGGCGGCTGGCGATGGCCGTGTCCTGGGCCAGGGCCGGGCCGGACAGGACCGGCAGGGTCAGGCCCGCACCCAGCGCCGTGCCGACCAGAAGGGCGGCGGCAAGGCCACGGCGGAACGGGGGGGCAAGGCGGGGACGGAACATCGGTTACTCTCCTGGACGGAACGTCTGGATCGACGGCAGGACCGGACGCGGCCCCGGCTTTCATCCGACAGATTGACCGCAGCGGCCATACGGGCAACTGTCGCCCGCATTAAATCCCCGTCATCTTCGCGGCCGGGGGTTGGGGGGACGGCACGGGACAGGGGGTGGCCGGCCTTGCGCCGGGACCGGACCTGTCGCATAGAACCCGGGACAATGTCGGATCGGGATGCGCCCTTCCATGTCGGCAGGCAGGATCGCCCTTGCGGCGGAAGCGGATTTCAATCTGGGCCCCTGGCTGGTTCAGCCGTCCCTGGGTCAGATGCGCTGGGGCGACCGGACCGAGCGGCTGGAGCCGCGCGTGCTTCAGGCACTGATCGTCCTGGGCAGGGCCGGTGGCCGCACCGTCTCCCGCGAGGTGCTGATGCGCCAGGCCTGGGGCACGGTGGTCAGCGAGGATGCGGTCGGCCGCTGCATCGCCCGGCTGCGCGCGGTGCTGGGCCAGGGCGACGGCCTGGGCATCGAGACCATCCCCAAGATCGGCTACCGCCTGACCGGCCTGCCCGACCTGCCGGAAGCGGCGGCGGAGGCGGTGCCGACGGAATCGCTCCCGACAGAATCACTGCCGACAGAATCACTGCCGACGGTGGAAACCGTGCCGGAGGCGATGCCCGCCGGGGCACCGGTGTCCCCGCCCCCTGCCGACGTCGCCCCGTCCCCCGAACCCATTCCCGCCCCCACGCCCGCCCCGGCCCCCGTCCTGCGCGGCGGGAGTATCACCCCCTGGCGTTCGCTGCTGGTGGGGGGATGTGTGCTGGCTCTGCTGCTGATCGCCGCCGCCACCCTGTACCGCCCCCATCCGGCCACGCCGGAGGGGTTCGACCGGGTCCGGCCCCTGACCGCCGATGCCGGGCGGGAGATATCGCCCGCCCTGTCGCCCACGGGCGGCATGCTGGCCTATTCCGCCCGCGCCCCGGGGGAGACGCGGTTGTCCTTGTTCCTTCAGTCCGTGGAGGAGGGGACGCCCGTGCGTCTGACCGGCCCGGCCGCGGGTACGGGCGGAAGTGCGGGCGCGGGTGACCGTGTGGGTGACCGTACGGGTGCCGATGACATCGCCGCCGCCTGGTCCCCGGACGGGGCGCGCCTGGCCTTCGCCCGCACCGACGGGGCCACGCCCTGCCGCCTGATGGTGGTGCCCGTCCCCGCCGGGACGGAGCGGGAGGTGGGGCGCTGTGCCGCCGCAAGCTGGACCGGGCTGGACTGGATCGGCGCCGATGCCCTGGTCTACAGCGACCGGGTGGGGCCGGGGGCGCCCATGGGGCTGCACCGCCTGTCCCTGTCCGACGGGACGGTGACGGTGCTGACCGACCCGCCGGGGGACATCGCCGGTGATTTCTTCCCCCGGCTGTCGCCCGACGGGCGGACGCTCGCCTTCTCCCGCCGCATCACGCCGGGGCTGGAGGATGTGCACCTGCTGGACCTGGGGACCGGCACCACCCGCCGCCTGACCCAGGACCGGCGCAAGCTGCACGGCCTGGACTGGACCGCCGATGGCGGGGCGGTGGTGATCGCATCCAACCGCTTGGGCGATTTCGCCCTTTGGTCCGTCGCGGTGGATACAGGCGTGGCGCGGCCGGTCGCGGCAGGCTTGACCCGGATCGGCGCCGTCGCCACCGCCGCCGGCCGCATCGCGGCGGAGGTGGAGACCAGCCGGGCCACCCTGATGGTCTTTCGCGATCCATCCGGCGGCGATGGGGGGATGGTGCCGCTGGTCCCCCCCTCTACCGGGCGGGACTGGAATGCGACCATCGCGCCGGACGGCACCATCGCCTATGTCTCCGACCGGTCGGGCCGGTTCGAGCTGTGGCGGATGGCCCCGGGCGATGCCCCGCGCCAGATCACCGATCTGCGCGGCCTGTATCCGGAAGGGCCGCAATGGTCGCCCGACGGGCGGCGGCTGGCCGTTTCCGTCACGGCGGAAACAGGGGCGGACATCCTGCTGGTGGACAGCGACGGCGCCCGCCCGGCCCTGGCCGCCGGCCATCCGGCGGATGATCGCGCCCCCGCCTGGTCCGCCGATGGGGCGATGCTTTACTTCGCTTCCAACAGGGACGGCGGCTGGCGGATCTGGCGCAGCACCACCCCCTTCGACACGGCGGAACCGGTGACGAGGCCGGGCTGGATCCGGGTGCGGGATGCGGGCGACGGGCGCAGCCTGTTCCTGGTGCGGGAGGTGGGGGGCGGTCTGTGGCGCATGGCCCTGCCCGACGGGGTGCCGGAACCGGTGATCCCCGACCTGCACCCCTGGGACGTGGACAACTGGGCGGTCGACGGGTCCGGCATCGTTTTCGTCCAGCGCGATGCCGCCCGGCCGGAGGAGTCGCCCCGGCTGGTCCGGCTGGACCTGTCCAGCGGGGCCCGGCAGGTGCTGGGACCTGTGCCGAACGGCATGGCCAAGGGCGGGCTGACCCTGACTGCGGACGGTGCGGTCGTCCTCTCCCTCCAGACGACGCAGGAAGCGGATATCCGGCTGGTCGAGATGGCGGGGAATTGAGGCTCGGGGTGGGGCGCGGCGGAATATCAGGGTTCCGCCGGGTATCCGCCGGGTCCGTCGGCATCTCGCCGGTTTCGGGCGGGGCGGGCCGGCGCTAGGGGTTGGGCCAGCTCCCGCGACCGACCCCAGCCCGACAGAGGCCGACCGATCCATGACCCATACCCTGACCGTCAACGGCGCCGTCCACACCGTGGATGCGGATGACGATACCCCCCTTCTCTGGGTGCTGCGCGACCTGATCGGACTGACCGGCACCAAGTATGGCTGCGGTATCGCCGCCTGCGGCGCCTGCACCGTGCATCTGGACGGGCAGCCGGTGCGCAGCTGTTCGGTCCCCCTGGCGGCGGTGGGTGCCGCCGCCCGGGTGACGACGGTGGAAGGCCTGTCCCCCGACCGCAGCCACGCCCTGCAACAGGCCTGGACCGCCGAACAGGTGCCCCAGTGCGGGTACTGCCAGTCGGGCATGCTGATGGCCGCCGCCGGGCTGCTGGCGGAACACCCGAAGCCGACGGACGACCAGATCGCCGCCGCCATGACCAACCTGTGCCGCTGCGGCACCTATCCGCGGGTGAAGCGCGCCATCCAGCGCGCCGCCGGCATGATTCCGGCGTGAGGAGAGACGGCATGACCACCGCCACGCAACGGACCGGCGCCGCCGCCCTTGCCCCCTCCCGCCGCGGCTTCCTGAAGGGGCTGGGGGCGGGCAGCCTGTTGCTGGGCGTCAGCGCCGCCGGGTCGGTCCAGTCCCTGGCCGCCATCGGCGCGGCGCGGGACAGCGTCATCAACCACTGGCTCCACATCGCCGCCGACGGCACCGTCACCGTCTTCAGCAACGCGCAGGAGATGGGGCAGGGCGCCATGAGCGGCGTCGCCCAGGTCCTGGCGGAGGAGATGCGCCTGTCCTGGGATCAGGTGCGCATCCGCACCGCCCCGCTGGTGCGGGAGATGAGCATGGCCGGAACGGACCAGCATTGGACCGGCGGCAGTTCCTCCATCCGCGGGCAATGGGAAACCCTGCGCAAGGTCGGTGCCGCCGCGCGGGAGATGCTGGTCCAGGCGGGCGCCCAGCGTATGGGCGTCAGCCCTGCCGACTGCACCGCCATGGACGGGCGGGTGGTGCACCGGCCCAGCGGCCGGGGGCATGGATATGGGGAGCTTGCGGCCCTGGCCGCCGCCCTGCCGGTGCCCGAATCCCCCACCCTAACCGCGCGGGGCGATTGGCGCCTGATCGGGCAGCCGCTGCTGCGCAAGGACATCCCGGCCAAGGTGGATGGCAGTGCAGTCTTCACCACCGATGTGAAAATGCCGGGGCTGCTGACCGCCACCCTGCGCCAATGCCCGGTCGCCGGCGGCAAGCTGGTCTCCGTCGATCCGGCCCCGGCCCTGGCGGTGAAGGGCGTGCGCGCGGTGGTGCCGATGCGGAACGTCGCCTTCACCTTCCCCCGTGACCAGGGCACCGGCACCTGGACCCTGGCCGATGGCGTGGCCGTGGTGGCCGATCACTGGTGGGCGGCGAAGAAGGGGCTGGATGCCCTGTCGCCGGTCTGGGACACGGCCGGGAACGAAACCATCGACACCGCCGCCATCGAGGCACGGCTTCTGGCCGACCTGGATGCAGAGGGCAGCATCCGTGAATGGGGGGAGAAGGAGGCGGATATCCGCGCCGCCCACACTGCCGGCCTGGCCCGGGCGGTGGAGACGGTGACCATCGACTATGCTGCCCCCTATCTGGCCCATGCCCTGATGGAACCGCTGTCCGCGGTCGCCCATGTGCGCGCCGACGGGGTGGAGATCTGGTCCGGCAGCCAGTCCCCCAGTGAGGTGCGGTTCTTCGTCGGCGCCCTGACCGGGGTGGGGCAGGACCGGGTGACCGCCCATGTCCTGTATTCCGGCGGCGGATTCGGCCGGCGCTACATCAACGATTATGTGCTTCAGGCCGCCCACCTGTCGAAAGAGGTCGGGGCACCGGTGAAGCTGATCTGGAGCCGGGAGGAGGAGATGGCCCAGGGCCGCTACCGCCCGGCCACGGCGGCACGGCTGTCCGCCCATCTGGGGCCGGACGGGATGCCCGGCGCCTTCACCCTGAAATTCGCCAGCAACCGGGATGATCAGGCGGCGATGATCCGGAACCCGGGCTTCCCCCATTCGCCGGAATACAGCCAGCCCTATTACTGGCCCGGATCCCTGACCCTGGTGCAGCAAAGCCGGATCCATGTGCCGACAGGCCCGTGGCGGGCACCGGGCAGCACCCAGAATGCCTTCTACATGGAATGCTTCTTCGATGAACTGGCAGCCAAGGCCGGGGTGGACCCGGTGGCCTATCGCCGCCGTTACCTGACCGGAAACCCCCGCGCCCTGCGGGTGCTGGACATGGCGGCCGCTGCGGCGGACTGGGACCGGCCCCTGCCGCCGGGCCGCGGGCGCGGCATCGCCATCTGGAACGCCTTCCAGTCCACCTGCGCCCAGGTGATCGAGGTGACCCTGGAGGGTGTCCGCCTTTCCATCGACCGGGTGGTCTGCGTCCTGGATTGCGGCACCGCCGTGAACCCGGACAGCATCCGGGCCCAGGGCGAAGGCTCCATCATCATGGGCCTGTCCGCGACCCTGATGGAGAAGGTGGAAATTGCGGGCGGGGCCGTCACCACCACGAATTTCGACACCTATCCCCTGCTGGGCCTGGCCAACCTTCCGGTCATGGAGATCGTGATCCTGGAAAGCCCCGATGCCCCCGTGGGTGGGGTGGGCGAACCGATGGTGACCCCGGTCGCCCCGGCCCTGTGCAACGCCATCGCCGCCGCGGGCGGGCCGCGCCTGCGCCGCCTGCCCATTCTTTCCCAGGGCTTGACCCTCGCCTGATCGGCCCCGGCCGGCCCCGGCTGGAAGATCCTTCGCGCTGCGGCCCCCCCTCCGCCGCATCGCCCCGCCTTCCCGCGGTCGCTCTCCGGCGGGAAGGCGGGTTTTTCTCGGCGGATGGTCGGGAAGCAGTGCCGTTGGCGGCCCTTGTTCAGACGCACGACACGTGTCACTCTGACACCGACAGATGACGCAGTGGGGACGGACATGGCCGGACGGGCGGATGTAGCGGCGGTGGATGAGGTGGGGGATGTGGAGATCCTGCGCGCCGGTACCCTGCTGGGCGGGCGCCGGATGCTCCTGGTCATGCCCCGGTCCCAGATGGAAGCGCATGAGTTGATCGAACGGGGTCTGCCCCGCCCGGCCGTGGTCCATCTGGTCGGCCACCTGAAATCCCTGCGCGCGTCCAAATCGCTGGAGGGGGCGATCGGCCTCAGCATCCGGACCTTGCAGCGGGCGGCCAAGGCGGGTGATGCGGGGCGCAAACTGGATGTGGCGCAGAGCAGCCGCACATGGCAGTTCGCCAAGATCCTGGGCCTCGCGACGGAGGTCTTCGGCAGCCAGGACAAGGCGGAGGCCTGGATGGACACGCCCGCCATGGCGTTGGACCAGCACAAGCCGATCGACCTGATCCGGACGCCGGAGGGGGCATCCATGGTTGAGGTGCTGCTCAAGCGGATGGAATACGGGGTCTATACGTGACGCCGCTGCCGGGCCGCCTCGGCGGGGGGGAGATCGTCGCCTGGCGCATTGATGAGGCGAGGCACGCCGCCACCTGGAACAGCGGGGAGGGGGCGCGGCTTGTCGGCGGCCGGTGGAACAGCGTCGGCGTGCGCGCCGTCTACTGCGCCATCGATCCGGCGACCGCCATCGTCGAAGTGGCCGTGCACAAGGGCTTCGACACCCTGGATACGAAGCCGCATGTCCTGACCTCCCTCCAGGTCTCCCCGGCGGCCCCCCTTCACATCGTCGGGCCCGGAGATGTGCCGAACCCCAACTGGCTGCGGCCGGGGACCGTCACCACGGGGCAGCAGCAGTTCGGCGATGCACTGCTGCGCCAGCATCCCTTCGTCCTGATCCCCAGTGTGGTTTCCAGCCATTCCTGGAACCTGATTTTCGACAGCACGGTTGCCGCCGGCCACTACACCCTTCTGGGGCAGGAGCGGCTGGCCATCGATCCAAGGCTGGCGACACGGTCCTAGACGGTCGGCGCACCGCCCGCCCCCATCATGCCCCCGATCATGACAGCGATTTCATCCCCGTGACATGCCGGGGCAGGGGGGCGGGCGGCATTCTCCGTCTTGTCCGGTGCCGCTTCCTTCCCGCTCCGTTGCCCCTGTGGGCGGGTGGGGATCGGCAGCCGCGGCAGCCATCACGCCGCCCGGATATCCCTGTACCCCGCCTGTACGGCCGGGCGGTCCCCCAACCGCCCGGCCGCTTCCTTATCGCGACCTTCCGCCCCCGCCGCCGGGACGCTAGGATCGGGGCCGGAACCGGAACATGATCGCCCGCCCATGAAGATCCTGGTCATCGAAGACGACCGCGCCACCGCCGATTACCTGGTCAAGGGCCTGAAGGAGGCGGGGCATGTCACCGACCATGCCGACAACGGCAAGGACGGGCTGTTCCTGGCCGCCTCGGAACATTACGACACCCTGATCGTCGACCGCATGCTGCCCGGGCGGGACGGGCTGTCGGTGCTGGAGGTGCTGCGCGCCACCGGCAACCAGACCCCGGCCATCATCCTGTCGGCCCTGGGCAGCGTGGACGACCGGGTGAAGGGCCTGCGCGCCGGGGCGGATGATTACCTGGTGAAGCCCTTCGCCTTCGCCGAGCTGCTGGCCCGGCTGGAGGCGGTGCAGCGGCGGCTTTCCGCCGGAGCTGGGCCGGTCACCCGGCTCCAGGTGGCGGATCTGGAGATGGACCTGCTGGCCCGCACGGTGAAGCGGGGCGGTCGGGCGGTGGACCTGCTGCCCCGGGAGTTCCAGCTTCTGGAATTCCTGATGCGCAATGCGGGCCATGTGGTGACCCGCACCATGCTGCTGGAAAATGTCTGGGACTATCACTTCGATCCGCAGACCAATGTGATCGACGTGCATGTGGCCCGCCTGCGCCAGAAGATCGACAAGGACCAACCCGTGCCCCTGATCCATACGGTGCGCGGGGCGGGATACGTGCTGCGTGCGCCCGCTTAGCCTCCTGCGCACCAGCACGTTCCGGCTGGCGGCCTTTTACCTGGGTCTGTTCACCCTGTCGGTCGGGGCGGTGCTGGGTGTCGTCTGGTGGTTCACCGCTGGCGTCATCGAACGCCAGACCGAACAGGCGATCCTGCAGGAGGTTGCGGAGATCCGGGAGGATTATGCCCGCCGCGGCCGGTTCGGCCTGCTTCAGACCGTCTCCACCCGCAGTCGCCGCCAGCCGACGGACATGATCTATGCCCTGGCCAGTTCGCGGCTGGACATCCTGACCGGCAATCTGGCCCCCTGGCCGCTTTCCGGCACCCGGGCCGGGTGGACCGGGTTCGAGGTGCGGGACCCCGCCGATCCGGACCGCAAGCGCCTGATCCTGGCCCTGGTGATGGAGGTGGAGGGGTATGGCTGGCTGCTGGTCGGCCAGGACATGACCGACCGCTACCAGCTGCGCGAACAGATCCTGGCCGGCCTGTTCTGGGCCGTGTCCCTGGCCCTGGTGGCGGGGGCGGTCGGATCGGTGATCATCAGCCGCCGGGTGGCGCGGCGCATCGACGGTATCAACGGCACCATCGACCGCATCACCGCTGGCGCCTTCGCCGACCGCATGCCGGTCAGCGGCACAGGCGATGAGATCGACCGCCTGTCCCTGAAGCTGAACGCCATGCTGGATGAGATCGGGCGCCTGATGCTGGGGCTGCGGCAGGTGACGGACAATGTGGCCCATGACCTGCGCACGCCCATGGCCCGGCTGCGGGCGCGACTGGAAACCACGCTGACCGATCCCGACCTGTCCCCGCCCCAGCGCGGCCGGCTGGAGCAGGCGGTGGAGGAGACGGACCGGATGCTGTCCGTCTTCAAGGCAATCCTGGACATCGCGGCGGCCGAGTCGGGCCGGGCACGGGCCGATTTCACGGCTGTGGACCTGCGCGACATCGCCGCCGACACGGTGGAACTGTACGAACCCGCCGCCGATGACCGGGGCCTGACACTGGATCTGTTGGCGGATCTGTCTCCGGATGCGGTGGCGGTGGTGACCGGCAGCCGCCAGCTCTTGGCCCAGGCTTTAAGCAATCTGGTGGAGAATGCGCTGAAGTACACGCCCACGGGCGGTCGCGTTTCCATCCGGGTGGAAGGCGGGGGGCAGCCCCGGCTGATCGTGGCCGATACCGGCCCCGGTGTTCCGGCGGCGGAGCGGGAGCGGGTGCTGGAACGCTTCGTCCGGCTGGAAGCGCACCGCGGCACCCCCGGCCACGGCCTGGGCCTAAGCCTTGTCGCCGCCATCGCCCGCCTGCACGGGGCGGAACTGCGGCTGGAGGACAACGCCCCCGGCCTTCGGGTCGTCTTGGTTTTCCCGTCGGCGGTGGAGTGAAGGTCCCTTGCAGGTCAGTGGGAGCGAAGCGAGGGCTGACATTCCCGAGCACAAATCCGCGAAAGCTGAATCTCCTCTCCCCTTGAGGGCTACGGGATGCACACATCTTGAGTGCTCTTGCCAATCTGGTGCTTGCGTGATTCGGTTGGTGTCGGATTTGGTGGGAGGGCGTGGCGATGGCG
>JBJOKR010000123.1:0-14935 GCA_046045995.1 Pseudomonadota bacterium | reverse complement strand
ATCCCGTTTGGGGTCGCGGGGTGATCACGGCGGCGGGCTATGACTTGGCGGCCGCGCAACCGGCCTCCGGCGCGCTTCAGCCGGCCTATCGTGCGCTGGACGTGGCGCGCTGGGCCAAGCTGTACAAGGTGCCCTACCGGGACCATGCGGATGTGCGCATCCCCGATCCCCGCCTTCTGGCCCTGGCCTGCACCGCCGCCCGGCGGTTCGATGCAGGCCAGGTCTTTGCCCGGGCGCTGATGAAGGCGATCTTCGTGGACGGGGTGCCTGTGGCCGATCTGGACCTGTGCGCCCGCATCGCCAATGACGCCGCCGGGATCGAGCCAGCCCTGTTCCAGCCCATGGTGGCCGAGGCGGAGACGGCATCCATCCTGGACCGGACCATCGTCGCCGCCGTCGCCGCCGGCTGCTTCGGCGTGCCCAGCTTCGTCGTCCACGCTCCCGACGGATCGACCCGGATGGTGTTCGGCAATGACCGCCTGGTCCTGCTGAAGCAGGTGATCGCCGAGGTGAAGGCGGCGGGCTGATCCCACCCCTGCGCCACCCGGCACAGGGTTACCCACCCCGCCCCCCGCCGATACCCCCTTCCATCTACCCCGCCCGCGCCGGCCATTCTCAAGCCCGCGCGGCTGGTGCTAATCTCCCCTGGGATCATGGGGATGATGGGGGCGAGCGTGAGCCAGTTGGATGCGATGGGAACGCTGGCGACCGCCGCCGCCGCCGACGCCATGGCGGAGGCGACGGACCGCCCGCACCAATCCGCCTGCCGCAATTGCGGTTCCCCCATGGCCGGGCCCTATTGCGCCGTCTGCGGCCAAGCTGCGCGGGACCGTAGCAAGTCGCTGCTGAAGGTGATCGGCGACGCGCTGGAGGATTTCCTGCATTTCGACAGCCGGGTCCTGCGCACCCTGGTGCTGCTGCTGTTCCTGCCCGGCCGGATGACCCGGCTGTTCATCCAGGGGCGGCGGGTCAGCTTCGTTCCGCCCCTGCGGCTTTACCTGTTCAGCTCCCTGATCTTCTTCCTGGTGCTGTCACTGGCGAATGTGGCGCTGTTCGTCGTCGACATGGTGGAGCGCGCCCCCGATCCGGAGGCGCAGGCGGTCGCCCAGGCCGCGCTGGAGGATGTCACCCGCCGCATGGCGGCGGAAGGGCCGACGGCCGAGCTGGCGGCGGAACTGGAAACCCGGATCGATGAGGTCACGGCCGCCCACGGGCTGTCCCAGGGCGGCGCAGCAAGCATCAATGTGGGGCAGGAGCACGTCGTCCTGCCGCCCAATGTCACCCTGCGCATGCAGTTCTTCGTGGATCTGGACACGTGGCGGCCGAATTCGGACCTTGTGCAGCTGGTGCAGATGCAGGCCGGCATCATGCCCGGCCTGCCCGTTCCGCCCACCGCCCCGCGATCGACCGACAGCCCGGACCCGACGGATGCCGCCGATGCCGCCGATGCCGTTGGGACGGATGCCACGGGGGCCGATGCAACCGGGGCCGATGCAACCGGGGCCGATGCCGCTGGGGCGGATGTGGCCGAAACCCTGGACAACCTGTTCGGCAGCGACTGGCAGCGCCGGCTGCTGCGCGGCATCGTCCTAAGCCTCGACCATCCGGAGGATCTGAACCAGGTCATGGGCGACAACCTGGCCAAGGCCATGTTCGTCCTGATGCCGCTTTATGCCATCCTGCTCAGCATCGTGCATGTCCGCCGGCGGCTCTACTTCGTCGACCATCTGACCTTCGCCCTGCACCTGCACGCCTTCCTTTTCGTGCTGCTGACCATCGTCGTGCTGGTCCAGGCCTATGGTCCCGGCCTGATCGGGGAGGCGGCATCCGTGGACGGCGCGGCCCTGTTCTTCCTGGCCCTGGCCACCTATGCCTGGATCGCCATGTGGCGGGCCTATGGCCAGGGGGTGATCAAGACGACGCTGAAATGGCTGATCGTCGGCTGGACCTACAGCCTGTTCCTGATGGTGGCGGTGGTGGCCGCCCTGATCGTCAGCCTCCCCGACGTGTGACCCCCCTTGACGGCAGATGCCGCCCACCGGAACCCAAGGGCATCGGTGGAAGGGCATGCCGCTACAGGGCCATGCCGGTCCAGGGAAGACGTGCTGCGGCTGGCGGCCTGCCCGCTGGCAGAAACCGTCTGCGATGCGCCGGTCGCCGCTGTCCGGGTGTCCACCTTCGCGTCGCAGGCATCGTGGGGCGGGCAGGGCCGGGACCAGGGATGGGCGGGCGCAGCGGGCGGGTGCCGCCAGCCTCCGCAGATCTGTCATTTTCCTGTTGACGACCCTGTGGGGGAGGCGCACGATGAAGTCGTTCGAAGCAAGGAGGGTGTCATGACAGACATGACTCCGCCCGATTATTGACCGGGCACAGTAGCGCAGAAGTAAATCCTGTCCCTGAACAACAGAGGAGGATTGAAAACCGCATGTGGATCCACAGTGATCTCTGACCGGTATCCCGAACGGTCCGGTCAAAACACCCCAATAGCCTGGATGTGATCCGGGCGCGGTCATCCCGGTGCGTCAGACCGCCCGGGCCACCGCACGCACCCGCCCCCGGACGCCCCGTTGCGCCGGGGGCATCTGCGTGTGGGCGTGGCATGCGGTCGGGTGGACGGACAGGCGGTGCCGTCCGTCGCATGGAGACCAGGCGATCGGCATGCGACGGGGCCTGCATGCGACAGGGTCGGAATGCGATGAGGCCGGAATGCGACGGGGCCGGCCGGTCGGCGGTGATGACGTGGGCGGCCGGGGGCAGCCGATCACAGCATCTCACAGCATCGCCGGCGGGTGTCGCAATCCGCTGCGATTCGTGCGACCTACGGCGTGGTGCCGGGCGCGGGTGCCGGGCGCGTGTATCGTGCCGCGGCCGTGCGCCTTGTCCGACCCACGTGTCTGGACCCGGTGACCCGGCAACCGGGTGCATCCGGAACAGATCGGCCCCGCGGCCTGCAACGGCTGCGCATCCCGCCCACCGGCGGGACGGCAGAAGGTCAGCCGCGGACGGTCAGGACGGAGATGCCCGGAACGCGGGAGGGGGCGACCTCCACGGCCAGCCCGGCATCACGCAGGCGCTGTTCCACCCCCGCCACCACGATGCCGGGGCGGGTCAGGGTCACCGAAGGCTGGCGGTGGCCAAGGCGGCGGCAGCGGGCCAGCGCCTCCATCACCTGGGCGGCCAGTTTGTCGGCGCCGTAATTGGGGGCGATGCCGGTGGCACCGCTTGGCACCCCGTCGGCATGTCCGGCACCGACCACGATATCCGAGGTCGGGACGAAACCGGCGCTACCGGTCTGGAAGGAGGGAAGGGACGAGCTTCCGACGGCGATCACGGCTGCCGTCAGGCCGGGTTCCGGATTAAGGGCTCCGGTCGCCACCACGGGAAACATGCAAGGTCCCTTGGTTCGAAGATCGTCGGCGGGGCCGGGAAGGTCCAGAACCCGGTTTCCCCCGACGCGAGACAGATATTGCCCGGAATCGCGGCAAAATCATGGGGACATCGCGCCGGACCCCGCGGCGTTTCCGGATGGCTGCCGCGTGGGAATGTCATTGCTTAGATTATGGAAATGGAAACCTTCGGCGGTGGCCGCGTCGCCGGCTGTCTATCGGGATACACAAGCCCGCGTGGGCCGGTCCTGCCCCTCACAGCCCCGGCGGTGCCAGGACGGACAGAGTGATCGGGGCCAGATCGGCGGTGAAGGGCACATGGCCCAGCACGTCGCCATCGCCCTGGACCGGTTCCCCCCGGGATGATCCGGTCCGACTCGCGTCGGCAGGGCCGGTAAAGGAGGTGGGGGCGGCCAGCGGCTCCACCCGCGCGCGCAGGGCCGGCACCACCCGGTATCCCGGCATCCGGTCCAGCAGCCCCAGCACCATTCCCGCCGTATAGGCCAGTGCCATGCCCCGGCCCCCGTGTTGGAACAGGCAGACCTGGAGATGCGCCGCCGACAACCGTGCCCGGGGTGCCAGGATGAAGGTGCCGCCGTAGAACCGCCCCTTGGCCAGCACGGCGGAAGCGACCTCATGCACCTCCCGCCCGCCGTCGGGCCGGTCGATGGTCACGCGATAGGCCACCCGCGGCCCGGCGGCGATCTGGGCCAGGCTTTCCAGCACATAGGCGCCCTTGCCCAGGCGACGCTTCACGGCAGGGTTGATGCGGGCCACCACCCGGGCGTCCAGCCCCGCCCCCAGCATCTGTACGAACAGGCGTGGTACATCGCCTGCCCGGGCACCACCGCTATCGGGCTCCACGCCCGGCTCCGCGTCCGAGGTGGTATCGGGGCGGATGCGGCCGGGATGGATGGCCTGCGGCTGGGCCCCGGCCAGAAGCCGGCCCATGGCCCGTCCGTCCAGGGGAAGCCCCAGTTCATGGGCCAGCACATTGGCCGTGCCCATGGGTACGATGCCCAGCGGCAGCACCGGCCCGCCCCGCCGCACGGCGCCACGGGCAAGGCCGTTCGCCACCTCATTGATGGTGCCGTCCCCGCCGGCGGCGATGACCACATCCACGCGGGCGGGATCGGCGGTGGCCGCGATCTCCTCCCCATGGCCGCGGTGGGTGGTTTCCCGCAGGTCGACCCGGTGGCCCAGTTCCCGCAGGGTGGCCACCGCCCGTGCCAGCCGTCCCCCCCGCCTGGCCCCCGCGGTTGGCCCTCCGGCAATTGGATTGTGGATCAACAGGAAACGCCGCCCCCGGTCGGGCAAGGTCGGTGGCGCCGACGGAGGTCGTGCCCCGTGACCAGATGAAGGATTCACGGATTGGCCATCGGCCATGACATCACCATGACAAGGGTGCTGGCGATATATTTCAGGTCGATGACCGGCCGATCAAATTTCCATGACGGCCGATCCCCCCATCACCATGCGGTATTTACTGTCATAAACCGGGATGTATAGGGCGTGCAACTTCGCAGGCCCTAGATATCGGGGTGGGGGCTGTACGCCGATACCAGGGCTGCCGGTGATGGAGGGGGCAGATGGTCGCTGAAGACGATGTGACTCGTTACCGCAGCATCTGGCTGTCGGACATCCACCTGGGTACCCGGGGATGCCAGGCGGACATCCTGCTGGATTTCCTGCGCCACAACGAATCGGATCATCTGTATCTGGTGGGCGACATCGTCGACGGCTGGCGCCTGAAGAAGGCCTGGTACTGGCCCCAGGGCCATAACGACGTGGTGCAGAAGATCCTGCGCCGGGCGCGCAAGGGCACCAAGGTCTTCCTGATCCCCGGCAACCATGACGAGGCGTTCCGGGAATTCGTGGGCCTGCAGTTCGGCGGTGTGACGATCCTGGAGGATACGGTCCATGTCACCGCCGACGGCAAGCGCTTCCTGGTCATCCACGGCGACCAGTTCGATGCCGTGGTGAAATACGCCAAGTGGCTGGCCTATGTGGGGGACAGTGCTTATGTTGCGCTGCTGGCGATCAACACGGGCTTCAACTGGGCCCGGCGCAAGCTGGGCTTTCCCTACTGGTCGATCAGCGCCTATCTGAAGCACCGCACGAAGAAGGCGGTGGAGTTCATCGGCAATTTCGAGACGGCATTGGCCGATGAGGCCCGCCGCCGTCAGGTGGACGGGGTCATCTGCGGCCATATCCACCATGCCGAACTGCGTGAGATCAACGGCGTCACCTATGTCAACGACGGGGACTGGGTCGAGTCATGCACGGCACTGGTGGAGCATCCGGACGGGCGGCTGGAGATCCTGCACTGGTCGGAGATCATGCGGAACCGCATGCCGGTCCAGGTGACGGCCCCGGTGGCACCGGCAGGGACCCCGGCGACAGCACAGGCGGCGGCGTGAGGATCCTGATCGTCACCGACGCCTGGTATCCCCAGGTGAACGGGGTGGTGCGCACACTGGCCACCACCCGGGCGGAACTGGAAAAGCTGGGCCACACGGTGGATGTGATCGGCCCCGACCGGTTCCGCACCTTCCCCATGCCCACATATCCGGAGATCCGGCTTGCACTGCGTCCGGGCGGGCGACTGAAGGGCATGATCGACGGCATCCGGCCGGACGCGATCCACATCGCCACGGAAGGGCCCCTGGGCTTCGCCGCCCGGCGTTATTGCCTGCAGCGGGGCATCCCCTTCACCACCGCCTACCACACCCGGTTCCCGGAATATGTGCGGGATCGGGCGCCGGTGCCGCTGGCGCTGATGTATGCCATCGTCCGCCGCTTCCACGCGCCCGCCCATTCGGTGATGGTGGCAACCCCCAGTATCGAGAGCGACCTGAAGGACCGGGGCTTCCACAACATCCGGCGCTGGAGCCGGGGGGTGGATACCGACCTGTTCCACCCCCGCGACAAGTCCTGGCTGGAGCTGCCACGGCCGGTGTTCCTGTATGTCGGCCGGGTGGCGGTGGAGAAGAACATCGAGGCCTTCCTGAAGCTGGACCTGCCGGGCAGCAAACTTGTGGTGGGGGACGGGCCCCAGCGGGCCGATCTGGCCGCCCGCTATCCCCAGGTGCATTTCGCCGGCGCCCGCCATGGGGAGGAATTGGCCCGGTATTACGCCGCGGGCGATGTCTTTGTCTTCCCCTCCCGTACCGATACCTTCGGCCTTGTCCTGCTGGAGGCGCTGGCCAGTGGCCTGCCCGTGGCGGCCTATCCGGTGCCGGGCCCACTGGATGTGGTGGGTGGGTCGGATGTGGGCGTGCTGGATGAGGATTTGGGCAAGGCCGCGCTGGCGGCACTCCACATCCCGCCCGACCGCTGCCGCGACTACGCCCTGACCTTCTCCTGGCGGGCCTCGGCGGAACAGTTCCTGGCCAATCTCCGCCCCCTGGACGAGGCGGCGGCCGCAGCCCCGCCCCCGGGTCCACCCTTGGCCCCCCCTGTCGCCCCGGCCACCTGACCGTTGCCGGTGGGGGGACGCATCTCCCGCGGCCCTTGGGGTTGGTCCAGTCCGATGGATCGTTGACAGCATCGGGCGGGTTGCTGGGGGGCGCGCCTTCCCGGGGCGCATCGGCCCCCTCCCTCCCCGTCAGGGGGAGAAGGGGTTGGCGATGCCCTTGGGCGGAAGATCCAGGCGCCGGATTGAAAGTCTCAAACCTCCCCGAACAGGCGGTTGAAGGTGCTGACGGCGGCGGCGGGGCCGTCCGCATGGGACCAGACGCCGCCGGACACCGCCAGGAAATCCGCCCCGGCCCGGATCAGGGCGGGCGCGTTGTCCACCGTGATGCCGCCGATGGCGACGCACGGCACCTCCATCATCTCCTGCCACCAGGACAGGATCTCCGGCTCCGCCCTGGCCTTGGGGTCCTTGGTGGCGGTGGGGAAGAAGGCGCCGAAGGCGACGTAATCGGCCCCGTCCTCCGCCGCCACCATGGCCAGGTGGCGGCTGTCATGGCAGGTGACGCCGACGATGGCATCCCGCCCGACGATGCGCCTTGCCTGGGCATAGGGCATGTCCTCCTGCCCCACATGCACCCCGTCGCATCCCGTCTCCGCCGCCAGGTCGGGGCGGTCGTTCAGAAGGAAGGCGACATCGCGGGACTGGGCCACCGGCCGCAGCAGGTCCACCGCCCGGCGCACCGCATCATCCCCCACGTCCTTCAGCCGAAGCTGCACCGACGCCACATCCCCCGCATCCAGCGCCGCCGCCAGGACGGGGGCGAAGGCGACGGGGTCCAAAGCGGGCGGTGTGATCAGGTACAGGCGGCAGTCGGACATGGCGGCGGGCTTCTTCGACCGGGGAACAGCCCCGTCCTGTCGCACCGAACCCGCCCGCGGTCAACCGGTTCGGCAGGGGAGGGCGGCTGCCCAGGTCCCGCAGGCGCAGTGATCCCCTCTCCCCCTGAGGGGGAGTGAGGGGCCCATGCGCAGCATGGGAGGGTGAGGGGTATTCCAGGGCTTATGGCTCGCGGGTGCGGTAAGACCGGTGCTGCCGGACCCCTCACCCTCCCACGTCTCCGCTGCCGCTCCGACGCGGGCCCCTCCCTCTCCCTCAAGGGGAGATGGGGTTCCAGGGCCTACCACGGGCGGCTCACCACACCAGCACGATCTTGCCGATATGGGTGCTGCTTTCCATCAGGGTGTGGGCCGCGGCGGCCTTGGCGGGGGGGAAGGTGGCATGGATGCGGGGCTTGACCGTCCCGGCCGCCAGCAGGGGCCAGACCTTTTCCCGCAGGGCGGCGGCGATCGCGCCCTTCACCGCCACGGGCCGGGTGCGCAGGGTGGACCCGGTCAGGGTCAGGCGCTTCATCATCACCGGGGCCAGGTTCACCGTCACCGACGGGCCGTTCAGGAAGGCGATGGAGACATGGCGCCCGTCCGCAGCCAGAAGGTCGATGTTGCGGGGGATGTAATCACCTCCCACCATGTCCAGCACCACATCGACCCCGCGCCCGCCCGTCATCTCCCGACCGATGGCGACGAAATCCTCCGCCCGGTAATCGATGCCCCGGTCGGCCCCCAGCGCCTCGCACGCTTTCGCCTTCTCCCGCCCGCCGGCGGTGGCCAGGACCCGGGCCCCGAAGGCCTTGGCCAGTTGGATCGCCGTGGTGCCGATGCCGCTGGTCCCGCCATGGACCAGCAGCCATTCCCCGGGCTTCAGGGCCCCGCGCTCGAACACGTTGGTCCACACGGTGAAGAAAGTCTCAGGCAGGGCCGCCGCCTCCACCAGGGACAGGCCGTCCGGGACCGGCAGGCACTGGGGCGCCGGGGCGATGCAGTATTCGGCATAGCCCCCGCCCGCCACCAGGGCGCAGACCGCATCCCCCGGGGCCCAGTCCTCCACGCCCCCGCCCAGCCCGGCGATGGTGCCCGCCACCTCCAGCCCCGGGATGTCGCTGGCCCCCGGCGGTGCGGGGTACAGGCCCTTGCGTTGCAGCACATCCGGCCGGTTCACCCCTGCCGCCGCCACCCGGATCAGCACCTCCCCCGGGCCGGGGGAGGGGACCGGGCGGATGGTCTGGGCCAGCACCTCCGGCCCGCCGGGGGCCGTGATCTCGATGGCGGTCATGGTGGCGGGCGGTTTGGGGACAGGCGGCATCGGCGCATGCTCCGCATCGGGGAAGGGGCTCTGGCAGAGCGGAAGTGTGGCCCATCCGGGACGCCGACACCATGGCCCTGTTGGCCCCCCGGTTGCCCCCCCCGGTTGCCCCCCCCGGGTGCCCCCCGGGTGCCCCTTGCCGCCCGCCATCCCCTCCCCCATCATGGGTGAATCGCAATCGGCGCAGGGGCAGGGGAGGGCAGGGGACATGGCCATCGATCTGGACGAGCTGATGCCCCGCCGGGCGCCCAAGCCGGCCCCCCGCGACCTGAAGCCGCTCAGCATCGGGGAACTGGAAGCCCATATCGCCGAGCTGGAGGGGGAGATCGCCCGCGCCCGCGCCGAAATCGCCGCGAAAGAGGCGGTGCGCGCCGGGGCGGAGGCGTTCTTCCGCAAAGGCTAGGGCCCGGCCAGGGCCCGGCCGGTCCGCGCCGTGCCGCCCGTTCCCCGCGGCTTCGCCCATGCCGCTTCGCCCATGCCGCTTGGCCCCCGCCGCTTGGCCCGCGCGGCGGACGCGCCATTCCCGCCACAGCCGCGCTTTCCCCGCCGCTGTCATATCAGAGCAAGGGGATTGTCACAGATCCGTTATGGCGCATTGGTAGGGTCCCCGCCCAGTCGAGGTAGGGGAGCAACCGACCATGAATGTCGCCAAGACGATGAGTTCCGCCTTCACGCTGTTGACCGTGGGGCTGGCAGCGGGGCTGCCGGTGGGGCTGGCCGCCGGGAGCGCCCTGGCCCAGGCGCCGCACCTGGACCTGCACCTGCGCCCCGGTGAGGACCGGAGCGAGGGCAGCGCGTCCTTCTTCATGCCCCTGCTGACGCGGGAAGGCAGCCTGACCTTCGGCGAATTCCGCGCCTATGTGGAGGAGGAGGAGCTGTTCGCCTCCGCCGGGTTCGGCCACCGCCTGAGCCTGACCGATGACATCGTCGCCGGCGGCTTCGTCTATTTCGACTACACCCAGACGGACAACAACAACGACTTCTCCCAGACCATGGTCGGGGTCGATGTGACCAACGGGATGTGGGAGCTGCGCGGCAACTACTACAACGCCATCACCCAGCAGGCCAAGGTGGGTGACGTGGTGTTCAGCGCCCCCCGCCTGGACGGCAATTTCGTCAGCCGGGAAATCCTGCAGCCCCGGGAAATCGCCCTGGACGGCTGGGATGTGGAAGCGGCGGTCCGCGTCGGCGGCATCGGCGACCTGGACCTGCGCGTCGCCGGCGGCTGGTACAGCTTCAGCGAGTCGAACGCGGAAGACCGGGAGGGCTGGCGCGGCCGGGCGGAGCTGATGTCCGACGACACCTGGGCCTTCGGTCTGGAGGTGCGGGACGATGACTGGTACGGCACCCAGACCTTTGCCGTGCTGCGCCTGCGCCTGGGCGGTGATCCGGCGGCCAAGGGCAAGGCCCGGCTGCTGTCCCGCGCGGTGGAACGCCGCGACGGCATCGTCATCGCCGATCCGTCCCGCACGAACCCGGACCGGGTGGGCGTGCAGCGCTACAGTTTCGGCCTGGGTGGGGCCGCCGTCGGCTTCGGGTCGGTCGGCCAGCGCATCCACTTCGTCGCCGCCGGGGCGACGAACGGGGCCGGCACCGTCGACAGCCCCTTCAACTCCGTCGCCGCCGCCGCCACCGCGGCCGGCGCGAATGAGCTGATCCATGTCCGCGAGGGCACCTATACCGGCAACATCACGCTGAAGGACGGGCAGACGCTGATGGGCTCCGCCGTGGCCCTCACCGTCGGCAACACCGTCCTGGTCCCGGCCGGCAACCGCCCGACCCTGACCGCCACCACCGGCAATGTGGTGACGCTGGGCAATGACAACACCGTCACCGGCTTCCGCATCGTCGCCCCGGCGGGCACGGGCGATGCCAACCGCGACCAGTTCGCCGCCATCTACGGCAACAATGTCCGGGTGGGCAGCATCACCGGCAACGACCTGACCGGTAACACCGGAACGGGCGGCACCTCCTCTGTCGGGGTGCGACTGGACAACATGGCCGGCGTCCGCGGCACCCGCGCCCAGACGCGCCATTTCGCCAGCAACACCACCCAGCTTCCCTTCTATGCCAGCTATGATCCGGGTGTCGGCTTCGGCAATGCGGAGATCATCGCCTTCTCCGAAACCACGGGCCTTGGCGTTGTCGCGCTGGGCGATGCCGGGGCGGTGGACGTGGTCCGCCTGGGCGAAGGCGACATCGCCGGCCTGCCCATCACCGTGCGCCGGGACAACATCCTGGCGGGTGTGACCAGTGCGGTCGGCGCCACCGCCGCCGGCAACCTGACCACCGTCAGCATCGATCCGCTCGGCCGCTACTATGTGTCCGCGGTCCAGCACACCAACGGCCTGACCAACGGGCTGGTGGAAATCCGCAACATCACGACCGGGGCGGTGATCCAGCGGGTGACCGTGGGCATCGGGCCGGACGGCACCGCCATCTCCCCCAACGGGCGCTGGCTGGTGGTGGCGAACGAGGCGGAACGGCTGGACGCCCCTGGCTCCGTCACCGTGGTGGACATGACCAATGCCATGACCGGCGGGGCCGTGGCGACCCAGGTCGCCCTGACCGACCAGACGGGCACTCTGTTCGACAATTCGGGCCGCCTGGGCACCGTCATCAACACCGACATCGACGGCATCACCAACGGCCCGGTCGCCCATACGCCGAACGGGCTGCAGCCGGAATACGTGGCCTTCAGCCCGGACAGCCGCTTCGCCTTCATCTCCCTGCAGGAGAACAACGGCGCGATGGTGATCGACCTGGGCACCGGCCAGCCGGCCAATATCCGCTACTTCAACCTGGGCACCGTCACCGCCCCGGCCGATGTGGTAGACAGCAACCCGCCCGTCTACAACTTCAACGGCCAGATCACCAACTTCAACCGGGAGCCGGACGGCCTCGCCGCCTTCACCATCGGCAGCCAGCTCTACTTCGTCACCGCCGATGAAGGCGACAACCGCACGAATTTCAGCGGGTCGCGCCTGCGCGGCGGCCGGTCGGTCACGGTGTTCAACGCCACCACGGGCCAGGTCGTCGGCACCACCGGCGGGGCGCTGGACCGGGCGGTGTTCGATGCGGCCAATGCCGCCATGGCCGCCAACCCAACCATCTACGGCGTGCGCAATGACGGGGTGAACCCGCATTACTATCCGGAAGGCCGTAGCGACCGCGGCGGGGTGGAACCGGAGGTGCTCACCACCTTCCAGCAGGGCAACAGCACCTATGCCCTGGTCGGGCTGGAGCGCGGGGCCAGCATCGCCCTGATCGACCTGACCAACCCGGCCACGCCGACGGTCAGCGCCATCGGCCTGCTGCCGCGTGATCTGACCCGCCGGGACGGCTTCGATCTTCTGGCCAATTCCGAAGGGGTGGTCACGCTCCAGCGGGGCACCCGCCGCTTCGTCTATACAGGGCTGGAGGATAACGGCATCGTCGCCATCTGGGGCGTGCAGCCCCCGGCCGGGAACTGATCCGCCGCGACGGTGCGATCACGGGGCCCTGACAAGGGAAGGAAGGGCGGCTCCCACCGGGGCCGCCCTTTTCTGTTTGGGGAAGGCGGCGCCGGGCATGGCGCCCCGCCATCTGGCAAATCGCAGCGCGATGGCGCATATAAGCGCTTGCAACCCGAACCCGCCCCTTGTGCCGGAACGCCCGCCCATGACCGCCCAAGCACCCGTGCCGCCGCCCCGCCTTCCCATCTCCGTGCTGACCGGGTTCCTGGGCAGTGGCAAGACCACCCTGCTGAACCGGCTGATCCGCGATCCGGGCATGGCCCGCACCGCCGTGGTCATCAATGAATTCGGGGAGGTCGGGCTGGACCACCTGCTGGTGGAGCAGGCGGATGAGAACATGGTGCTGATGGATAGCGGCTGCCTGTGCTGCACCATCCGCTCCGACCTGGCGGATACGCTGCGCGACCTGTACATGCGCCGCCTGCGCGGCGAGATCCCGGAATTCGACCGGGTGGTGATCGAAACCACGGGCCTGGCCGATCCGGCCCCGATCCTGCACACCCTGATGACCGATCCCCTGATCTCCAGCCGGTTCCGGCTGGATGGGGTGGTCACCACCATCGACACGGTCCACGGCATGGGCCAGCTCGATACCCATGAGGAGAACCTGAAGCAGGCGGCCGTGGCCGACCGGCTGGTCTTCACCAAGACCGACATCGCCGAGCCCGGCCGGTTCGAGGCCCTGAGCGCCCGGCTGAAGGCCATCAACCCGGGGGCGGTGCATGTGGACGCCCAGACCCCCGCCGCCCTGCCGGTGCTGCTGTTCGAGGCTGGCCTGTACAACCCCGCCACCAAGTCCCTGGACGTGCAGCGCTGGCTGAAGGCGGAGGCGTACGAAGGCGGGCACGGGCATGACCACGATCATGGACATGACCACGGCCACGGCCACGGCCACGATCATGGACATGACCACGACCACGGCCATTGCACCCATGACCATCACCACGACCATGAACATGCGCACAGCCATGACCATGGGCACGGTCATGACCACGGCCATGATCACGGCCATGACCACGGGCACGACCATCACCACGGCCATGACCACGACCACCATCATGACGTGAACCGGCACAATGACAGCATCCGCAGCTTCGTCGTCCGCCGCGACACGCCGGTGGAATGGGAAAGACTGGCGGGTTTCTTCGAGACGGTGGCCCAGGCCCAGGGGCCGAATCTTCTGCGGGTGAAGGGGCTGCTGAACATCACGGAAACCGACAAGCCCATCGTCATCCACGGGGTGCAGCACCTGTTCCATCCCCCGGTGCAACTGGAACGCTGGCCCAGTGATGACCACAGCACCCGCATCGTCTTCATCGTCAAGGACCTGACCCGCGAGCAGATCCAAACCCTGTTCGACGCCGCCACGGGCGGCTGAATCGGTTCCGGGCGGGCCTGGGAAAGCCCCCTCCCCGGGGTGGGGGTGGGGGCGGAATAGGGGCACCGGTCTTGCGGACCCCTCACCCTCCCATTGCTTGCGCAATGGTCCCCTCCCTCTCCCTCAGGGGGAGAGGGGTTTTTTCTGCGTCCCTGGATAGGCGGCCTGTGGACAGGCGGCCTGTGCCTTCCGGTCAGCGCTGGCGCATGCCGACCATGCCCTGTTCGATCTGGTCGTAGTTGAACTCGGGCATCTGTTCCAACTGCTCCCGCGTCATGGGAACGGTCAGGGACTGGTCGGTCGGGTTGTAGCGGGCCTGCTCCCAGGGAACATAGACTTGGCGCTCGCCCAGGCCCAGGAAGCCGCCCACATCGACGATCATCCCCTGCACCTCCCCGCTGCTTTCCTCGATCAGCAGGTCGCTGACATCGCCGATGTCATCCCCGGTCGGTCCGGTGACGGATTGGCCGATCAGGTTTTCCGCCTGGGCCACGCCCACGCTGCCCGCCGTACCGCCGGCCGTGGCCCCGCTGGGTGCCGTCGTCGACCGTTCGGCACTGCCGCTCGTGCCGGTCACCGGTTCCTGCCTGATTGCACCGGGGGCGGGCTGGCTCCCGGCCTGCCCGCCCTCCTGGATGACGCGGACGGTGGGTTCGTCCTGCTGCTGCACCTGGACCTGGGGTTCCGCCTGGCTGACGCTCACCTCCGGTTCCGGCTGGGTGACGGTCACGTCCGGCCGGGCCTGGCGCACGGTCACGTCGGGGGCCGACTGCTGCACGGTCACGTCCGGTGCGGGCTGGGTCACCTGCACATCGGCGGCGTCAGGGCGGACCTGCACCCGCGATGGTTCCGCCCCGGCCGTCTGCTGCCGGGAAGCGGTGCCGGTCTGGCTGCCGGACTGGCCCGCCTGGGCGGTCTGCATCCGGGCCATGCTGGTCTGAAGCCGCGTGATGGCCTGGACGGCCGCCTGCTTGTCTTGGCTTTCCGCGGCCTTCTCCAGCGCTTCCTCCGCCTGGTCCAGGCTGTCGGTCAGGCGGGT
>JBJOKR010000122.1:0-15037 GCA_046045995.1 Pseudomonadota bacterium | reverse complement strand
CGAGTTTGAAAGCATGGCGGATCCGATTACCGGCCTGCTCAGCAAGCGGTCCTTCGTCGCCGCGGGCGACCGTTGGATCCCCCGGGCCGCGAAGGATGGGGTTCCCCTTGCCGTCGCCTATCTGGAAATCCAGGGCTATGACGACCTGGTCACCCTGTTGTCCATGGGGGAGATCCGGGCCCTGCTGGTGGAGATCGCGGACCGGCTGCGGGAGCTGTTCGGCGCCGGCGGGCTGGTGGCCCGGTTCGACAGCGAACGTTTCGCGGTCATGGCCCCGCAGGCGGAGCTTGACCCGGCGCGCATCCGCGCCGCCTTCCGCCGCCCGGTGCTGGCGGGGGTGTATCCGGTGCCCGTGCGGCTGGGCATCGGCCTTGCCGACACGACGGGGGAGTTGCACGACACCGACATGCTGAACCTTGGCGCCCGGCTGGCCCTGCGCTATGCCGCGGAACAGGGGCAGCTGACGGGGTTCTTCACCCCCGATCTGCACACCCGGGCCCGCCGCCTGCGCCGGATCGAGGATGAGTTGCCCCTGGCGGTGGAGCGGGGGGAGATGTCGGTCGTCTTCCAGCCGAAGGTCTGTATCCGCACGGGCGAGATTTCCGGGGTGGAGGCGCTGCTGCGCTGGCGCCACCCGGATCTGGGTGCCGTCTCCCCGGGGGAGTTCATTCCCGCAGCGGAACGGACGGGGCGGATCGGGGCGGTCGGCCGCTGGGTCCTGGATCAGGTGATCGCTGACCTGGCCCGGTGGGCGGGGGAGGGGATCCGCATCCCTGTTTCCGTCAATGTCTCCCCACTCCAGGTCATGGGCGCCGGCGCGACCCTGATCGACCCGGCCGCCCTGGCCGAACAGGTCCGGGCCGCCGGCCTGACCCCCGACCTGATCGAGTTGGAGGTGACAGAGGGCATCCTGGCGGACACGGTGGCTGTCGATCGGCTGAACGCCTTCGCCGACCGGGGCTTCCGCATCGCGGTGGATGATTTCGGCAAGGATTACTCGGGCTTGCGCCTGCTGGCGGGCCTGCGGGCCAGCACCTTGAAGATCGACCGGGCCTTTGTCGGCGCCATGTCGGTCGATCGCCGCCAGCAGGCGGTGGTGGACACCATCATCGACCTGGCCCGCCGCCTGGACATGGACACGGTGGTGGAGGGGGTGGAGCGGGCCGACCAGCTTGTCGCCTTCGCCCGGGCCGGGTGCAGCTATGCCCAGGGCTATTTCTACTTCAAACCCCTGACCGCCGACGCCCTGACCACCGCCATCCGCAGCCGGGCGGGCGGCGCCGCGGCGGCGTGAGGGTGCACGGTTCAAAGCGAATTGCTGGCTATATTATGCGTTGCGTAGGTGGTCGTAGCAAACCTCAGTGACAGCGGCTGGCGGCGATGCGGGCAACCTGTGTCGTCATGTCGGAGCGCACGCCCATCATGCGCTGGCTGACCGGGTCCATGATGCGGAAGGTCTGCTGCGCCAGGGCGGCCCCGGGGCCGGACAGCAGCGCCTCTTCGAACTCCACCAGCGGCGGCTTCACCCGCTCATAGCCATGGGCGTGAAAGACCTTCATCAACCGGCCGACGGTCTGCGCCTCATGCTCCGCATCGGGGGCAGCAGGTCGCGCAGTCCCGCAGGCAGCAGGGCTTTCCGGGCAAGGGCGGCGGCATCGGTCATGGGCATACTCGGCGCGGGCGGACAGGGCAGCGCGCGGGGGCAGCACCCCGCACCAAGTGAGGTTTGGTAAACCCTCGGGACCGGGCATGCAAACGGAAAGGGGGTAGGGACGGGGGCAGGGCAGGGATGTGCGGAAGGTCAGATCGCCGCGCCGCCCACTGGGCGCTGTGTTTCGAACGATATATCCCCTTAAAAACGATTTGACCGTTTTCGTCATTTCTGTATGATACCTCCATTCCCAACACTGACAGAGTGCAGGCTATGCAAAACTTTAGCTCCCCAGAGGAAGTTGCAGAGCAACTTTCTGTTTCAGCAAAAACAGTTCGAGAGTGGCTTCGTAGTGGCATTCTGATTGGCTTCAAAGTCGGCAAATCGTGGCGTATTCACGAGAAAGATGTTAAAAGATTATTCGATGAGCAATTGTTCCAAGCGCGTCTTGCTAAAGCTCAGCAGGTGCATCCTGGCATAGAATGGGTCCGGGGACAGTGCCGCGAGTGCGGAGATATCATGCCGGAGCCATCGCGTAAGCGTCACTGGGTGTGTAGCTCTGAATGCTTATTTGCTTATGACGAAAAAGCAGCGTCGATCGTTGGTAGGGGTACTGAAGAGTTTGCAGGTTGCTGTGGTACAGTCATTCCGTCATTTTAAGATTTAAATGGAGGATAAGCCGTGAGCGATGCCTGGAAAATAGTCATCATCATCGCCTCTATTCTGGGGCTGCGCCTTCTTCATAGCGTGCTGCCTGAAGGATGGTTTGCGCCTATAGTATTCTTTTTTGTTGGCTTGATAGGAATATACATATGGAAGTCAGTAAGGGATTGAGGACATATCGCGTTAGCGGCCGATGAAACCAGCTCCTTTAATTTAGGATGTCTTCGGCACTCCGGGGGTCCAGGACCGGCAGTTTCGCGATCTCCTCCTGGAATGCCTGCATCGCCGCCAACCGCTGCTGCCGCACCTCCTCGGAGACGGTGCCGGTTGCGGGGCGCGACGTTTTCACCCGGTCGACCCGTTCCGCCAGGGCGCGGTGCAAGTCCTCCTGCCCATCCTCACCGGTCAGTTCGACCAGCTCGGCCAGAAGCCGTTCGGCGCGGCTATCCCTATGTCCCATCGGGCGGCCTCCATGCTCCGCCATGTACAACGTAAGGCAGCATAGCGCAGGACGCGCCGGCTGTCCCGAACGACAACGGGCCCCAACGACAACGGGCCCCAACGACAACGGGCGGGGATGCCTTCCCCGCCCGCCGTCACCGCATCGAATGCCTGCCCGCCTCACATCACGCGGATGTTCTTGAACTGCCAGGGGTCGCTGGTGTCCACATCCTCCGGGAACAGCTTGTTGCGGCCTTCCAGGGGGGTCCAGTCGGTATAGGCGCCGACGACGGGGCCCAGATAGGGCATGCAGATGTCCAGCACCCGCTGGAAGTCCATCTCATCCGGCTCCACGACACCCTTGTCCGGGTTCTCGATGGCCCAGATCATGCCGGCGAAGGCGGACACCGTCACCTGGAGGGAGGTGGCGCTGTTGAACGGGCACAATTCCCGCGCCTCATGGATGTCCAGCTGGGACCCGTACCAATAGGCCCCCTTCTCATGGCCGGCCAGCAGCACGCCCAACTCGTCCACGCCCTCGATGATCTCCGTCATCATCAGGCGCTGGGTCTCCTGCTGGACGAAGTTCTTGCCGGCGAATTCATGGATGGATTTCACGGCATCGTCGCAGGGGTGGTAGGCGTAATGGCAGGTCGGGCGGTAGACCACTTGCCCCGCCGCATCCGCCACCGACAGGTAATCGGGGATGGAAATCGCCTCCCCATGGGTGATCAGGAAGCCGTGGAAGGTGCCTTCCATCGGGGTCCAGGTGCGCACCCGCTGGGTCACGCCCGGGCGGTTCAGGATGATGCCGGCCTGGCTGCCGAAATCATGCCGGATGCCGTCGGGCGGGAAGGTCGCCTCATGGCTGCCCCAGCCCAGCTCCGCTGGCTGGCAGCCTTCGGAGATGAAGCCGTCGATGGACCAGGTGTTGACGAATTCCCCCCGCCGCTTGGGCACATTGGCGATCTGGGTGTCGCGCTCGGCGATGTGGATCACCTTGATGCCCAGGTCCCGGGCCAGGGTGGCCCAGCCCGCCCGCGTGGTCGGCGGGGTGGCGTCGCGGCCGGTATCGGCGGCGATGTTCAGCATCGCCTGCTTCACGAAATGGGAAACCAGGCCCGGGTTGGCGCCATGGGTCAGCACGGCGGTGGGGCCGTTCGGGTGCTTCTCCCGCAGGGCCAGGGCCTGTTCCCGCAGGGCGTAGTTGGACCGCAGCGAGGGGGACAGGCTGGGATCGGTGTAGCCGCCCGGCCAGGGCTCGATGCAGGTATCCAGATAGAGCGCCCCAACCTCCGCGCAGAACTCAATCAGCGCGATGGAGGAGACGTCCACCGACAGGTTCAGCAGGAAATCGCCCTTGCCCAGCAGCGGGCGCAGGAGGGTCAGGTAATTGTCGCGGGTCAGCGGCTCCCGCACGAAGCGGATGGCATAATGGTCGGCCTCCGCATGGCCGCGGTCATCGGCGGTCACAATCGTGATCTGCTCGGGCGTGATGTCCATGTGACGCAAGATCAGGGGCAGGACCCCCTGTCCGATGCTGCCGAAACCGACCATCACAAGGCGGCCGGGGAACTTGCAGTGCTTCACATAGTCCGTCATTTCATCAGCGCTCCGTAGTTGTCGATCCGCGTGCGGATGGAGGTCCTTTGACCTGTTTGGACGGGAGGGTTGCAGGGGCTGCCGCCATCCACCCGCCGCCACGCGGACCGGTGACCGACAACAGGGAAGAGAGCGGCCGCCCGTCCGACGGCCGATCCCTTCCGGTTCATGTTGGGCGGATAGAGTGAACGAGCCGCCCGCCGCTGGCAACCATCACCGCATCGGGTGACCCGGGGTTTCCAGCAGGGGGGCATCCGACACCTCCGCCATGCGGGCGATGTCGAAGCCGTTGAAGGCGGTGCGCAGGGTGGCGCCATAGGCGCCCAGCTGGCCGATCTCGATCCAGTCGCCCTCCCGCACATCGGCGGGCAGGAGGAAGGGACCCTTCATCCGGTCCGCACTGTCGCAGGTGGGGCCCCAGAAGCTGAAGGCCACCAGATCGCCCTTGTCGTCGCCCGTCTCGCGATCCCCGCCGGCCCGGATCAGGCGGCAGGGGAAGCGGAAGGCAGGCACACCGGCATCGGAGAGGGAGCCGTAGACACCATCATTGATGAACAGCTCCGTGCCCCGGCGGCGCTCCACCTGCACCACCACGCTGCCGCCGCCGGCCACCAGGGCCCGGCCCGGCTCGCACCAGATGCGGGTCGCGGCGGGCAGGCGCAGGCGCTCCACCCCGCGGCGGATGGCGGCCATGAAATCCGCCAGCGGGGGCGGGGTCATGTCCGGATAGCTGACGGGGAAGCCGCCGCCCACATCCAGCACATCGATGGTGACACCGGCGGCGCGGATGATCTCCCCGGCCAGGTCCAGCGCCCGCTCATAGGCGGTGGGGTCCATCATCTGGCTGCCCACATGGAAGCACAGGCCCACCCGCTCCCCCACGATGCGGGCGCGCTTCAGCAGGTCCACCGCCACCGCCTTCTCCGCCCCGAACTTGCCGGACAGGTCCATGGCGGCATTGCCCTTGGGCATGGCCAGCCGGATCATCAGGCCCAGATCGCCGGCATAGGCCGTCTCTTCCAGCAGCTTCGACAGCTCCTCGGCCGAATCCAGGGAGAAGTCGCGGACATCGTGCTGGAAATAAGCCTCGCGGATGGCGGCCCGGTTCTTGACCGGGTGCATGTAATGGATATGCGCCTCGGCCCCGAACATTTGCCGGATCAGCCGGATCTCCGCCGGGCTGGCGCAGTCGTAATGGCGCACCCCGCCCTTCCACAGCTGGCGGACGAAGGCCGGGTCCGGGTTGCACTTGACGGCATACAGCACATCACCGCCCACGGCCCGGTCGAACGCTTCCACAAAGGTGCGGGCGGTGGCGCGCAGGGTGGCCGGGCGGATGCAGTGCAGCGGCTCCGCCGGGCGCAGATCGGCCACCAGCCCCGCCACGCTGGGCAGGGAGGGGGCGGCACCGGGCAGGCCGTGCTTGGACTGGATATCGCGGCGCAGCGGGGCGACGGCGGAACGGAAACGGATCTGGCCCATGGCATGTCCCCCGCGGCAAGGCGGGGCCCCTGGCCCGGTGCGCGGGGGGATTGTCGCGCGGCACGGGCGATGATGTGGATCGAAGATCCGGCCGCGGCGATGCCGGGACCGGAGGTGCGGACCATCAGGGTGGGGATCTGGTCTCACGCCGTGATTGCCGGGCCTGTCCTGGGGTTCCAGATGTCTGGGCTTCCAGGGGTGCCGCAAAGCGTCAACAGACGGGATTATGACCAGCGGGGGCTCAACTGAGCATGGCCCCGGTATGCGGAACGGCGTTCATCTCGACTTCCCTCTCGGGACCGGCCCACTGTCGACCGGTTCTGCCAAAAAGGACGCCTGACGTCGTTGCGTAAACACCAAGGGGGGCACCGGAAAGGGGCCGGAAGGACCGGTCCGCCGGGATGACCCAAGGGCCAGGGGCACGTGCGGGTGCGTCTGACGTCTAAGATAGGCAGACCGCCCCGCCCCGCAAGGGACATTCATGGGGGGGAGGGCTTACCGGTGTGCATAGGACAGCACCGTCACCGCCGTCCTCATGCAGCCGCCGGTCGGCCTTCCGGGGCAGGGGGACGGGGTAGGATGTCGCGGGCGATCTCCAGCCCCAACTCCGCCTGGGCCCGGGACAGGTCGTGGGCCTGCTGCAGGTTCATCCAGAATTGCGGGGTCGTGCCGAAGTATCGGGCAAGGCGCAGGGCCGTATCAGCGGTCACGGCCCGCCGGCCACGCAGGATCTCACCGATACGGGTGGCCGGAACCCGGAGGGCAAGGGCAAGCGCATGCCCGCTCAATCCATGGGGAACCATGAACTCTTCCCGCAGGATCTCGCCAGGGTGGCTCTGGATTCTGGACATTGTATAGGCATGCCTGACGGTATGCTGCCTGCCGTTCAACGTCCAGCGTCAATCACACTCGCCCAAGCGCCCTCCCCGTGCCCCCCCCCCGGCGCCCCCGCAGTGCCCCGGTTGTGCCACGGGATCGACGACATGGGGTGGGGAGATGGGTGGGGCGGCGGTAGGATGGCTGCCGGAACGGTGATGGGGGCTGGGGATGGGGTGGCTGGCAAGGCTTGGGGTGGTGGTGGTCGGGATCGTCGGCCTGGTCGGGGCCGGTCTGGCCTGGCAGCGGACCGGCTGGGAACCGGTTCCGGCGGATGCTCCCGTCACGGAACGGCTTCTGGACGACCGCTATGCCGCCGCGGCTGGGGCGGCGCGGGCCCATCTGGAGCGGATGCGGGCGGAATGGGGGGCACCCTCCCTGTCGGCGGCCATCAGCATCGACGGGCGGCTGGTCTGGGCGGCGGCGGTCGGCTGGGCCGATCTGGAAAACCGCATCCCGGCCACGCCGGACACACGCTACCGGATCGGCAGCACGTCCAAGGCGGTGACGGCGACCGTGCTGGCCCGCCTGGTCCAGGAGGGGCGGATGGGGCTGGACACGCCCATCGCCACTTGGTTGCCGGATCTGCCCAATCCGGCCTGGGCCCCGCTGACGCCCCGGCAGCTTGCCTCCCACACGGCCGGTATCGTGGATTACGACGCCAACCGGGACTGGTGGGGTGTCTATGTCTCCCTGCGGGAGCATGTGGCCTTTGCCGATACGCGGGCGGCGCTGGCCCTGTTCGATGACAACGACCTGATGTTCCCGCCCGGCACCGGCTTCCTTTATTCCAGCTTCGACACCACGCTGCTGGCGGCGGCGATGGAAGGGGCGGCGGGACGATCCTATGGGGATCTGCTGGCGGATCAGGTGACCGGTCCCCTTCGGCTGACGGCGACGGGGCCGGACCATCAGGATCGCCCCGTGCCGGACCGCGCCACCTTCTATGCCGCCGATCGGGGCGGGGTGAAGCCCTGGCGGGCGGTCAACCACAGCTACAAGCACGCGGGCGGCGGGCTGGTCAGCACGTCCAGCGATCTGGTCCGCATGGGGGCCGCCTGGTTCGATCCCGCCTTCCTGGACCCAGGCCTGGTGGACAGGTTCTGGACGCCCCAGCCCCTGGCCGACGGGAGCGCCAACCCCCAGGCCTATGCCATCGGCTGGCGTGTCCCGACGGTGGCGGCCCTGCTGGGACCCGACCACCCGGTGGTCAATGCCAACCATGGCGGCGTGTCCAAGGGGGCCTATAGCTGGCTGAACCTGTATCCGGAATTCCGGATCGCCGTGGCCCTGAACATGAACCGGCGCCTGGACGAATTCCGCCCCTTCTTCGAGGCGGAATACACCATCACCCGCCTGTTCCTGGCCCGGCGGACAGAACTGGCGCAGGAAGCCCCGTGACGGCACGGCGGCCGGTCGTTACCGATGCTTCACGCCGCCGATTTCTCCGCCGCGCGGTCCGTCGGTGGGGGGATCAGGGCCTTCAGGCGGTCGTCGATGCGCGTCACGGCCTCCGCCCGGCGGCGGCGCTCCGCCTCGATCGTCCGCATGAGGGAGGCCAGGAGGTCGCGGAGCTGGCGGTTCTCCTCCTCCAGCCGGGCGCGGTCTGCGGCGGCGCGGGCGGCCGTCTCCCGGGCCTGGCGCAGGTCCTGGTCATGGGACGTCTGGCGGGCGGCCAGGTCGTCGATGCAGCGCAGGACCCGGTCCAGCATCCGCGCCTCCTCTTCCGGTGGCATCTGGCCGATCACGGCCCGGGCCTGGATAATCAGGGGCAGGCTTTCCCCCGTCGGCGGGGGGGCGGGCAGGATGGCGGGGGCCGGGGCGGTGCCGTCGGCCGCGACCGGAACCACCGCCGTCGCTTCCGCCTGGCGTTGGTCCGCCTGGCGTTGGTCCGTCTGGCGCAGATCCGTTTGCCGCTGGCGCAGGCCGGCCGCCGTTCCCGCCGGGGCGTGCTGGCCGGGGGGCGTAGGCGTGGTGGCTTGGCGTGTCCGTTCCAGAAGGGTATCCCGCGCGATATCAGCGGAACTGGCCTGAAGTGCTGTCCGGATGGGGCTGGGCTGGCTGTCCTCTCCCCCCTCCTCCTCCCGGCCAAAACGGAACCCGATCTTGCTGTCCTGACGGAACATGGCCCTTGTCCTCCCCGTCCTGGCGCGATGATGCGCGGTCGGATCTCAATCGGCCGGACCGGGTGAAGGCGGTGTTAACGCGCCCTGTGACAAGAACGGGATGCGGGTCAGGGCTGGTTGCGGTACCGCTCGATCGCCAGGCTTTCGAACGTGTCCAGGTGGCGGTTCAGCAGCTCCATGTTCCTGGTGTTGGCCTTGAAGACGAAATCGAACAGGGTGCCGATCACCGGGATGCTGCCCACCGCCCAGTCCACCCCGGTATTCGCCGCCATGCGCAGCAGGGTGGACCGGGGCACGCCGATCCGCGCCGCCTGCCAGATGATGTAGGCGGAGATCACGCCCGTCGCCGTATCGCCGATGCCGGGGATGATGCTGGCGATCCCGTCGATGCCGAAGCGCCAGCCCAGGCCCGGCACACGCCACCGGCTGTCCAGCAGTTCCGACAGGCCCCGCAAATGGGCGACGGTTTCCGGGTCAAGGCGGTGCGGCGGCGTGCGATGGAGCATTCAATTGCCTGAAAGGACTAGGGTTATTTGTACTTCACAATCACGTATATGGCATGGATGATCCCCGGGATGTAGCCCAGGATCGTCAGAATGATGTTGATCCAGAAATGCATCCCCAGACCCACCTGGAGGAACACCCCCAGCGGCGGCAGCAGGATGGCCAGAATGATGCGCAGGATATCCATGGGTCGGGGTCCGGTACGGTGGGGATGGCCAGGGTTCTGTTTCTGCCAACGCCGGGGTGGGCGCGAACGTTCCGGGTGGCGGTCTTGACTCTTTCGATTGGTGGGAACATAACATGAACATAATCGGTTTCCCACCCGCCCTTCCGTTCCGTCAGATCAGGCCCCGCCATGCCGGCCGCGACCGCCCGCCCCCCTGTTTCCGCCGCCCCCTCCGACCGGCTGCGCCTTCTGGCGGAGCTGCGGGAGCGGGTACGCCGGATCGAAGGGGTGGGCGGGGCGGACGGCAGTGCCGTGGTGCCCCTGGGCATTCCCGATCTGGACAGGGCCCTGCCGGGCGGCGGCCTCGCCCTCGGCGCCCTGCATGAGGTGGTGGGGCCGGAGGTGGACCTGGACAGCGGGGCCGCCACCGCCTTCGCCGCCGTGCTGCTGGGTCGGCTCAGCGCGGGACGGGGGCCGGTCTTCTGGATCTGCCGCCGCCTGGATCTCTATGCCCCCGGCCTGGCGGGATACGGCCTCAGCCCGGACCGGCTGGTCCTGGTCCATGTGGAGGGCACGGGGCGGGCGGCGGCGGCCGATGCCCTCTGGGCGATGGAGGAGGCGCTGCGCTGCCGGGAGGTGGGGGCCGTCCTGGCGGAGGTGGGGGAGCTGGACCTGTCGGCCAGCCGGCGGCTGCAACTGGCGGCGGAGGCGGGGGGGGTACCCGGCCTGCTTCTCCGCCTGGGCCCCCGCCGGCTGGAGGCGAGCGCCGCCGTCACCCGCTGGTCGCTGCGCGCCGCGCCGGTGGAGGCGGCGGACGGGTGGCTGGGGGCCGGGCAGGCAGACAGGGGACCGGGGACGGGGGATGCCGCGGCGGCGGCAGGGGGCGGGCTCTCCCCCGGCGCCATTCCCCGCGCCGCCCGCTCACTGCTCCGCACCGGGGGCGCCGGGGGCGGTTCCGGAAGCGGGGGGCGGCAGGGGATCGAGGCGGCGGCTAACGCCATGGGGGCCGAATTCCATGCGTCCGCCTGGCGGGTCGAGCTGGTCCGCAGCCGGGGCGGGCAGCCGGGTGACTGGCACCTGACCTGGCTGTTCGATCCGCTGGCGGGGCTTGGCCGGCTGGTCGGGCGACCGCTCGTCGCTTCCGTCGGACTCGGTCCCGTCGGATTCGGTCCGGGGCGGGAGGCGGCGGCCGGTACCCAGCCGGATCTCGGGCCGCTCCGCCCCGGGCGGGGGCAACTCGCCCCGCTGGATGCGGTCGATCTCGGTGGCCGGCCCGGTGCTCCGCTTGGTGGTCTGCCCGGTGGTCTGAAGATCCGGCGCGCCGGATAGGGGTGATCGGTCGACGGGCGGGGGCTGTTGCCGCAGGGCCCGTTCCGCCTGCCACAGCTCATCGCGCAGCTCCCGCCGTTCCAGCCGCTCGAACCCGTCCGGCCGGGCGATGGGATCACGGCGGTCCAGCGCGTCCAGCCGGCTGTCCAGCCGGTCCCGATGGAACCGCTCCCGCTCCGCCTCCAGCGGGGACGGGGCGTCCTGGGCCAGGGCCGCGGACAAAAGGGAACCCGCCGACAGCAGGGCGGCGGTCAGCAGGGCCAGACGGGCGGTGACGGATAGGGGCATGCGGCACATGACCGGGCATATGGGCGATCCCCCGCCCCGGTCCAGGGCGCCCCCCAATGCCCGACCGTCGCAACGGGAACCCAGGGCTCAGGCGCACCGGGCTCAGGTGCACCGGGCTCAGGTGCCGCCCCTCTCCCCTTAAGGGAGAGGGAGGGGCCCATTGCGCACGCAATGGGAGGGTGAGGGGTCCGCAAGGCAGGTGCGGGGGACGCAGGGGACGTTGACGGATGGGGCGGGAAGGCACGGGTGTTCCAGGGGCCGGTGCTGCCGGACCCCTCACCCTCCCATCCTCCGCTGTCGCTCCGGACGGGCCCCTCCCTCTCCCTCAGAGGGAGAGGGGGTTATACCCAGACACTTCTTCCACCTCAGATAGCAAACGAAAATAGCCACCGGAGATGGCCCTGACGGACGAAAGCGGCAGGAGCCGGCCGCCCCCCCGGTCACAGCCCCTGCTGCAACCCGCGGACGAATTCGGCCAGGCCCACCTGGCGCCGGCGCCGCAGGCGTTCGGCCGTCAGGATGGCCTGAACCTGGGCCACCGACTGGTCGATGTCCTGGTTCACAATCACGTAATCGTATTCGAACCAGTGGCTCATCTCATCATTGGCCTTGGCCATGCGCCGGGCGATCTCCTCCGCGCTGTCCTGGGCGCGGGAGGTCAGGCGCCGCTCCAGCTCCCGGGCGCCGGGGGGCAGGATGAAGACACTGACCAGATCGTCGCGGGCGGATTCGGATAATTGCTGGGTGCCCTGCCAGTCGATGTCGAACAGCACATCCTTCCCCGCCTTCAGCGCATCCATCACGGCGGCCCGCGGTGTGCCGTAGTAATTGCCGAAGACCTTGGCGTGTTCCAGCAGCTCCCGCCGGTTGACCATCAGGTCGAAATCGGTCGGGTCGATGAAGAAATAGTCCTTCCCGTGCACCTCCCCCGGCCGCTTGTTGCGGGTGGTGACGGAGACGGACATGGAGAGGTTGCCATCCAGCGCCAGCAGCCGGCGGGAAATCGTCGTCTTCCCCGCACCGGAGGGGGAGGAAAGGACCAGCATCAGGCCCCGGCGGTGGACCTCACCGGGGAACTGCTCGGGCGGGGCGGCATTGGCGCTGTCGGACATGGGGGCTGGGCTCTGTTCGGGGCTCTGACTCGGATCGGGGTGACGCAAAACAGGATTTACTCGATGTTCTGGACCTGCTCGCGGAACTGCTCGATCGTGGCCTTCAGGTCAAGCCCGATCCGGGTCAGTTCCACATCGGCGGATTTGGAGCAGAGGGTATTGGCCTCCCGGTTGAATTCCTGGCACAGGAAGTCCAGCCGCCGGCCCACCGCTCCGCCTTCCGCCAGCATGGACCGGGCCTGGGCGATATGGGCGTGCAGCCGGTCCAGTTCCTCCCGCACGTCGGCCCGGGCGATCAGCAGGGCGGCCTCCTGCGCCAGCCGCTCCTCCGGGATGGCGGGAAGCGCCTCCGTCAGGGCGGCCAGTTGGGCCCGCAGCTTCTGGCGCAGGGTTTCGGGCTGAAGGGCGGCGGTGCCGGCCGCGGCCGCGGTCAGGCGTTCGATCTCCGCCACCTGGGCCAGCAGGATGTCGCGCAGATGGGACCCTTCCGCCGCGCGGGCGGCGGCCAGGTCGGCGATGGCGCGGGTCACGGTGGCGATGATGGCCGTCTCACGGGCGGCGCGCTGCTCCTCCGTCTCCTCCACCTCATCGCTGTCGATGATGCCACGCACGGACAGCAGGGCATCGATCCGGGGCGGGGCCGCCCCTTCGCCCTCCATCTCCCGGGCGATGGCCAGCACCTCCCGCAGCAGGTCGCGGTTCAGGCGCAGGGGCTGGGCCCGGCCGGTGCGCTGCACCGTCAGGCCAAGGGAGACATTTCCGCGGCGGAGGGCCTTCGCCACCCCCGCCCGGGCCGCGGCCTCCACCGCGTCATGGCCGGGGGGCATGCGGCAGCGCAGGTCCAGTGACTTGCCGTTGACGCTGCGGACCTCCACCACCCACTGGCAATCCTGCCCGTCGCCGGCGGCGCGGGCGAAGCCGGTCATGCTGGCGATCCCGCCCGTCGCCGCCCCTTTCACCGGGGCCTTGGCCGGGGCCTTCTCGGCAGCGTTCGTGACGGGGGCATTGGCGGTCTTGGGCGGCACGGTCGGGGCTCGGTCGGGCAGGGGGAGGGGAGAGGGGGCAGGGAGGGGGCAGCGGAAAGGTGGCGGTCCCGTAGCGGGAAAGGGGGGTTATAACCGCGATGCCCCGGCCCAACAAGCCATGCAACCCCGCCCCGGTCGTGCCGCCGATTGCGTCCCCAGCCGGGGCGCCTATATTCGCGTCCATGGACACGATCGCCGCCCCCACCGCCCCCGCCTCCACCGCTCCTGGGGTCACCGCCCTTCTGTCCCCCGCCGCGGCCCTGCCGGTTCCGGGCGGGGTGAACAGCCTTGGCTTCGACAAGGCGCCGGGGGATACCCGGGTCGTCGTCGCCATGTCCGGCGGGGTGGACAGCTCGGTCGTGGCCGCCATGCTGAAGCGCCAGGGCTATGACGTGGTCGGGATCACGCTCCAGCTCTATGACCACGGCATGGCCATCGGGAAGAAGGGGGCGTGCTGCGCCGGGCAGGACATCTATGATGCCCGCCGGGTCGCCGATGCCCTGGACTTTCCCCATTACGTCCTGGATTACGAAAGCCGCTTCGGCCAGGCGGTGATCGATGATTTCGCCGACAGCTATCTGCGCGGCGAAACGCCGATCCCCTGCGTGCGCTGCAACCAGCGGGTCAAGTTCCGCGACCTGCTGGACCAGGCGCGGGACCTGGGTGCCGATTGCCTGGCCACCGGCCATTACGCCCGCCGCGTGATGGCGCCGGGCGGGCCGGAACTGCACCGCGGGGCCGATCCCTCCCGGGACCAGAGCTATTTCCTGTTCGCCACCACGCCTGCACAGCTGGATTTCCTGCGCTTCCCCCTGGGCCACCTGCCGAAGACGGAGACGCGGGCCCTTGCCGATGCCCTGGGCCTGCCCGTGGCGGACAAGCCGGACAGCCAGGATATCTGCTTCGTCCCCACCGGCAACTACGCCGCGGTGGTGGAAAAGCTGCGCCCCGGCAGCCTGGAACCGGGGGAGATCGTGCATGTGGACGGGCGCGTGCTCGGCCGGCATGAGGGCACGATCCGCTACACCATCGGCCAGCGCAAGGGCCTGGGCATCGGCGGCCGCAAGGGTCCGGAGGGGGAGGAGGTGGAACCCCTCTACGTCGTCCGCGTCGATCCGGCCGCCAAGCAGGTCATCGTCGGCCCGCGCGACGCGCTCGCCCGCGACCGTGTCCTGGTGAAGGAGGTCAACTGGCTCGCCCCCGATCTGGGCGGCGCGGATGTGGCCTGCACGGTCAAGCTCCGCTCCGCCCAGCCCGCCGCCCCCGCCACCCTGACCCTGACGGGGGAAGGCCGGGCCCTGATCGACCTGACGGAACCCCAATACGGCATCGCCCCCGGTCAGGCCGCCGTGCTTTACCAGGGCGACCGGCTGCTCGGCGGCGGCTGGATCACAGGCACGGAGCGGCGGTAGGGGCGATTTTGGTTGTGTTCAACCAGATTTCACACTTTGGTTAAGGATGGTTGTACTACATCATTTCAGCAGGGATTTGAGTAAATCCAAAAGCAACTGAGCAGTAAAAGCGGTGATATCCATCGACAACTTTAAATTTATATTGTGATGAATAATTCAAGAATGATGGATGGCTTTCATTTTTATACATAATTCCTCTGATTTTTACTGGTGGAAGAGGTTCTCCTTGTTGAATCTCTTTAACTATTTTGATGAGGCGCTCGCGGTCAAATCCAAAGGCGCTTTTCGGCATCTCTATGCTGCGGCAAGGGGGTTCAATGTCAATGACATCAAACGGCTTGCAATTTTCAATGCAGAGAT
>JBJOKR010000121.1:0-15106 GCA_046045995.1 Pseudomonadota bacterium | reverse complement strand
TGACCAGCACCAGCGTACGGGCCGCGCCCTGACCGCGAAGGTCGAGGGTGTTCAGGCCGGCGGTGCCAATGAACCGGGTGGAGTTCGCCTGGCTGAAGGTGGAGCGCAGAGCCGGCAGGGAGTTCAGCGCGTCGCCCAGCGACACACTGCCCTGGATGGTCAGGTCTTCCGCCTTCAGCGACGTCACCGGAACGGCGGACAGCACGTTCGGAGAAGCGATGCGCGAGCCGGTGACAACGATCTCCTCGACACCGATGGGCGCAGGTGCGCTGGCCACCGGGGGAGTCTGCTGCGCGACCGCGACGGTGGCGACGAGGGAGAGTGCGACACCCCCCAGGAGAGCGCCACGCAGGGTCCGCTCAGCGGCAAAATTCTGCTTCATTGATTGCCCCTGTTTTTGGTTGATGGACTTAGGGATAGCCGCAACGGGTTAAGCCCCCACCGCTCCCACACGTCCATTCGGGGAATTTGTTACCTTTGCATGAAGCAGGCTTGCAATGCGGAAGCGCAAAGCAGCTGCCTGATTTTCGGACATGTTGCCGATTTGCAATGGCGTGTCCGTGAAACGGAATTGCGGGGGCCCACCGCGCCCCCTGTCCTGCGAGGGACAGACAGCGTCAGAGCAGCACGACGCTGGCAAGGCCGAGGAAGGCGAGGAAGCCCACCACATCCGTGACGGTGGTCAGGAAGACGCTGGAGGCCACAGCCGGGTCGATCTTCAACCGGTCGAGCACCAGGGGAATCACCGCCCCGAACAGCCCGGCGGAAATCAGGTTGATCACCATGGCCGCCCCGATCACGGCCCCGATCAGGATGTCACCGAACCAGGCATAGGCAACCCCGGCGGCGATGATGGCGAACAGGATGCCGTTGACGGTGCCGACCAGCACCTCCTTCCAGATCACCCGTCCGGCATTGGCCTCGCTCAGTTCCTTCGTGGCCAGGGCGCGGACGGCGACGGTCAGGGTCTGGGTCCCGGCATTGCCGCCCATGCTGGCAACGATGGGCATCAGCACGGCAAGCGCCACCACCTGCTCGATCGTTGCCTCGAACAGACCGATGACGATGCTGGCGACGATGGCGGTCACCAAGTTCACAGCCAGCCAGGAGAAGCGGGACTTGGTCGTATCCAGGACAGCCCGGTACAGGTCCCCCTCCCCCACGCCGCCCATGGCCAGCAGGTCGGCCTCCGCCTCCTCGGTGATGACATCCACGACGTCGTCGACGGTCACTGCGCCGATCAGGCGCCCGGCCTTATCAACAACGGGGGCGGAGACCAGGCCATAGCGCCGGAACAGGCGCGCCACCTCCTCCTGGTCCATGGTGGCGGGGATGCGGTGGATATCCTCCGTCAGGATGTCCTTCAGCTTGACCGTCCGCCGCGCCCGCATCACCCGCGACAGGGGTACGGCTCCCGCCACCCGGTGCATGGGATCGACGATGAAGATGTCGTAGAACTGGTCCGGCAGTTCCGGGCCCTCCGCACCGGCCGCCGCCCGCAGGTAATCCAGCAGGCCGCCCACGGTCCAGAACTGGGGGACGGAGACGAATTCCCGGCTCATCAGACGCCCGGCGGAGTATTCCGGGAAAGTCAGCCCCTCCTCCACCAGGGCGCGGGTCTCCGGCGGGAGGTTGGCAAGGATTTCCCGCTGGGCATCCTCATCCAGGTCCTGGATGACATCGACCGCGTCGTCGGTGTCCAGTTCCGCGACCGCGGCCGCCAGCTCCTTTGGATTCAGGATCTCGACGATCTCGTCCCGAAGCTCAACCGGCAGATAGGCCAGGATCTCCGCGTCGAAATCAGGGCGCAGCAGGGCGACCAGGCTTTCCCGGTCGGCGCCCCCGGCCTGTTCCAGCACCCGGGCGATGTCGCCCGCATGCATGTCGGCCAGCAGGGCCGCGACCCGCACCTCCTCCCCCGCGTCCAGCAGGTCACGCACGTCCCGCAGGCGCATCTCCCAGGAATCCCCGGGTCGCTCCTCGTCATGCTCGTCCTGGGGGCGGAGGTCATGCTGGGTCATGCGGCGGCAGGCCCCTGTGCTGCGGGCACCGAGCCGGTGCGGACGCCCGGCCGGCTGTGGCGGCGCGCCGGCGGGACATCGGACCGGGGGTGCGGATCAGGCGAAGGAATGGCCGCCCGCGTCCCCGGCGGCATGCATCTGGGCATCCACCACGGCCAAGGCGGTCATGTTCACGATACCGCGAACGGTGACTGAGGGGGTAAGGATATGTGCGGGCTTCGCCGCCCCCAGCAGCACCGGCCCGACCGCCAGCCCGTCGCCCAGCACCTTCACCAGGTTGAAGGCGATGTTGGCGGCATCGCGGGTGGGCATGATCAGCAGGTTGGCCGCCCCCTTCAGGCGGGAATTCGGGAAGATGCGCAGGCGGATCTCCTCCGACAGGGCGGCATCCGCATGCATCTCCCCCTCCACCTCCAGATCGGGGCAGCGCGCCTCGATCTCACCCAGGGCGCGGCGCATCTTCACCGCCGACTCGTCATTGTGGCTGCCGAAATTGGAATGGGACAGCAGCGCCACCTTGGGCATGACGCCGAAGCGCCGTACCTCCTCCGCCGCCAGTTCCGTCATCTCCGCGATCTCCCGCGGGGAGGGATCGGGGTTCACATAGGTGTCGGCCAGGAAGAAGGTGCCCCGGTTCAGGATCAGGACGGAGAGGGAGGCTGGCGTGCGCACCCCGCGGCGCAAGCCCACCACATCCTGAACATGCTTCAGGTGCCAGTCATAAAGCCCGACCGTGCCGCAGATCAAAGCCTCCGCATCGCCCTTGCGCACCATCAGGCTGCCGATGACGGTGGAATTGGTGCGCACAACCTGGCGCGCCCGGTCGGGGCTTACCCCCCGGCGCTGCATGATCTCGTGATAGGCGGTCCAGTATTCGGTGTAGCGGGCATCGGATTGGGGATCGACAAGGTCGAAGTGATCGCCCTGGCGGATGCGCAGGCCCAGCTTCTCGATCCGGCGGGTGACCACGTCGCGCCGCCCGATCAGGACCGGCCGGGCCAGCCCGTCATCCACCACGTTCTGCACCGCGCGCAGCACCCGCTCCTCCTCCGCCTCGGCATAGGCGACCCGGCGGGGATCGGCCTTGGCCCGGGCGAAGACCGGCTTCATCAGTAGACCAGAGCGGAAGACGAACTGGGACAGCCGGTCGCGGTAGGCGTCGAAATCCTGGATGGGACGGCGGGCCACCCCGCTGTCCATGGCGGCCCGGGCGACGGCGGGTGCGATCTCCAGGATCAGGCGCGGGTCGAAGGGCTTGGGGATCAGATGCTCCGGCCCGAAGCCGGCCGAGGTGTCGCCATAGGCGGTGGCCACCACATCGCTCTGCTCCGCCCGGGCCAGATCGGCGATGGCGCGGACGGCGGCGATCTTCATCGCCTCATTGATCGTGGTGGCGCCCACATCCAGCGCGCCCCGGAAGATGAAGGGGAAGCAGAGGACGTTGTTGACCTGGTTCGGGTAATCGGACCGGCCGGTGGCGATGATGGCATCGGGCCGGGCGGCCTTCACCTCTTCCGGCATGATCTCCGGCGTTGGGTTGGCCAGCGACATGACGATGGGCCGGTCGCCCATGCGCCGCACCATCTCCCCCGTCAGCACCCGCGGGGCGGAGAGGCCGAGGAAGACATCCGCATCCTCGATGATGTCCGACAGGGTGCGGGCGTTGGTGGGCTTGGCATAGCGCTCCTTGCGCGGATCCATCAGCTCCGTCCGGCCCTGATAGACCACGCCCTTGATGTCGCTGACCCAGATGTTGGCCACATCCATGCCCATATCGACCAGCAGGTCCAGGCAGGCCAGGGCCGCCGCCCCGGCACCGGAGCAGACCAGCTTGACCGAGCCGATGTCCCGCCCCGTCAGCGCCAGCGCATTGGTGATGGCGGCGGCGACGATGATGGCGGTGCCGTGCTGGTCATCGTGGAAGACGGGGATCTTCAGCCGTTCCCGCAGCTTCTGTTCCACATAGAAGCATTCGGGGGCCTTGATATCCTCCAGGTTGATGCCGCCGAAGGTGGGCTCCAGGGCGGCGATCACATCCACCAGCCGGTCCGGGTCCTTCTCATTCACCTCGATATCGAAGACGTCGATGCCGGCGAATTTCTTGAACAGGACGCCCTTGCCCTCCATCACCGGCTTGGACGCCAGCGGGCCGATATCGCCCAGGCCCAGCACGGCCGTGCCGTTGGAGATGACGGCCACCAGGTTGCCGCGGGAGGTGTAGAGATCGGCCGCCGCCTCATCCTTCACGATCTCCTCGCACGCCGCCGCCACGCCCGGGGAATAGGCCAGGGCCAGATCCCGCTGGGTCGCCAAGGGCTTGGTCGGCGTCACCGAGACCTTACCCGGCGACGGCAGGCGGTGATAGTCGAGGGCGGCATCGCGGAAGCTGTCGGACATGGGTCGATCCCCTGAGCAACAAGGCGCCCGCCGGCCGGAAGCGCCGACGGCAGCGGGAGCGGACAACTGAAGGCCCCCCGCCTGGGAGGGGCGGCCGCGTCCTGCTTAGGCCGGGTCAACCCGCCCTGTCCAGGGGATTGCACCCCATCCGCCCTACCCCGCCCCGGTGCGCGGAATCAGCGGCCGAGACAGGGTGGAAGCGGAAAAACAGCGCGGATCGGGGGCATGGGTGCGGGGACGGGTGAGCGGCGGGAAGACTCGCGTCGGTGACCCAGGGCGGATGGGACGCGGATGGGATCAGGCGGACAGCTTTGCCGTCACCAGCCGGTTCAGGCTCACCCGTGCCTCCGCTGCCTCGATGGCAAGACGGCGATGGAGATCAGGGCTCAACCGCACGTGCAGACGGCCGGAATAGGGGCGGTCTGCCAGGGGAACGGGCACGGTTTCCCCGGTGGACATCATGTCGGTCACCGTATCGGCGACAAGGCCGCGCAGACCGGCCAGAGCTTCCACCTGGGATTCCGCCAGCCAGGACAGGCTCGGGAACTCGGCACAGGTGGCAACGAATTCCCCGTCCTCGGCGGACCACGTGATCCGGAAACTGTAGTGGTCAATGTCGATCATCACCGACCTCACCGCCGATTTCGCTGCCGAATTCACTGCCGATCTTGCCGAGCGTGCTCATCCGGTCCAATGCCGACAGGACCTGTCGGACCTGATAGGCCTTTGCCCGGCCGCTGCGATCCGCCTGGATGTTGACCCGCGGGTCACCCGGCCAGGGTGTCTTGTAGACCCGGTGGCTGCCGCCGGACTGCCGGGCCTGACCGAAGACGGCATCGCAGACCCGAACCAGATCCGCGTACCGGACATCGGCTGGATTTGCCCGCATCCGGGCGATGATGTCCGGCGGCTTCCCCATGGGGGAGAGCATAAGGTGGCACTATTGACACCGTCAATCAACCGCCCGGCCAAGACGGGTCGGAGCCAAAGCCATCACACAATGATAGATTTGCCTGGGATCATTCACGAGGGGAAGAAGGGAATGGTGCGGTCGAGAAGACTCGAACTTCCACGGGTTGCCCCACAGCGACCTCAACGCTGCGCGTCTACCAGTTCCGCCACGACCGCACACTGTCCTATCTCCGCCGGGGGCTGGTAGACCTCCCGTCGGGTTCGCGGGAGATAGCAAATCGCGGGGGCCCGTTCAAGCGCTTTCATGGGGGCCGGCACCGGCGGCTTCCGGATGGGGTGCTTGCGCATGGACCCGGGCCCCCTTCTGCCCTACATAGGCGCCAGAGCGGATGTCTGGCGGAAAGGGGCGGGCGGGGCGATGGACCTGGAATGGCGGATCAGCGACGGTCTGGTGGAGTATCCTGACGCCCTGGCCTTCATGGAACAGCGGGTGGCCGATATCCGCGCGGGCGGGGCGCCGGAGACGGTGTGGCTGCTGGAACATCCGCCCCTGTACACGGCCGGCACCTCCGCCCGGGTGGCGGATCTGCTGACCCCCCGGTTCCCGGTGCATGAGGCCGGGCGCGGCGGCCAATACACCTATCACGGGCCCGGCCAGCGCATCGGCTATGTCATGCTGGACGTGGCGGCCCGGGGCGGTGACCTGCATGATTTCGTCTGGCGGCTGGAGGAATGGCTGATCCGCACCCTGGCCCAGTTCGCGGTCCGGGGGGAACGGCGCTGCGGCCGGGTGGGCGTCTGGGTGGACATGGGCGCCTATGGCCGCCCCGGCCAGGAATGCAAGATCGCCGCCCTGGGCGTGCGCATCCGCCGGGGTGTCAGCTTCCACGGCGTCTCCTTGAATGTGGAGCCGGACCTGACCCATTTCGACGGCATCGTCCCCTGCGGCATCCGGGAGCATGGGGTGACGTCCCTGGCGGACCTGGGCCATATCGTCAGCCTGGCGGAGGTAGATCTGGCCCTGAAGGACGCCTTCCGGGAAGTGTTCCTGGCCGCCGACGCCCCGTCCCGGGCGACCGCCACGCCCACCCCCGCCTGCGCCGCCGGTTGAGGGGAGGTAGAGACAAGCCATGCAGGACCGCCGCTCCATCACCGCCCTGGTGCTTTACATCGTCGGGGGTGTCACGGTTGTCATCAGCCTTTTCCTGACATCCTTCCCTACGCCGGAACGGTTCAATGCCGGGCTGATCGGCCTGCTGCTGGGGGTGATCATCCTCGCCTTGGGCCGGATCACCGCCCACCTGTCCCGCATTCGCGATGTGCTGGAGGGGCGGCGGTAGCGGCGGGTCTGGCCGGCCGCTGGACCGGGCCTCAACTGGGGCCGTCTTCCCCCTCCGGCCACGCCTTGCCAGTCGACCCACTCGTCTGGAACTGGAACAGCAGATCGTCCATGCGGCCATCGGCCCGGGCACGGGCAAAGGCCGTGCGGAGGTGATCGACCGTGGCCCCGTCGACGGACAGGCTGCACGCCATCCAGACCCCGACCCGCGCCACCTCCCGCACGATATGGATGGGCCCGGTCAGGCCCCGGGCCTGGGCATTGCGCATGATCTGCAGGTTATCCAGCCAGTAGGCGCTGCGCCCACCGGCGAACATGCGGAGCAATTGCTCATGGCTGCGGGCCGGTGCCACGGCCAGGCCCATCGTCTCCGCCCGCAGCTGATGGGCGGACCCGGCGATGACCAGGACCGGTTGGTCCGGCGCCGGCATGGGCAGGTCAGGGCGGGCGGCGGCCAGGACGATCCGCGCCTCCGTCACCTGGCCGATCCATTGGCGCGTCGTCTCATTATGGGGCAGCCGGTGGACCAGGAAGGCACAGACCGGCATCGTCCCCTCATCCAGCAGGGCGCGCAGCCGGCTGGCCGGCATCGTCTCCGCGCCCACGGTGACACCGGGGTCCAGATGGCTGCGGATCACATCGACCATGCCCGACCCGAACAACACCCCGTTTCCGCCCAGTTCCATGGGGCCATAGGCCAGGATGGCGGACGGTGTGGCAGGGGGATTGGTGGCGGTCGCGGTTTCGGCCGGGGCTGCATCCGGGCTGCCACCGAAGGCCGGAAATGCGGCGCAGCACGCCAGGGCCGGGGCCATGACGGCAGCCACAGCCATCCGCCGCAGCCGGGCAAGGCCGGTCGCGGCAGCGATGGGCTCAGGCCCCGACATCTGTCCCATCATGGCCCCCGACATGGAAGAGGCGGTCACCGCGGCGGTTGCATCCGACGCCCGCCTGACGGGTTGAGATCGCCCGGGCAACACGCCTGACACAGGCCCCCCGCATACAGGATGCCCCTGGCGGTTGCCAAGCCCCTTCCACCGGGGCCCTGGTCAACCGGGCATCCCGCCCCGGGCCTTCAACAGGTCGCGAATCTCCTCCAGCAGGATCTCCTGCTTCGGCGGGGCGGTCGGCTTCGCCTCCTCCCTGATGCGGAAGCGGTTAACCTGCTTGATCAGGATGAAAAGCGCCCAGGCGACGATCAGGAACTTGATCACCGCATTCACGAACAGGCCGTAATTGATGGTCGCCGCACCCGCTGCCTTGGCAGATTCCAGGGTGGCATAGTCACCACTGCCCAGGACGATGAAGTAATTGGTGAAATCCAGCCCGCCCAGGATCCAGCCCAGGGGCGGCATCAGGATATCGTTCACCAGCGACGTGACGATGGCGGTGAAGGCGGCGCCGATGATGATGCCCACCGCCAGATCGACCACATTGCCCCGGCTGATGAAGGCCTTGAACTCCTGGATCATGCGCCCGCGTCTCCCCTTGCCCGGCTGTCCTGGGCATACCCTGCGGGTGATGATACCCAGGACGCCCTGATTTCCCCCATGGAACCGGTAGGGAGTCAAGATCGGGCCGATCCCGCCGGGACCCTGGGTGCGGGTCAGCGCTGGGTGAAGCCGGTGGGGCCGGGATCATCCGTCTCCCCCACCCGGATATCGGTGACCAGGGCGTTGGGCGGCCCCTTCCAGCAACTGTCCAGCATGGCGTCCACGTCCAGGGTGTCCCCGGCGAAGACCGCCTCCACCGTCCCGTCGGGCAGATTGCGGACCCAGCCGTCCAGGTCCCGGCCGCGGGCCTGTTCCACCGTCCAGCCCCGGTACGAGACCCCCTGCACCCGGCCGGAGATGACGACGTGGACGGCGCGCCGCTCTGGCGTCATGGAAATCTCCTCTGCCGGGTCGGCGGGGTTTGGATCGGTACAACAGTTCTTGCGGGAACCTGTCCGGTCAAGCTCCGCCTGCGGGTCTCACTCGAACTCCACGATCTTTTCGTCCACAGCCAGGGAAGCACCCTTGGCCGCGTATACGGCCTTGACCCGGCCGGCCGCATCGGCGCGCAGGATGTTCTCCATCTTCATCGCCTCCACCACCGCCAGCTCCTGCCCCGCCTCCACCGTATCGCCGGGCTTCACGGCGACGCTGACCAGCAGGCCCGGCATGGGCGACAGCAGGAACTTGCTCATGTCCGGGGGCAGTTTCACCGGCATAAGGTCGGCCAGTTCCGCCGCCCGGGGGGTCAGCACCTCCACCGCCAGTTCCGCCCCGCCGTGGAACAGCACCCAGCGCAGGCCGCGCCGTTCCACCTGCACGGTCAAGGCATGGGACCCGACCGTCCCCGTCCACAGGGTATCCCCGATCTCCCAGCCGCTGCGCACCGCCAGGACCGGCCCGCCGTCGAAGGCGACATCGGCCCCGCCGTCGGTGACGGTCACCACCGCCCCGTGGTTCCGCCGGTCCACCCGGGCGACCCAGCGGTCGGCGGTGCGGCGGCCATGGCCCGACACCTGGCCGCTGACCAGCCCGTCCCGCTCCGCCACCCGGCGGTGCAGCGACAAGGCCACGGCCAGAAGGCGCTTCAGCCCCGCTTCATCCGGAGCCAGGCCGTGGAACCCGTCCGGAAACTCCTCCGCGATGAAATTGGTGGTCAGGCGGCCGTCGCGGAAGCGCTGCTTTTCCATCAGCGCCGCCAGGAAGGAGATGTTGTGGCCCACACCACGGATCTGGAATCCGTCCAGCGCCTCCCCCATCGCCGCCACCGCCGCGGCCCGGTCGGGCCCCCAGGTGATCAGCTTGGCGATCATGGGGTCGTAGTACATGGAGATTTCACCCCCCTCCACCACGCCCGTATCCACGCGGACGATGCTGCCGTCGGCCCGCGTGCCCTCCGCCGGGGGGCGGTAGCGGGTGACCCGGCCGATGGCGGGCAGGAAGTTGCGGGTCGGATCCTCCGCATAGACACGGGATTCGACGGCCCAGCCGTTCAGGGTGACGTCATCCTGGGTGATCGGCAGGGCCTCCCCCGCCGCGACCCGGATCATCAGTTCCACCAGGTCCAGGCCGGTGATCATCTCCGTCACCGGGTGTTCCACCTGCAGCCTGGTGTTCATTTCCAGGAAGTAGAAGTTGCGATCCTTGTCGACGATGAACTCCACCGTCCCGGCGGACTTGTACTGCACGGCCTTGGCCAGGGCGACAGCCTGTTCGCCCATGGCGCGGCGTGTCGCCTGGTCCAGGAAGGGGCTCGGCGCCTCCTCGATCACCTTCTGGTGACGGCGCTGGATGGAGCATTCCCGCTCCCCCAGATAGACGCAAGAGCCATGCCCGTCGGCCAGGACCTGGATTTCGATGTGGCGGGGTTCGGTGATGTATTTCTCGATGAACACCCGGTCATCGGCGAAGCTGGACCGCGCCTCATTCGTGGCGGAGCGGAAGCCGTCGCGTACCTGGTCGTCGTTCCAGGCGACGCGCATGCCCTTGCCGCCACCCCCGGCGGAGGCCTTGATCATCACCGGATAGCCGATGTCCCGGGCGATGGTCACCGCCTCCCCATCGTCCTTGATGACGCCCAGATATCCGGGGACCGTGCTGACGCCTGCCGCCTTCGCCAGCTTCTTCGATTCGATCTTGTCGCCCATGGCGCCGATGGCGTGGACATCCGGGCCGATGAAGGCGATGCCGTGGGCCTTCAGCTTTTCACAGAACTCCGCCTTCTCCGACAGGAAGCCGTAGCCTGGGTGGACCGCCTGGGCACCTGTGTCCAGGCAGGCCTGTACGATCCGGTCGGCCACCAGATAGGACTGGGCGCTGGGTGCGGGGCCGATGGCCACCGCCTCATCCGCCATTTCCACATGCAGGGCGCCGGCATCGGCTTCGGAATAGACCGCCACCGTCCTGATCCCCATCCGGCGGGCCGTCTTGATGACACGGCAGGCGATCTCACCCCGGTTGGCGATCAGGATCTTGGAAAACATGGCGCTCCGCCCCTTGCTCGTTGGTCTGGTTCTGATACCCGCCGCGGACCGGCCGGCCGCGCGGAACCCCCGGAAGGAGGAGAGATGCCCGGGAGGCGGAATGCACCCGATTTGCAGGGGGTATGTCAATGACGGTGCCCCCATCGGCAACATGTTCCGGAACCGGGGCGGAAGCGGCCTTCCGGGTCCATGTGACGGCGGTCCTTGACCGGCCCAGTGCGGCGGAGGAAAGCTTATCCTCACATGGATAGAGGGGGAATGGATCGTGACACGGTTCTGGGCGGATCTGCGCGAATGGGTCGGGACGATCCTGGGCGCTGCGGTGCTGTATCTGGTGTTCAACACCTTCGCCTATGCCGCCTACCATGTGCCGTCGGAAAGCATGCTGCCGACCCTGCGTGTCGGCGATCATTTCTTCGCCGCCAAGCATGCCTACGGCTACAGCCGCTTCTCCCCCACCGTGGACCTGCCTTTGGGGGAAGGGCGGGTGCTGGAATCCCTGCCGGAGCGGGGGGATGTGATCGTCTTCCGCCATCCGCGGGGGACTGATGATCTGGTGAAGCGGGTGATCGGCCTGCCCGGCGACCGCATCCAGATGCGCGGCGGCCGCCTGATCATCAATGGGGAGATCGTAGCGAGGGAGTTGGTCGGCGAATACCGCTACCGGGAGCGGGACGGCCGCATCGTCGCGGTGGTGGAATACCGCGAAACCCTTCCCGGCGGGCGCAGCCACCAGATCCTGGAGGTGTCGGACCAGGGCATGGCGGACAACACGCCCGTCTACACCGTGCCCGCGGGCCATCTGTTCATGCTGGGCGACAACAGGGACAATTCCGGCGACAGCCGCTTCCTGGACGATGTGGGCTATGTGCCCATGGACCGGCTGCTGGGCCGGGCGGATCTGGTTGCCTTCTCCTGGTCGGGCTGCGTGCAGGAACCGGATCTGGCCTGCCCCGGCGGGCTGTGGGGCGATCGGCTGATGCGGGGGCTGCGGTGAACTGCGACGGGATGACACAGGTTTAATCCGGCTGTCGGCGACCTGCCACCATCGGTCGGCCATGGTCTGGCCATGGCCCGGACACAATCCCGATCCGGGCGGCCAAGACCGACCAGCCGGAAAGACCGACCGCCATGACCCTTCGCGTCCATACCCGCCCCATCCCCTCCCGCCCCGCCTTCCGCGGCTTGCTGCTGGCGGCTGTCGCCGGGTTCGCCCTGGGTCATCCGGGGGGCGCCTTGGCGCAGACGGCGCCGCGCACGGTGGTCGAATCCGCAGCGGACCTGCCCCGTTTCGCCTATACCCTGCCGGTCAAGCCCAGCGTGCTGCTGACGGATGATGCCGCCTTCGCCACCCTGCGCGCCGCGGTCGCCAAGGATGCGGCGGCCGTGATGGCGGGCTATGACATCAAGGACCCCTCCGCCCGGGACATCTACCGCGGCACCCTGCGCGACATCGCCCTGCTGGAGGGGCGGTATGAGGAGGCGGCGGCCCTGGCGGCCGCCATCGCCGCGGATCGGGAAAAGCCTGCCGACCGGCTGACCAGCGGCCTGATCGCACGAGCCCATATCGCCGCCGTGGCCAAGGGCGGCACCCCCGCCGCCATGACGGAGGAACTGACCCGCCTGCTGGAGCCGATGCCCTGGGACGTGGTCGGTGCAGCCATCAAGCAGACCAAAAGCGGGCTGGAAACCCTGAATCCGGAGCTGATCAAGGGCGCCTTCGAAGCGCAGCTGGATCGGATCTGGGCCGGCAACCCGTCCATGGACCTGAACGCGGTGCGCGGCATCATCGGCGCCCGGGTGACACTTGCGATCGTGGCCCCGCGGCGGGATGCGATCCTGGCCGCCCTTTCCACCTATATCGCCAAACATGATACCGCGACGGAAAAGCCGGACATCTGGGCGGCGCGCAATGTCGATTTCCCCACGGCGGACGGGCTGACCCCGGTCACCATCGCCGTCTGGGACAGCGGGCTGGACATTTCCCTGTTCCAGGACCGCCGCTTCACCAACACGGGCGAGACGGCGAACGGCAGGGACGATGACGGCAACGGCTTCGTCGACGACCTGCACGGCATCGCCTTCACCCGCGACCAGGCACCCGCCGCGGGCGACCTGATGCCGCTCACGGCGGAGCAGAAGGCGCGGGTGCCCGACCTGCTGGGCTTCGTCAAGGGATCGCGCGACAGCCAGGCCAATATCGACAGTGCGGAGGCCCGGGCCTTCCGCCAGAAGCTGTCCACCATGAAGCGGGAGGAAGTGCCGCAGTTCCTGACCGAAACCGGCATGATCGGCCTTTACCTGCACGGAACCCATGTGGCCGGGATCGCCATGGCGGGGAACCCGGCCGCACGGCTGATGCATGTGTCCATGCAACTGCCCTTCGGCCTTGTCCCGCCCCTGCTGGATGAGGCCTATGCCGAGCGCATGGGCACCATGGCCATGCAGGCCGTGACCTATATGAAGGCCAACAACGTGCGCGTCGCCAACATGAGCTGGCGCATCACCCGCCCCATGATCGAGGGTTCCCTGGCCGCGAACAATGCCGAGCCGGACCCCAAGGCGCGGGCGGAGCGGGCGGACCGCATCTTCCGCAGCCTCCAGGCCGGGCTGACCGCCGCCTTCGCCACCGCGCCGGAGATCCTGTTCATCGCCGGTGCCGGGAACGAGGACCAGGACATCAACTTCGCCGGATCCGTGCCCGCGGGTATCGACCTGCCCAATGTGATCACCGTCGGCGCGGTGGATCAGGCGGGGGCGGAGACAAGCTTCACCTCCATCGGGGCATCGGTCGATTTCCATGCCAACGGCTTCCGGGTGGACAGCGTCGTCCCGGGCGGGCAGCGCATGGCCATGAGCGGGACCAGCATGGCCGCCCCCCAGGTCGCCAACCTGGCCGGCAAGCTTCTGGCCGTGAACCCGTCGCTCACCCCGGCCCAGGTGATCGCCCTGATCCGGGAGGGGGCCGATCGGCGCACCGACCGGGGTGTGTCCCTGATCAATCCGAAAGCAACCATCGACCGGGCCCGTCCGTCCTGACGGGCCGCGTCCTTCCCCAGAGAGGAGAACCCATGGATGAGGCGGTGAAACAACGGATCGACCGGTTGGAGGCCATCGCCCGCGTGATCCGGGACAGCGGGCGGGGCCTGGCCCTGCTCGCCCTCGGCTCGGCGGCGGAGACGGCGCGGATGGATGCCTGGTCGGACTTGGATTTCTTCGCCATCGTCAAACCGGGGGAAAAGGCGGGGTTCGTGCAGGACCTGTGGTGGCTACGCGACGCCGCCCCGGCCGACGCCCCCCTGGCCTGGGCCTTCCGCAACACCGCCGACGGCTGGAAGGCCTGCTATGCGGATGGGGTGTTCGTGGAGATGGCGGTGTTCGAACCGGCGGAGCTGGCCGCCATCCCATTCGCCCCCGGCCGCATCGTCTGGCGGGAGGATGGGTTCGACACAAGCCTCTGCACCCCGCGCATCGCCGGGGGGTTCAACACGACCGACCGCGACTACCTGCTTGGGGAGATCCTGTCCAACCTCTATGTCGGGCTGGGCCGCTGGCGGCGGGGGGAGCGGCTGGCCGGCATGCGCTCCATCCAGGTCTACGCGCTGGACAACCTGCTGCGGCTGGAGGCGCTGACCGGGCCCCCCGGCACCGGCCAAGCCGATCCCTTCGCCGTGGACCGCCGGGCAGAGGTGCAGAACCCGGATCTAGCCCCCCTGCTCCCGGCGCTGGCCGGGGGGATCGATGCCTGCCCGGAAGCCGCCCGCGCCATGCTGGACCATCTGGCCGCCCGCTTCCATCCGGTGTCGGAGACCATGCGCCGGCTGATCCTGGATCTGGCGGCGGGGGAATAGGGCAGCGGGGCCCACCTGCCCCCGCCAACGGGGCTTTGCCTCAGCCCTTCACCTTCGGCGGGGCGGGGGCCCGGGCCTTGCGCCATCGGTCCATCATGGCCGGCGTTACATCATCCGGATAGCACAGGGGGGATGCCCCGCCGGGCTTTGAATAAGCACTGCGCTGGCCGCAGCGGCTGCCGTTTCGCGCGGAACTGTAGGGGCAGGCACAGGGGCCGGGATAGTTGGCGATGGATTCCTGGATGATCTGTCGCTTGATGTCATCATCGCTGCGCTGGGCCCGGGCCGGGGTGGCGCACAGGATCGCAAGAAGAATGAATACTGTTGACCTCATCATCATGACGCACCTCTTTTGAGACAGCGTCAGCGACTCAGTCAGTACTATTTATGGGAGTCCATACGGATTCTGCGGATTGATACTGTTCTTCCGGATACTGAATTCACTTGTAAATGCTTGTGTCGGATTACGCTTTTGCCAATCCTCCCCGTAGGTCGGATTAGCGAAGCGTAATCCGACAAAAGGGCATCGGCCGCCGTGCCGCACGGTCGGCACACGGGGGGAAGTATCGGCAAACGGAGGGGGGAAACGTCGGATTACGCTGCGCTAATC
>JBJOKR010000120.1:0-15134 GCA_046045995.1 Pseudomonadota bacterium | reverse complement strand
GCCTGGTCGTCCATGCCACCGCCATTGCTCTGGCCGATCACCCTTGTATAGACCGACTGGAACTCCCCGGAGAAGCCCAGCACCCGTTCCTCCACCTGGCGGATCAGGGCGTCCTTCTCATGGATGGACAGGTTGCCGCGGGCATGGACCATGACGCTGGCCACCCGTGGCTCCGATTCGGGGAAGAACTCCACCCCGTTGCCATGGGTCGCGTAATAGCCCCAAATGCCGATCAGAAGGGCGAAGCTGGCCAGCACCACCTTGCCCGGATGGCCCAGCACCCGGTCAAGGAAACGCACATAGCTGCCGGTAACCCCGTTCAGGTCCCGCAGGTCGCCGCTTTCGCTGGCGGCCAGCGACCGCATCAGTTCCGGATCGGCGGCACCGGCCTTGCCGAACACCCCGCCCAGGGTGGGGATGAACAGCAGGGCCATCAGGACGGAAGCCGACAGGGTGGCGATCAGGGTGATGGGCAGGTACTTCATGAACTCACCCACCACGCCCGGCCAGAACAGCAGCGGTGCGAAAGCGGCCAGGGTGGTGAGGGTGGAGGTGATGATCGGCCAGGCCATGCGCTGGGCCGCCAGGGAATAGGCCTGGCGGGGGCTCAACCCCTCCGACATTTTCCGGTCGGCGTATTCGTTGGTGATGATGGCGCCGTCCACCAGCATGCCGGCCACCATGATCAGGCTGAACAGCACGATGTTGTTGATGGTCGCGCCCATCAGCGCCAGCACCAGCAGGCCCATCAGGAATGATCCGGGAATGGCGATGCCGACAAGCAGGCCCGTGCGAACGCCCAGGGCGGCGATGCAGACGATCATCACCAGCAGGGCAGCACTGATCAGGTTGTTTGTCAGGTCGGAGACCATCATCTGGATGTCTTCCGACTGGTCCTGGCTGTAGCTGACCTGGACCGTGGACGGCCAACCGGCCTGCGCCTCCCCGACGATGGCGCGGACCTTGGCGATGGTGTCGATGATGTTCTCACCCGTGCGCTTGGTGACCTCCAGCGCCACCGCCCGCTCTCCGTTCACCCGGGCCAGGCTGTTCGGGTCCTTGAAGGTGCGCCGCACCTCCGCCACGTCCTTGAACAGGACGACACTGTCCCTGTCCACCTTGACCGGCATGTTCCAGATGTCTTCCACCGTCTCGAACAGGCCGGGCACCTTGACCGCGAAGCGGCCGGCACCGGTATCCAGATTGCCGGCGGCGACCAGACGGTTGGACCGGTTGAAAAGGGAGATCACGTCGTTCGGGTTGATGCCATAGCTTTCCAGCAGCATGGGATTGATCACGATCTCCACCTGCTCCTCCCGGTCGCCGGAGATATCGACCTCCAGCACCTCCGGCATGGCCTCGATCCGGTCCTCCAGCAGGCGCGCCAGCCGCACGAGGGTGCGCTCCGGCACGTCACCGGACAGGGTGACGACGATGACCGGGAAAAGGGAGAAGTTCACCTCGTTGACGGAGGGTTCATCCACCCCGTCGGGCAGGTCCGGGCGGGCGTCATCCACCTTCTGGCGCACGTCCAGAAGGGCCTTGTCCGCATCGAACCCGGCCACGAATTCCAGCACCACATTGCCCCCACCCTGATAGGCGGTGGAACGCATCTCCTTCACACCCTCGATCGTGCGCACCTGCTGCTCGATCGGGCGGACCAGAAGGCGTTCCGCATCCTCCGGGCTGATGCCCTCATAGGAGACGGAGACATAGATGATGGGGATGTTGATGTCCGGGGCGCTTTCCTTCGGCATCAACTGGTAGGACATCCAGCCGCCGATGACGAACAGGATGAAAAGGGCGATCACCATCCGCGAGCGGGTGATCGCAGCGCTGATGATGCCGTTCATGACAGGCCCCCTTCCACGGGCCGGACCTTCTGGCCGGGTGCGATGAATTCCTGGCCGACGGTGACCAGGGTCACCTGGTCCGGCAGGCCCGACAGCCAGACCCCCTCTTCGTCACTGCCCATCAGGATGACGGGCATGAAGCGCACCACATCCCCGCCATCGACCACCTTCACGCCGATGGTCCCCTGGTCGTCAAGGGTCAGCACCGCGGGAGAGACCTTGTGGGCCATCTTGTCCACGATGGGAAGGCGGACACTGGCGGTCAGTCCGGCAACGATCCGCTTATCCGGATTGGGCGCCTGCATCTCCACCTGGAAGGTGCGGGCGGCGGGGTCGGCTTGGCTGGAGATGAAGGTGATGGTCCCGGTCACTTCCTCACCTGTGAGGGTGCGGGCGATGGCGGGAGCACCCAGTGTCAGGTCGGCCACGTTCCGTTCGGTGACGGAGACGACGATCTTGATCGGGTCCAGGTCGACGATGGTGGCGACCGGGTCCTTCACGTCCACATAATCGCCGACCTCCACCGGGCGCTGGTCCAGGATGCCGTCGATGGGGGCGACGACGGTCGTCTTCTCCATCGCCAGCTCTGCCAGGCGAAGCTGGGCCTGGGCCGCCTCCAGCTGCGCCTGGGCTTCCGCCCGGCGGACATCGGTGGCAAAGCCGCGCTGGCTCAGGGTCTTCGCCGCCTCATTCTCGATGCGGCGCAGTTCCAGGGTGGCGCGGGCCTGCTCCAGCTCCGCCTTCCGGGCTTCGACCGCGATGCGGGCGATGGGCTGGCCCGTGGTCAAGGTCGCCCCCCGTTCGTCCAGGATCTCCTCCACCTGGCCGCGGATCTCCGCCCGCAGGTCCACGGACCGGAACGCCTCCGTCCGGCCGTTGACCACTACTTCCCGGGTCATCGGCGCCGCGGTCAGGCGGACGACGCGGACGGCGAACAGATCCTCGCTTGCGGCGGCGGCGGCCGGTGCCGCCGGTCCCGTCTGCTCCTCACCCGGGAAAACGGCGGCGGATGCCATCCAGAGCGCGGCGACGCCCGCAATTCCGATGGCGATGAGTGTCGATGATTTCATGATCCGATCCCCGGCTCCGGGCATCTGCCCCGGGCCCCCTGCGAACAAGTTTTTACTCCGCGACCTTCGGCTCCAGCAGAGCGGCCCCGATCAGCTCGTGCCGATGGTCTTCGAGATAGGCCTTGGCCGCACGGTACATGGCAAGGCTGAGCCCTTGTACGAACATTTCCCCCGGGGTGCCGTGCGCGCCGTCACTGTCCACGATCCCGTCCGCCAACCGGCGATACTCCTCGACCCGGTCGGTGATGATCCGATCCAGGTGACGTGGCGGCAGCAGATGGCCGAAGGACAGCATGAACATGAAGTCCGACCGCAGCTTGTCCGGCCCGGGCTTTTCCGTCAGCGCCTGGTACAAGGCGTGCCGCCCGGTCGGGGTGATGCGATAGACTTTTTTGTCGGGGCGGCTTTCGGTGCCGTGCCGGGCGATGGCGATCAGCCCATCCTCCAGCAGGCGTTTGAGGGCCGGGTAGATGGACCCGAATCCGGCATCGCTGAAATGGCTTAGGGGGCCTTCCTCGAAAGCCTTGCGGATCTCATAGCCGGAGGCGTCTCCCCGGCTCAGGACACCAAGGCAAAGGGTTTTCACATCCATGATGGGTCGGTCGCTGTTTCTGCTTCGCGGCTGCGGTGGGATCCGCTCCGTGGGGTGACCCGCTGCCGTCGCCGAAAACCGGCTTGGAAAGGGCTGGAATCCCGCGGGGGGCAATCCGATGGTCCCCGACCCCGGCGGGCGGGATGCGGGAAAGACCTTACGCCGATCATGTATTCAGTCAAGATACGTATCGGTCCGGCATATATGGTGTTTCCCCGCCGCCGGACAACCCCGGGTCCAGTAACCCCGAAGCTTCAGCGCCGCCCGCGGCACAGGCGAACATGGATGCTGAGGGGAACCGTGCCCATGGGCCCGGCCAGGGCCGCGAATCCAGCAGCGATCGTCGTTTCCACCCGTGCCCTCTGGTCGGCGGTCAGCCCGTGGAGGCGGGGGGCGAAGGCCATGTCCAGGGTGGATCGCCAGAACGGCCGATCGGCCGGCGCCTGCACCATGAAGCGCAAGCCCGTTTCCTCCGCTGCCAGCCCGGCCGCGCGGAACAGGTCGGCGCTGCTGTCCGGTTCGGCGAAGCGGAACAGGGGCGCCAACCCCGCCGCCGGGTCGGGACCCAGCGTGGCATCCAGGGCGGTGGACAGGACCTGGAACAGGGTATTCTCCGCCAGGGGGCCCCAGACGGCGGTGACGGCGATCCCCCCGGGCGCCAGGACCCGCGCGATCTCCCCCGCCGTGCGGGCCGCGTCCGGCACGAACATCAGTCCGAAGCGGCAGGTCACCCGGTCCAGGGCGGCACTGGCCAGCGGGATCGCCTGCATGTCCGCCAGCAGGAAGCGGATCGGGAGGTCAGGCCCATCCCCCGCCCGGCGCCGTGCCCCTGCCAGCATGGGGGCGACCAGATCGCTGGCGATCACCAGGCCGGTGGCACCGATCCGGGCCGCCGCCCCCAGGGCCGGTTCGCCGGCCCCGCTGGCAAGATCCAGAAGGCGAAGGCCCGGCCGCAGCTCCGCCAGGTCCAGCAGGGCGGTGCTGACCCGCTCCGCCACCTCCGTCCGGGTATCGGCCCAGCGGTTCCAGGCGTCACCACTGGCCGACCAGCGCGCCCGCTCGAACGCCCCGTCGGGCCTGCCCCTCTCCGTCATCGCCGTTACGCCCTGATCATCGCTGGTACGATCCGACCCTATCGCGGCGGGCGGGGCGGCACCATGGGGCGGTGGCGGCGGTATCGGTGACCCAGTCAGCCCTCCCGGTCAGCCCACCCGGTCGGGCTGGGTGCGGACGGCGAGGTCGGACAGGTGTTCGCCGAAAGCCTTCAGGACCGGGGCGAACTGGGCCAATTGGTCCGGTACCACATGGGCATCGGTACGAAGGATGATGCCGGGGGCGGCAGTCATCAGCCGTTCCATCCGGAACGGCCCGATCCGGTCATCCAGGAACATGGCCAGCCCCATCAGCATGCCCAGATTGATGTCATCGGGCGCCTGCGGATCAGCCAGCGTCTCATGCAGTTGTTGGAGCAGGCCGTACATGACGATGGCTGTGCGCTCGATCGTGTCGTCCTGGGTGCCCTTGCCGTCCTCATGCCGCGCCATGGTCCTGGAAACTCCGATCCGCTCCAGTGGGGTAGGGGGAAAGGGTAGGATCGTGTCTGTAACGAAATGGTTAAAAATTTAGCCATTCCGGGGGGCGCTGCCGCGGAGGGTGACAGCGCTGGCACCTTCGATTGCCGGTCCATTCGCATATACAAGCCACGCCCTCTAGCGCCCGCCCCTTATTGCGGGTAGCGTCTGCCCACCTTCAATTCCCGCACCCAGGCGGCGCAGGCCCATGTCGCGGCACACCAGCAGCGGAAAATTCTACCGGTTCGACGACCTGTGTATCCTGGTCGCCGATGACAACCGCTTTGTGCGCTCGATCCTGGTCACCGTTTTCAAGGCGCTGGGCGTCGGGCGGGTGCTTCAGGCCGACAACGGGGAGGAGGCATCGGCCATCCTTGAGGTGTCGGCCCAGATGTCCGTCGATTCCCGGGATATCGACATCATCTTCGCCGACCACCTGATGGCGCCGATGGGCGGGCTCGACCTGCTGCGCTGGGTGCGCGGGCATGAGGATGAGAAGATCAAGTTCCTTCCCTTCGTGATGATGAGCGGGGAGGCGGATGTGAAGGCCGTCACCGGCGCCCGCGATGCCGGGGTGACGGAATACCTGGCCAAGCCGATGAGCGTGAACAACGTGGCGACCCGGCTTCTGGCCATCATCGACCGGCCGCGGCCCTTCGTCCGCGCGCCCGGCTATTTCGGCCCCGACCGCCGCCGCCAGACCCTGCCCTATGACGGGTCGGACAAGCGCACCACCCAGCCGACGGAGATCCGGCTGGTGGATGAGGGCGATCACATGGTCATGGACAGTACTGGCGCCGCCGGGGCAGCATCGGAAGCGGCGCAGCAGGAGCAGGGTGATGAACGACGAGTCGAAGCCGCGGGTTGAGCTCATCCACCGCCCGAACAAGCTGCGGGCCAAGGTGGGCGGAACGCCGGATGGCAAACCCGGCCGCATTGATCCGGCCGCGATCGAGCGGGCTCACACCCATGTCTCCCGCATGTCGGACGCCCACCGGGTCCAGACCAAGATCGACCTGACCGATCTTCAGGCAGCCTACCGCCAGGCGCTGGAGGATCCGGCTAACCGGCCGGCCCATATGCGCCGTGTCTTCAAGATCTCCGACGCGATCCTGACGCTGGGCAAGACCTTCGGTTATGACCTGTTGTCCATCTTCGCCCACCACCTGAACGCCTTCATCGTGGACCTGGAGAATCCGACTCCGGCGCAGATGCAGGTCGTCGCCCTGCATATCGAGGCGATGAACGCCCTGGTGCGGGATGAGATGAAGGGCGATGGCGGACTCATTGGCAAGGCGCTGGCCCAGTCCCTGGCCATCGCCCGGGCCAAGCACGGCAAGAAGCCGGCCTGACCGGCCGGCCCAAAGGCTTTCCGGCGCGGGCTTACCGGTGATGGCTTACCGGCGTCGGTCCGCTCCTACTTCCGCTTCTGCATCGCCGCCGCCAGGGCGGCCCCCAGGGCGCCCAGGTCCTGGTCGGATGCCTTGCCGGTCGGGGCTTTGCCGGGTGCTTGCTTGGGCGGCATCGGCTTGCCCGGCGCGCCTTTGCCGGAGGCGGCGATACCCTGGGGCGGGCGGCCCTGGGGCCCGCGACCCGTCGGCGGGGTGCCGGGGTGGGAGTGGCCGCGGCCATCCTCCCGCCGGCCAAGGGCGGGGCGTTCGGTGGGGCGTTCGTCCATCTTCATGGTCAGGGCGACCCGCTTGCGCTTCAGATCCACCTCCAGCACCTTCACTTTCACGATGTCGCCCGCCTTCACCACACTGTGCGGGTCCTTCACGAAGCTGTGGGAGAGCTGGGAGATGTGGACCAGACCGTCCTGGTGGACACCCACATCGACGAAGGCGCCAAAATTCGTCACGTTGGTGACGACTCCTTCCAGCATCATCCCGGGCTGCAGATCCTTCAGATCCTCCACCCCGTCCTTGAAGGTGGCGGTGCGGAACTCCGGCCGGGGATCGCGGCCGGGCTTCTCCAGTTCCCGCAGGATGTCCGTCACCGTCGGGACACCGAATTTTTCATCGGTGAAATCCGCCGGGTCGAGCGACCGCAGGAAGGTCGCATCGCCGATAATGTCCTTCAGCGCCTTGCCCGTCTTCGTCAGGATGCGCTCCACCAGGGGATAGGCCTCCGGGTGGACGGCGGACCCGTCCAGCGGGTTCTCCCCGTCGCGGATGCGCAGGAACCCCGCCGCCTGCTCGAACGCCTTGGGCCCCAGGCGGGGCACGTCCAGAAGCTGGCGGCGGCGGCGGAAGGCACCGTTGCGGTCACGGAACTCGATGACGTTCTTTGCGACACTCTCCGACAGGCCGGACACCCGCGCCAGCAAGGGTACGGAGGCAGTGTTCAGGTCGACGCCGACCCCGTTCACGCAATCCTCCACCATGGCATCAAGGGTGCGCGCCAGCTTGGTGGGGGAGACATCGTGCTGGTACTGGCCAACACCGATGCTCTTGGGGTCGATCTTCACCAGTTCCGCCAGCGGGTCCTGCAGGCGGCGGGCGATGGACACCGCGCCGCGGAGGGATACATCCAGACCCGGGAACTCCAGGGCCGCCACTTCCGACGCGGAATAGACCGACGCCCCCGCCTCCGACACCATGACCTTGGTCAGTGACAGGTCCGGGTGCCGGGCCATCAGGTCGGCGGCCAGCTTGTCCGTTTCCCGGCTGGCGGTGCCGTTGCCGATGGCGATCAGGTCCGCATGGTGCCGGCGGGCCAAGGCCGCCAGGGTGTGGATCGACCCGTCCCAGTCCTTGCGCGGCTCATGGGGGTAGATGGTGGTCGTTTCCACCAGCTTGCCGGTCGAATCCACCACCGCCACCTTCACGCCTGTGCGGATGCCGGGGTCCAGGCCGATGGTGACCCGCATGCCCGCGGGCGGGGCCAGCAGCAGATCCTTCAGGTTCCGGCCGAAGACGGCGATGGCCTCATCCTCCGCCCGTTCCCGCACCACGTTCATCAGGTCCAATTCCAGGTGCAGGGCGATCTTGGTGCGCCAAGCCCAGCGGCAGCAATCCGTCAGCCACTTGTCCGCCGGGCGGCCGCGGTCCTGGATGCCGAAGCGGGCGGCGATCATCGCTTCCGCCGGGTGGGGATATCCCGGCAGCGGCTCATCCCCGACTTCCATCTTCAGATCCAGCACGCCGCCGGCCCGGCCGCGGAACAGGGCCAGTGCCCGGTGGCTCGGCACCTGCTTCAGTGGCTCCGCGAATTCGAAATAGTCGGAGAACTTGGCTCCTTCCTCCGCCTTGCCGTCCACCAGGCGGGAGACGACGCGGCCATGATCCTGGGCATAGGTGCGCAAGGCGCCGACCAGTTCCGCATGTTCCCCCATCCGTTCCACGATGATGGCACGGGCCCCGTCCAGGGCGGCCTTGGTGTCGGCGACACCCTTTTCCGCATCGATGAACCGCGCAGCCTCCGCCTCCGGCGCCTTGGTCGGATCGGCCAGAAGCAGGTCGGCCAGGGGCTCCAGCCCCGCCTCCCGGGCGATCATGGCCTTGGTCCGCCGCTTCGGGCGGTAGGGCAGGTACAGATCCTCCAGCCGGGTCTTGGTATCGGCGGTGTCGATGTCCCGTTCCAGCTCCAGGGTCATCTTGCCCTGTTCGGTGATGCTGGCCTTCACGGCCGCCCGCCGCTCCTCCAACTCCCTCAGGTAGCGCAGCCGCTCCTCCAGGGTGCGGAGCTGGGTGTCGTCCAGCCCGCCCGTGGCCTCCTTCCGGTAGCGCGCAATGAAGGGGACGGTGGAGCCTTCGTCCAGCAGCGCCACCGTGGCCGCCACCTGATTGGTGCGGACCCCGAGTTCGGTGGCGATCTGGGCGACGATGCGGGCTGCGAGGACGGTCATGGCGGGCACACAGGTTCCGGTGGCGGACGGGCGGGAACCGGGGGAATAGCGCAGCCGGATGGCCTTCGCCAAGGGGAACCCGCGCGGTTGCCGGGCCGCCATTCCGTTCCGGTCCCGCAACAAAAAAGGATATGGGCGACGTCGGGCGGATTTTGGCGGCCGCTGTTAACCATGACTTAAGCCGCCGATGGGATGGTCGTCGGGCAACAGTGGTTGCGTTTCCTCCCATGCGACCTGGGGCCCCGGCCGGTCATCGCGACCGACGGGGCCCCCTTTTTTCCCCGATCCGGGATCAGGGGCGCAGGGTGGGGACGGGCGGATCCTCCGTCGTTTCGGCCACCGGGGCCGGGTCGTCCTGTGCCGGCGGGCTGGCCGGGGCGGGTTGCGTCGGCGGTGCCTGCTGTGCGGCTGTCGCCGTGGCGGGGCGGTCGATCCGGCGGCCCGCCGCGGCCAGTCGGGTTTCGATGTCGCGCTGTCCCGGCACGACCCGCAAAGCCCGCTGGTAATAGATCACCGCTGTGGGCCAGTCCCGCCGGGCCTCCGCCACGTCGGCCCAGCGCAGATAGGTTGCCACCATCCGGCGGGACAGGTCGGTGACCGCCGGGTGGCGGGGGTCGATGGCCCGGATCTCGCCCAGGGTGATCAAGGCGTTGTCATTCCGCGGCGTGGTCAGGCGCCGTTCCGCCATCTGCCCTTCCGCCCTTTCCACCAGCGCGGCGATCCGCTCTCCCGTGGCCGTATCTTCTGCTGCGCCGGGCGGATCCGTCGCGCTGTCGTCCGCGGCTGCCGTCGGGGCAGGGACTGGGCCAGGGGGGATCGCAGCGGCTGGGGCGGGTGCCGGCTGGTCGATTTCCGCCAGTTCCTCCGCCGAAAGGGGCTGGGACTCCGCCAGGGTGGGCTCGGCCGTCACCGTTTCGGCGGATCCGGGTTGGATGGTTTCCGGTTCGGTGGTGCCGGTGGCCGCGGGCGCGGGTTCCCCGCCCGCGGGCGGACCCAACCGCGGATCCTCCCGCAGCACACGCCCGGCCAGGTCGGCGAAGCGGGCCACATCCTCGCGCGTGAAGCCCTCGGCATCCACCGACCCCTCCGGTTCCGGTGCGGCGGCAGGGGCAGGGGCAGGGGCAGGGGCAGCGCGGGCGGGTGATGGGGGAACATCCTGCCCCGGCCTGTCGGCAAGAAGGGCCTGGATATTGGCGCCGATGCGGGTACCCAGTCCGGTCGGATCCAGATCGGCGGGGTCCAGGATGCCCTGCTGGTAGGCCCAACCCGCCCCCGCCCCGGCCAACACCAGGAACAGCAGCAGCAGTCGACCCATCCCGCCCCGCCGGTGCCGCTTGGGCGCACCCGCCATCGGCGCCGTCCGCCATCCGGCGCTACCGGGTTCGGGGCTGCGCAGGCCGGTGATCCCCGTGGCCTGGGGGGCCGGGGCTGGCCTGTCCGGTACGCGGGCCGGGGTCACCGGTCCCAGGTGATACAGGGTTCCGACCGTTTCGATGATCGGCATCAGGTCGGCTTGGATGATCCGGTCCCGCAGCGGGGCCGCACCGGACAGCATCACCTGCAGGAACCGCCCGGCCGGCGTGATCGACCCGGAGAGATCGACCAGGTCCCGCAGGGTATCCGGTGCCAGCTTCTCCGCCTCCTCGACGATCAGGAAGCCTGTTCCGGCCTGATCCAGGCGCGCCTCCAGCGCCTCCACGATCCGTTCAAAGGGGGCACCGGCGTAATCGCGGCCCAGCAGCCCGGCGCCCGCCACCTCCACCAGATCCTCCACCGTCGCTCCCGGGGCGGCGGTGACGGTCATGACCATGCAGCCATCCGCCTCCACATGGGCGGCAAGCCGGGCCAGCAGGGCAACCCGGGCAGCCTGTCCGTCGCCCGCCACCACCAAAAGTCGGCGCCGGCCAATCACGGCCAGCAGCAATCCGTTGAAGATCGTCTCCCGGTCGGCGAGGGCCTGATCGTCCTCGGCGGGAGCGGAGACCCGTTCTGCCGTCCTCATCGGGGGGCGGCCCTCCTACCCTGCGCTCGGGGCGTCCCGGACCGGTCGCCCCCGCAGGACAGAGTAGGGAAGGGTCGTCTGTCCCGCCCCTGTGCGTTGGTGGAGCCGTCCGCCCTTGCGGAGAGTGATGGCGCGAAAGGTGGAGGCCGCCCCATTCCCGAACGAGCAGCCAACCCGCCGGGGTGCCCAATCCGGCCTAGGCCGGTTACCGCGGCGACGGAGGCCCTAAGCCAATCGGACGGGATGCCGGCCGGATGGGGGCTTGTCCGCAAGGTGGCGATCTGGCAGAAAAAAGGCCGCTCCGAGGAGCGGCCTGAGTTTAGGGAGGAAACGCCCGGAAATGGGCACGCAGCCAACTGCTGCACTGCGTCATATTGTGTGTCATCTCTTGCTCGACAAGCCCGGAGCGGCCCCGTGAGGGGCCGTTTCCTTTTTTCCGCTTGCTGTGAAGCGGCGGTCCCCGGCGATTGTTGACGGACACTGGACGGGTACGGGACGGCAAACAGGGAGGGGTAGACCGATGGCGGACCGGCAGAACCAGGACGATGGGGCGCAGGTTCTGGATACAGGGGGTGTGCTGGCCCTGGCCGACCGTCTTGCCGCCCGGAAGCCCGCCCTGTTCCTGGATTTTGATGGAACGCTGTGTGATATCGCCCTGCGCCCGGACCACGCCCGGATGGACCCGGCCATGCGCGACCTGGTGCGGAGCCTCGCGCGCCTGTGCCCTGTCGGTATCCTGTCAGGCCGGGATCTTGAGGACGTGAAGGAAAAGGTCGGCGTGCCGGGCTTGATCTATGGCGGCAGCCACGGTCTGGATTTGGAGGCGCCAGGCGGGCGCCACCAGCTGGGGGATGACCATGTGCCGGCCTTGCGGCGGATCGACCACGCCCTTACCACCCGGCTGGCCGTGGTCCACGGTGCCCTGATCGAGCGCAAACGGTACGCCATCGCCGTCCATATCCGGGAGGTGGCCCCGCCCTTCCGGGACGATGTCGCGGCGGTGGTGGCGGAGGTGGTGGGGGCGGAGCCGGGTCTGCGCCAGGCGGCAGGCAAGGAACTGTTCGAGATCCGCCCCGATATCGAGTGGGATAAGGGGCGGGCGCTGCTCCACCTTCTGCGGGCGGAGGGGTTGGAGCGGTACCACGCGGTCTATATCGGCGATGACGTGACGGATGAGGATGCCTTCGCCGTGCTGCGGGGCCCTGGCCGCCACGGGACAGGCATCCGGGTGGCCGGGCAGGGGGGCGGCACCCTGGCGACGGAGGTCATTCCCGATATTGCCGCGGTGGGCGCCCTTTTGTCCCGCCTGCATTCCCGGCTTTCGTCCGGCTGACATCCGGTCCGATTCCCGACCCGTGATCGTGTCAGGCCTTCCGCTTCGGCGGGAAGGACGGCTTCAGCCGATCCGGATTACCCTTTTCGTCCCGGACCGGCGGCGGGACCCCGCCGGGTGTATAGGGTGGAAGGGAAGTGTCGGGGGGAACCTGCGGGGATGGATGGTCCGGCTTGCGGATGTCCCGGTCGGCAGTACCCGTGCCGGGGGTGGGCGGATTGGTCATAGGCCTGTCCTTGAAGCATGACGGACGCCGGTAAGCCGGGCGCCTGGGTCCATGGAACAGCACCGGCGGCAGGCGCGTTCCGGATGCGCCTGACGGCGGTGGACTCTGACGGTGGTGGACAGCGGTCCTGGCGGGGCGGGATGTCCTGGGGCTTAGGCGGTACCGGATGGTGTACGTCCAATACCCGTTCGCCTCCCGCTTCTCCGTTTTTTCGGGCTGTCGGCCCGGATCATAGACTGCCGCCTCGTTCCCGATCGTGAGTGAGGACAGCCGATGATCGCCTTCCCCTGTTTCCCGGAACGCCCCCGTGCCCATGGATTGGTGCGCATCCTGGCCGCGGTGCTGGCTATTGGCGGGCTTGCGGCCTGCGGCGGCCCGGCCCCGCCGCCACTGGACCAGGTCGCCCTGGGCCAGCCGGCCTCCTATACCCTGGGACCGGGGGATACGATCCGGGTGATCGTCTTCGGGCAGGAGCGCCTGTCGGGCGAATTCTCCGTCGATGGGACAGGCAACGTCGCCCTACCCCTGATCGGGGAGGTGCAGGCCAGCGGCACCAGCTCCCGCGACCTGGAGATCCGTATCGCGGAGCGCCTGTCCGACGGCTATGTGCGCGACCCCCGGGTGAATGTGGAGGTGTTGGACTTCCGCCCCTTCTACATCATCGGGGAGGTCAACAAGCCTGGCCAGTATCCCTATGCCAACGGCATGACTGTTGTCTCCGCCGTGGCCATGGCCGGGGGCTATACGTATCGGGCGAAGCAGGACCACGTGGTCATCACCCGCAGCATCGAGGGGCGGAAGCAGGAACGGTTGGCACCGCCGGCGACACCGATCCTTCCCGATGATGTGATCCGGGTTCCGGAGCGGCTGTTCTGAGCCCGGCCCCCGGGTCCGGTCCGTCGACGGGCCCGCCGTTCCTTGGCAAAAGGTTTTCCGTACGATGCGCAGCTTCTTCAAGGGTCGCCAATCCGCCACGGTTCCACCGCGGGAGCCCCAGGCGGAACCGGTGCCCCGATTCACCATGCTGGGTGCCTCCGGTCCCGGCCCGTCCGGTCTGCACCCATTCGTCCAGCGCCCGACGGGTGGGGGGCTGTCCCCGGAGATGAGCCGCCGCCTGCGGGAGGCCTTCACCCCGACCCGCCCCAAACAGGAGGTGAATGCCCTGTTCGTCGGCCGTCTGGCCACCATCCGTCGCATCATCTCCGCCATCGAGGAGGAGCGGGCGAATGTGGTCCTGTATGGCGACCGCGGTCGCGGCAAGACATCACTCGCCAATGCGGTGGAGCAGATCGCCGCCCAGGCGGGCTACCTGACCATCAAAATGACCTGCTCGGCCGAGTTGGGGTTCGAGGATATGTTCCGCACCCTGTTGGCCCGGGTTCCTGGCGATTATCACCGCGGCGGCGCCAGCGCGCGCGCGGCATTGCCGAGCGGCCAGCCCCCCCTTGCCGCCGGGCCGGGCGGCGGCAGCTTCGCCGACCGGCTGCCGGAAGGCGTCTATTCCGTGACCCGGCTGGCGGAAGTGATGCACGGCATCACTGGCACCCATGTGTTGATGATCCTCGACGAATACGACCGTATCCTGTCGGAGGATACGCGCAACAAACTGGCGGAACTGATCAAGACCCTTGCGGACAAGGGTACTGCCGTCACCCTGTTCGTGATCGGCGTTGCGGAAAGTGTTGATCACCTGCTGGGCAAGCATCCGTCGATCCAGCGCGCCCTGGTCGCAGTCCACCTGCCGCCCATGGCGGACCGGGAGATCGAGCGCATCATCCTGGTCGGGGCGGATGCAGCGGGGCTGGGCTTCACGGCCGATGTACGCCGTCGGATTGTCGGCCTGTCCAAGGGGCTTCCCTACTATGCCCAATTGCTGAGCCTGCATGCCGCCCGGGTCGCCGCAGCCCGCGGGGTGACCCAGGTGGAACGCCGGGACCTGGTGGAGGCGGTGCGCCGCTGCGTTGCCGAAGCCGAACGGTCCTTGATCGAATCCTATCACCGCACCATCGGGCCCGAGGATGGCGCGGCGCGGGAGGATGCACTCTACCTGTGCGCCCAGGCGGAAGCGGATGATTTCGGCTGCTTCCGGCCGCAGGACGCCGCTCGCCCACTCCAATCGGAAGGTCACGACCCGGGCAATGCGGCAGCGGCGATGGAGCGGACCATCGCCGATCTGGCCGATGGGTGTGGCGCGGTGCTGCAGCGGGAGATCGTGCCGGACGGGCACAAGCTGCGCTTCCGGAACCACATGATGCGGCAGTTCATCCTGCTGATGCAGGCAGAACGGCGCGATCTCGTCTGATCCCGTTTCCGCTTCCGTTTCCCTGTCCTACCCGGGACCGGAAGCCTGGTACGAACGGTCAGGGATCCTGACCGTTGGTGCGGCGACGCGCAAGGACAAGGAGTGGCCGCCCGGCGCGGCGGCGGCGGTTCGTGCCACCGAAGTCCTGAATCCTGATGTGTCAGGATTTGGGGCTGCTGGCATGAGTGAAGCAAAGCCGCCTATGATCGGTCACGACAAATGTCGGCCGGTACCAGATCGGCCTATCTCCATCGCCCGATCCCATCCCTCATCGCTCCGCCGGATGCCGTGGGGAAGACGTGCGATCTTTTTCTCGTCCTTGACCGGACCGCCCCCCG
>JBJOKR010000119.1:0-15294 GCA_046045995.1 Pseudomonadota bacterium | reverse complement strand
CGGCAGGGACACGACCAGGGCGCCGATGGCGACGGGCCGGAAACCGGCGGCGTCGGCAACCCGGGCACGCCTGCTGCGGCCATGGTCGGGGCCGGTCGGGCGGTGGTGCGGGCGGGCAATTGAGCCGTGATCAAGGGGACGGAACGCTGGGTGGCGCATGGCGGCGCACTCCGCTGCGGGGCCGGGGGCTACCGCCGACCCCCGGTTGGGAGGGAACGGGGCGGGACGCACCCGCCGCTTCCCCCCTCAACCGCCGCACCCATACTCTCGTTCCGGCGTCCGACCACGCCCGGGCCCAGCTCCCGGCGCCCCCCAGCGCGAAGCCGGTCAGGCGACGGAGCGCAGCGCCACCGGCATGCCGCCATCCCGCCAGCGCATCATGTCGATGGCCGTCCCTTCCCGGGCGGCGAAGACATTGGCCCATTGGCCCTGGGCCTCCCGCTCGATGGCGGACATCTGCGCGTCATCATGGTCGGGATCGTGGTGGAACAGGCAGAGCGCCCCCACCTCCGCCGCGCGGGCCAGGCGGATGCCCTCCGCCGGGGTGGAATGGCCCCAGCCCCGCCGCGCCTCGAACTCCGCATCGGTATAGCAGGCATCATAGGCGACGATATCCGCCCCCTCGATCAGGGCCAGGATGTTCTCATCCGGCTGACCGGGCACATGCTCCGTATCGGTGACATAGCAGAAGGATTTGCCGCCATACTCGATCCGATAGCCGATGGCCCCGCCCGGATGGTTCAGGGGGGCGGTGCGCACCACCAGCCCGGGGGCCAGGTCCAGCCGGTCACCCGCATGCAGCCCGCGGAAGCGCAGATCGGCCCGCATGGTCGTCAGCGGCACGGGGAACAGCGGGTTCTCCATGCATTCGGACAGGACGTCGCCGATGCAGTCGCAGCCCTTCAGGTCGCGGGAGAACACATCCATCCCGAAATCCGGACGATAGCCGGGCTCGAAGAAGGGGAAACCGGCGATATGGTCCCAATGGGCATGGGTCATCAGCAGGTTGGCGCGCTTCACGCCATCCCGCAGGAACCGCTTGCCCAGGCGCCGCAGACCCGTGCCAGCGTCCAGGATCACGATCGTGTCGCCGGCGCGCACCTCAACGCAACTGGTGTTGCCGCCGTAACCGAGATGGGAGGAATAGGCGCAGGGAAACGTGCCGCGCACGCCCCAGAACGTCACCGAAAAGTCCATCACCGCCCCTTGGCCCGGAAGGTTCCTTCCAGGCCGTACTGTCCGATCGTCCCGGGGGGTAGCCTTACCCCCTCCGCGGGAAAGCCGGAGGTTAACGCGGTATGACGGTTTCGGGAAGTGACGCCGCGCACACGGATGTCACCACTTTTGCCCAAAACCGACCGCCCGGCCTTCCATGTGGTACTGCGGCCACAGGGGGTACAGGCCACCGGCGGCGGGGCAGGGATGCAGCCCCGACGCGCGCCCTTGTGCGCCCCGTCATTCCACGGGGGTGCCCACGGGATGCGGTCAGGCCGGGGGGCGGTTCACTCCGCCGGGCGGTCGGGGGCAGCGTCGCTCCCGGGGGCCGGGGATACCAGGGGGCGGATCGCCAGCAGGGTGGGGTCGTTGTCCCGTCGCGCCCGCCATAGATCATGGACCATCTGCAGCCGCAGCCAGATCTCCGGCGTGGACCCGGTCAGCCGCGCCAGCCGCAAGGCCATGTCGGGGGATACCCCCCGCCGCTTGTTCACCAGTTCGTTGATGGTGCGGCGGGACACGTTCAGGCGATCGGCCAGTTCCTGCTGCGTCAGGCCGAACTCGGCAAGGATATCCTCCCCGATATACTCGCCCGGGTGTGTCGGCTCCCGGATGGGGAGGGAGTGATTGATTTGATCCATGTCGCGGGCTCCGCAGTGCCAGCGTATCAATGCAACCCATCCCGTTACAGGTTACAACCGCTTCTTCCGCACCAGTCGGTCATCCAGCCGCTCATCCACCAATCCCGCCGGTTCCTGGTGGATGGTGATTTCCGACACGGGATAGGCGGCGCGCAGGCTGCGCTCGATCTCGTCCGTGATGTCGTGGGCTTCGGCCAGGGTCAGGTGACTGTCCAGTTCCAGGTGGAATTCCACATGCTGGCCCACCCCGGTGGACCGGGTGCGCAGGTCGTGCAGGCCGCGGGCCTGGGGGTGGGACAGGACCAGGGTCTTGATGCGCTGGCGGTCGCTGTCGGCCAGCTCCCGGTCCATCAGCACGCCCAGGGCCGTGTTGACGATCCGGCTGGCCGACCAGATCAGGAAGGCGGCGATGCCCAGGGCGAAGATCGGGTCCCAATAGACCGATCCCGTCCAACTGGTCACCACCAGGGCGGCGATCACCGCCATGTTCATGTACAGGTCGCCGCTGTAATGCAGGCTGTCGGCATCGATGGCGATGGAGCCGGTGCGCCGGATCACCCATTTCTGGAACAGGATCAGCCCGCCGGTCAGCACGATGGCGAAGACCATGACGGCGATGCCCGCCGTCGTCTCCTCCACCGGCTGGGGGGTGATCAGGCGGCTCATCGCCTCATACCCCAGGAACACGGCCGATCCGGTGACGAAGGCGGCCTGGGCCAGGGCGGCCAGGGGTTCCGCCTTGCCATGGCCGAAGCGGTGGTTCCGGTCCGGCGGGCGCAGGGCGCGGGACACGCCCAGCAGCGTGACGACGGAGGCGAGGAGATCCACCGAACTGTCGATCAGGGAGGACAGGATCGCCACCGACTGGGTCGCCAGATAGGTGGACAGCTTGGCCACGATCAGGATCAGCGCCACGGCGACGCTGGCATAGGTCGCCCGCCGCCGCCATCGGGCCGCGTCGTCCTCCCGCACCGCCCCCGTCGAGGGCGTGCCCCCCTGCTTGCTGTCACCCATGGGTCCGGCCGTCACCGATGCTGCCGCGGAAGTCTACCCGCCGCGGGTCTTCAGGGGTAGAGCCGCTGGATCTCCCATCCGCCACCGACCCTGTCGGCGGGGCTGCGGTGGAAAGTGATGCGGTCGTGCAGGCGGAATTCCCGGTCCTGCCAGAATTCCAGGTAATCGGGCAGGACGCGGTAGCCGGACCAGTGGGCGGGACGGGGCACGTCCCGCCCTGCATACTCCGCCTCCAACGCGGCGACCCGCTGCTCAAGGGTGGCCCGGGCATCCAGCGGCCGGGATTGCAGGGAGGCCCAGGCCCCGATCCGGCTGCCGCGGGGCCGGGTTGCGAAATAGGCATCCGCCTCCGCCGCCGTCACCGGCTCCACCCGCCCTTCGATCCGCACCTGGCGGCGCAGGGATTTCCAATGGAACAGCAGGGCCGCCACCGGGTTGGCGCTCAGGTCGTCGCCCTTGCGGCTCTGGGTGTTGGTGTAGAAGACGAAGCCGTCCGCCTCCAGCCCCTTCAACAGGACGATGCGGGCGGCGGGGCGACCGGCGGCATCCACCGTCGCCAGGGTCATGGCATTGGCGTCGTTCACCTCCGCCGCCTCCGCCTCCGCGAACCAGGCGCGGAACAGGTCGTAGGGATCCCGAAGGGTGTCTAGCGCGGGGGCCGGTCCGGTCATCTTGTGATCTGCGTCATAGTTGCGCCGAAATCCGTGGCGAGAATAGACGGTGTCAGATCAATGTCCATGGCCGCCGCCGCATGGCAGGCACCGATGCCGCCACCGCTCCTCGACCCCGCCCCTCGACCCCGTGCCTTGACGCGGGTCATCGGGCGGGCGGGGTCGGGGCCGGCCCGGAACGCGGTGCCGCGGCCGGGACGTTACGATCAACAGAAACACTCCCCCCCCTCGTTCGGAACCAGGGGTGGATCACATTGGAAAGGTAGTGATGCCATGATCCGCAAGTTCATCATCGCCGTTCTGGCTGTCGGCCTGCTGGCCGGCTGCGCCTCCGGCGGCGGGAAGCAGGGTGCCGGCGCCGTGCTGGGCGGCCTGGCGGGTGGTCTGGCCGGGTCGGAGATCGGCGGCGGCGAGGGGCGGCTCTGGGCCACCGGTGCCGGTGTCCTGCTGGGCGCCCTCATCGGGTCGGAGATCGGGGCGTCCCTCGACCGCGCCGACCAGGCGGCCCTGCAGCAGAACACCCAGCGCGCCTTCACGGCCCCGCTGAACCAGCCCATCGTCTGGGACAACCCGAACAACGGCAACCGGGTCGTCGTCACCCCCACCAACCAGGGTCGCCACCAAGCCTCCGGCTCCTATTGCCGGGAGTTCCAGCAGTTGATCACCGTCGGCGGCCGGACGGAAGAAGCCTTCGGCACCGCCTGCCAGCAGCCGGACGGCAGCTGGAAGATCGTGAGCTGACAGCCGACCCCCAGCCATAGGCACCAGCACCCCGGGATCTACCCCGGGGTGTTTGGCCATGGGGGGGAGCGGGCGCCCGCCGCCGGCGGCCCGCTTGGATAGGGTGGGGGTATTGGGGGCTGGCGGTGCTTGACGGCCCCGCGGCGGGGCGTAGGATGCAGGAACCTTCAACCCCGACTTCTATCTGTTGCGGTGACCATGCGCGATCCCTACCAAATCCTTGGTGTCGTCCGTTCGGCCACGGCCGATGACATCAAGCAGGCGTATCGCCGTCTGGCCAAGCAGTACCATCCCGACCTGAATCCGGGCCGGGCGGATATCGAGATGAAGTTCAAGGAGGTGAATGCCGCCTACAGCCTGCTGTCCGATCCGGAGAAGCGGGCCCGCTTCGACAAGGGGGAGATCGATGCCTCCGGGGCGGAGCGGCCGGATTCCACCTTCCGCCGGGCCTATGCCGGGGCGGGGACGGGGGCAGGACCGGGGGCAGGGGGTGCTCGGGGCCGGGCCAATCCCTTCGATTTCGATGAGGATCCCTTCGCCGACCTGTTCGGGGCGGCCCGCCGGCGCTATGGCGCCGGGGCTGGGGCGGGGGCGGCCGGCGGGGCAGGGGTGAAGGCCAAGGGCAGCGATGTCGCCTATTCCGTGACCGTGCCCTTCACCGATGCCTGCATCGGCACCAAGCGGCGCCTCACCCTGACCACCGGCAAAAGCATCGACATCACCATCCCTCCCGGCACCCGCGATCAGACCAAGCTGCGCCTGAAGGGCCAGGGCCTGGCCGGGCTGGGTGGGGCCGGGGCCGGCGATGCGATCGTGGAGGTGGTTGTCACCCCCCACCCCTTCTTCACCCGGAAGGAGGATGACATCCACCTGGAAACACCGGTGACCCTGCAGGAGGCGATCCTGGGCGCATCCATCAAGGTGCCAACCCTGGATGGCCTGGTGCAGGTGCGGGTGCCCAAGGGGGCGAACAGCGGCACCATGCTGCGCCTGAAGGGCAAGGGCGTCTTCAACCCGGACCGCAAGATCCATGGCGATCAGTATGTGAAGCTGACAGTCATGCTGCCGGAAAAGGTGGACGCCGAGCTGGCGGCCTTCATCGAGAAATGGGCCAAGACCCACGATTACGACCCGCGCAAGAAGGCCGGGCTGGGCTGACGGGGCCGGTCGGGCCGACCCACACAGGGCCGCCCGTTGTTCGCATTGCGTGGACGGGTCGAATTCGTCACACTTCCGATACCGGCATCGGCGCAAGGAATGGCGCCTGGGCCGTGGTTCGATAAGGAAGACGATATCCATGCGTAGAACATCGGTTTTGGCGGCAGGGGCGATGGTCGTCCTGATGGCTGCCGGTTGCGCCCAGGCGCCCAGCACCACCACGGCCGCGGCACCCGCCGCTACCTCCCAGCCGGCTCCTCCCACCGCCCCGGCCCAGCCGGCTGCTCCTGCGCAGCCCGCCAGCCCGGCCGCCCAGACAGCTGCCGCCCAGACCGAGGCCGATCTGGATCGGGTGATCTGCCGCAAGGGGCAGGCAACGGGCTCCCGTCTGCGGGCGACGGAAGTCTGCAAGACCAAGCGGGAATGGGACAAGGTGCGGGAGGATGCGGCCCGCGGCCTGAACAACTTGGAAGGTCAGCGCGGGCTGCCCGATACCAGCAAGATGGGCGGTGGCTGATCCCGCTTGATCCGCGGTCCTGGATTCAGTCCCGTATCGGTCGGTGCGGTTGCAGCTGGCCGCAGGGCCGGCATGAAGGTCGGTGACCTGCCCTGAAAAAGGGCTGGAATCAGATGGTGCCGGCCCCCCCGGTGGGACCACCCAGGAACCGGTCGCTGGCGGCGAACAGGGCGGGGAACAGCTCCCGTTCCTCCGCCGTCAGGTCGGGGTTCCAGATGTCGAAGATCAGCACCGCGCGCCGATGCGGGCTGTCATTGGCGGCCTCATGTTCGATCGTGTCGTTGAACACGAACGCCTCCCCGACCTTCCATTCCCGCACCTCGTTGCCGACCCGGAACCAACACGCTTCCGGCACGACCAGGGGGATGTGGACCACCAGCCGGGCATTGGTGACGCCGGTATGGGGCGGAATCCGCGTCTGGGGCAGCAGGATGGAAAACATCGCCGCCGGTGACCGGTTGGGCAGGACCGGCTGTGGCGCATCGGCGATGGCGGCCATGGTCCGCGGGCAGCGGGCCACATTCTCCGCCACCACCGCCCCATCCTTCTTCAGGTGGAACACGCTCCAGCGCAGGGAGTGGTTCAGGTCGGCCCATTGGTCGACCGGGATGCCGGCTGGATACTCCACATAGGGGACCAGCCCCTGGTCCTCCGCCATCACGGTCAAAAGCTCCTCCCGGATGGCGGCTGTTTCCGCCTCGATCGCGGGCAGCCAGGGAAACTCCGCCCGGTCATAGAATTGTATGGACCGAAGGCCGGGTACGTAATGCACATGGGGCTTCTGGGGGAAGATCTCCTTCTTGCCCAGGAAGATGTCCATGGATTCCCGGAACCGGGCCCGGTGCCGCCCCTCCAGGGAGCCGTACCGGTCGGATATCTCCGCCATCAGCGTCTCTTCATACTCCTTCCGGAACCGCTCCACCGCGCCATGGGCATGGCGCACCAGCGGCTTCAACTCATCCGGCAGGCTGGCGAAGGGCGGGGCCACGGCCAGGGCGGCGTTGAACACGGCGGAGGCTGCGCGGGCATCGCCCAGTTTCTCCACCGCCGCACCCTTCATCAGAAGGGCCAGCATGTGGCGCGGTTCCACCGCCAGAAGCCGGTCCAGGGCCGCGATCTCCGCCCTGAAATCACCGGCCATCTGATGGGCTGTGGCCAGGTGCAGCAGGATTTCCCCCCAACCGGGATCGGTGTCGGCGGCCCGGGCGAACAGGGTCGCCGCGCCCTTCGGATCGCCTGCACGCAGCAATTGCTGGGCGGCCCGCGCATGGACCAGCGCCTGGTCCCGCCGACCTGCCTGCTGCACACCCGCACCGGCCATCGCCGCCATCCCCACCTGATTCCCGGCCCGGTACCGCCCAAAGGCCTAGTTCTTTCGTCAGCGTAGCGATCGGTTCGGCTGGCTTCAACCGATATATCGGCGCGGCATTCGGACAAAAGAAAACGGCGGGGCCGAAGCCCCGCCGTTCCTGGTTCCGATCCCTGCGGACCGGATCGTGTCGATCCCGAAGGGGATCAGAACTTGGCGCTGACGCCCACCGAGAACACCCGGCCGATGCTGTCATACAGCGACGGGAAGGTGTTGCCGGAGTTGAAGGTGGTGGTACCAGCTTCGTTGCCGACGACCGGCGGGTCCTTGTCGAACACGTTGGTCACGCGGCCGTTGATGCGGAAGTTCTCGTTGATCTGATACCCGGCGAACACGTCGAAGTAGTGGTGCGCGTCGATCTTCTGGAACTCGCTGAAGTAGCCCGCACGCACCTCCGGCGCGGCCTCGACCTCGCCGATGTAGCGCCACAGGTAACCGACATCCAGATCGCCATAGGTCCAGCTGGTGCGCTGGATGAAGCGGAAGGTCGGCGTCGGGTCGCAGCTGCTGCTGAAGTAGCCCTTGCAGTCCAGAGCCGGCGTGACCGTCGAGGACAGCGTCTCGTTGGTCAGGTAGTAGTTGCCGTTCCAGAGGATGTTCAGGCTGCCGATGTCAGACCCGGCCACTTCCGCCAGATCCACATCGAAGGACAGGGTCCACTCCAGACCTTCGGCCTTCAGGTACTCGAGGTTCGTGGTGAACAGCTCGATACCGGAACCGGGCAGGATCAGGTCGCCGGCGACACGACGGATGTTGCCGCAGAACTCGGTCAGGCCCTGCTGATAGCAGGCATCCAGGACTTCCTGCGGGCTCAGCTCGTCGATGTAGTCCTCGATCTTGATGTTGTAGTAGTCGAAGGTCAGGACCACGTTGTCGATCGCCCCACCGATCTCCGGCGTCACGACGACACCGATGGTGGTGGTGTCACCCTGCTCCGGACCCGGCGGCGTGCGCGGGTTCGCACCGGAGAAGGTGTTGATCTGGCCGGAGATGATGTCCGACACGTTGCCGACCTGGTTGGCCGTCATGCCGGTGGCGATGCAGCGCTGGCGCAGCGTCTCGTTCGTGCGCAGGTTGGCCGCGTTGGTCACCGAGCAGGGGTCACCCAGCGCGTTGTCCAGCGAGGCGGTCTGCGGCGCGAACAGTTCGGAGATGTTCGGGGCGCGTGCGGCGCGCTGCTGGCCGACGCGGAAGCGGACCATATCGGTCGGCGACCAGTTCAGGCCGACCTTCCAGGTATGGTCGGTGCCGGTGATCGAGTAGTCGGAGTAACGATACGCCGTCTCGATGTCCAGCTGCTCCATGAAGGGCTGGCCAGCCGCGAGGGGGATGATCGCCTCACCGAAGAACTCGGTCACGTCATAGGAACCGGAGACCGGAAGCTGGTTGCCACCAGCACCGCCCAGGCAGGAGGCCGGGGCCAGCTGCCAGCAGAGGTCGGGGGTGGTCCGGCCCTTCTCCTCACGATACTCGGTACCGAAGGCGACGGAGACGGACTCGTCCGTCCACGGGGACTTCAGACCATCGATCGGGCCGCTGATGAAGGCGGAGCCGATCATCTGCTCGTAGCGGGTCTGCACGAAGGCAAGCGCGCTGGAGTAGTTGATCATGTTCGGGGTGATGGTGCCGAACCCGCCGAAGACGTTCAGCGGCACGCAGCCCGCGGCCCCGCTGTTGCGGCAGGTGGTGGTGCTGACGGCGTTGAGCGCCTCCGCGATGTTGGAGACGTTCGTATAGCCCTCGGCCCGCTCCGTCCGGTCCACTTCGCCGTAGGAGAAGGAGACATCGTAGGACCATCCGCTGACCAGTTGGTCGATGTCACCCTGCAGGCCCGTGACGGCCTGGAAGGAGTTGCTGTCGTAGCCGGTCGACCGCGGCCCGAACTCCACCGTACGGCGGAACACGGTCAGGCGGACGTCGTCCGCGGCGTCGACGACGCCGTTGTTGTTCAGGTCGCGCCAGTTCTGGGAGGCCCCGGCGGCAGCGGACACCCCACCCGCGCCCCGGCGGGAATTGAAGGTGTCAACGATCGTCTGACGCGCCTGGGCAGACAGGAACGGGTTCGACACCGGCACCCAGAACGGGGTGCCGAAGATGCCCGACGGAGCGATCTGCTGGGAGACGTTGGTGCCGGAATAATTCAGGCGGGCGTAGACCTCGGCCCCTTCGGCGATCTCGTACCGCGCGATGGCGGTGGCGCCGATACGCTCCTGCGGCGTCTGGTAGTAGTTGTACGGGTTGAAGTTGAAGACCGAGCAGAAGGGACCGATGGTGCCGTCGTCCCGGAACTGACCGATGGTGCCCGCACCCGGGATGGTCAGGCGGGTCGGCAGGGTGGTGCCGGAACCACCGGCCGCCACCGCATCGGGGCCGCCGCAACCGGCGGGCGGCGGGGTCGGTGCCACACCGTCCAGGAAGTTCTGGTAGTTGCCGCCATTGGCGGTGACGATGCCGAGACGACCCAGCGGACGGTCACCGAACAGGATGCCATCACGCTTGGAGTAGTTGACGCTGGCGACCACGTTGCCCTTGCCGTCGGCGGTGTTGGCGCCCAGGGTCAGGTAGGTGGAATGGATCTTGCCGTCGCCCTGCTCGGTGACCGTGAAGTCATAGCCGGCGTCCGCGCCCTCGAAATCCTTCTTCAGGATGAAGTTGATGGCACCGGCAACGGCGTCGGAACCGTACACGGCCGATGCACCACCGGTGACGATGTCGACGCGCTCGATCAGCGATGTCGGGATACCCGACACGTCGACGATGCCGCCAACGTCATAGGGGGTGACGCGCTTGCCATCGATCAGCACCAGGGTGCGCTGCGCGCCCAGGCCGCGCATGTTCACCGTGGCGGCACCGTCGGTGCCGTTGTTCACGTTCTGACCGTCACCCGGCAGCGTGATCGGCAGCAGGCGGAAAATGCGCTCCACCTCGGGCTGCTGGAACTGGCTGATCTCGGACGAGTCGAGCGAGGTGACCGGGCTGGAGCTGGTCAGCGTCGGGCGCGCGATACGCGAACCCGTGACGATGATCTCCTCCAGATCCTGAAGGCCGTCCTGCGCGAACGCGGACGGCGCCGGCATGGCCATCATGCCAGCGGCCGCACCGGCCAGCAGAACGGCGCGCAGCGTGCGCTTCGTCGTATCGGTAGTTTGCATTTCGTCTCGTTTCCTTTCCGTGACTCGGGCACCGACCGGTTCGCAGGATTACTTTGGTTTCTTTCCCACGCCGGACCCGGCCCCCCTTTGGCCCCACAGCCGGGCAGCCCCTCGCGTGCTGCGCCTCCTGCATAGCAGTTCAAGGGAATTAGCAGACCTACTTTCCGGCTTGCAACAAGGGCGTAACACGCGGATTTCAAGTTTCCACAGCCCCGTTGCATTTTTGCACGGACTTTCCGGGAGTGATGCTGCGGCGCAGCATTCGTACCCGTCATGGAACCGTCATGACAGCGTTGCCGGTCTGTTACGGGGTCGGCGGGTCCCCGGACCTGCCCTCGTCCTGCCCGTCGAACAGGTCGGTCAGGCGGACGCCCAGCACGGTGCGATCGGTCTTTTCTGCCCGAGCGAAGATATCGGCCAGTCGATCCTGCCATGGCGCCTTCAGATGCCCGACCGCGCGAAGGTTTCCGCGAATGGACATGCCCAGCGAATGCCGCAGATCATGGATCGTCGTATCATGCAGGTCGCGCGTGGCCAGCCACGCACCGTTTCCGGTCCTGGCGACCCAATGGGCTTCGCGCAGTTGTTCCAGCATGCCGTCCAGCACGGCGGCGCCGACGGGAATCCGGTTCACCAGGGTGGCCCGGCGGATGCCCACGCCCAAGCGGGCGGCCCCGTGCAGTTCGCGCAGGATCGCCAGGGCCACCACCAGCCGCTGGGCGGACAACAGCCCTTCCGGTCCCACCTGGGTGATCTTGCCGGCCCGCCATTCCGGCAATGTGGCGGTCAGTTCCGCCCCGAACAGCACCACCGACCAGACCGTGTACAACCAGACCAGGAAGATCGGGATCACCGAGAGGGCGCCGTAGATCGTCTCATAGGTCGGGTAGGCGGAGATGTAGAGGGCGAATCCAAACTTGGAGAGTTCCATCAGGATCGCCGCGACCAGACCGCCCGTCAGCGCATCCGACCACTGCACATCCCGGTTCGGAATGGTCAGGTACATCAGCGTGAAGGCCGCCCATTCGAACAGGCCGGGCAGGATCAGCCGCAGGCCGCCCACCGTGTCATCCCCGCTGCCCAGGTCGGCCAGGACGCTGGAGGAAACGGACAGGCTGCTGCCCAGCAGCAGGGGCGTCATGGTCAGCACCGCCCAGAAGCTGAGCAACCGGATCAGCACCGGCCGCGGCTCCACCGCCCGCCAGATGGCGTTGAAGGCGCTTTCGATGGAAAAGAACAGCAGGATGGAGGTGACGGCCAGGAAGACCACGCCGAACCCGGTCAGTGCTGCGGCATTGCTGACGAATCGGTCCAGATACAGGATCAGGTCGCTCCCCACCGTCGGCACCAGGCTTTCCACGATCAGCCGCTGCACCTCATCCTGCATCCGGCGGAAGGCCGGGAAGGCGGAGAAGATGGCGAAGGTCACCGTGAAAAGAGGCACGATCGCCAACAGGGTGGTGTAGGTGAGGGAGCCCGCCGCCTGCAGGTCGTTGTTGTTCCAGAACCGCACGGACGCGGCCCACAGCACCCCCGGCGCATCCCGCAGAAGGGCGATCCGGCGCCAGCTGAACCAGCGCGTGACCGACCGCACGATCCGGTGCTGCCACAGGGCCCCGCCGGTCATCGCACGCCCCCACGGCTTGTCGGCAGGGCAGCCGCCGGGACGGCGCGTTTGACCCCGTCCGGTCTTGGTGTAGGATGCGCGTCGCTTTGCACCCGGGGGGCGCGGCCCGCCGGGGGCGATCCGTTGTGGACGACAACGATATTCCCGATAACAGATCCTGTCCGGACGAGGTGTGCATGACGACGGGGACCGGCGGCCTGATGGCCGGCAAGCGCGGCCTGATCATGGGTGTCGCCAATGACCGCTCGATCGCCTGGGGCATCGCCCAGGCCGTGGCCGGTGCCGGCGCCGACCTTGCCTTCACCTATCAGGGCGATGCCCTGCTGAAGCGGGTGAAGCCGCTGGCCGAGCAGGTGGGGTCCGATATCCTGCTGCCCTGCGATGTGACGGATGAGGCCAGCATCGATGCGACCTTCGCCACCTTGAAGGACCGCTGGGGCACGCTGGATTTCGTGGTGCATGCGATCGCCTTTTCCGACAAGAACGAACTGGACGGGCTGTATCTCAACACGTCGCGGGCCAATTTCGCCAGGACGATGGACATCTCCTGCTATTCCTTCACTGCCGTTGCCCAGCGCGCGGTGCCGCTGATGCCGGAGGGGGGGAGCCTGGTCACCCTGTCCTATTACGGGGCCGAGCAGGTGATGCCGCACTACAACGTGATGGGCGTGGCCAAGGCGGCGCTGGAGGCCAGCGTGAAATATCTGGCCAACGACCTGGGCCCGCGGAACATCCGCGTGAACTCCATCTCCGCCGGGCCGATCAAGACCCTGGCCGCCAGCGGCATCGGCGATTTCCGCTTCATCCTGAAGTGGAATGAACTGAACGCGCCCCTGCGCCGCAACGTCACCATCCAGGATGTGGGCAAGAGCGGTCTCTACCTCCTCTCCGATCTCGGCTCCGGCGTGACGGGGGAGAACCTGCATGTGGATGCGGGTTATCACACAGTGGGCTTGGCCCGGGTGGACACGGCGGCGGAGACGGGCCAGCTCCTGGCCAGCCTGAACCCGGCCGGGCATTGAGCAGAAGGCGGTTTCGGCGTGGCGGGCAATTCCTTCGGTACCCTGTTCCGGTTCACCACCTTCGGCGAAAGCCATGGGCCGGCCATCGGTTGTGTGGTGGACGGGGTCCCGCCGCGCCTGCCCCTGGATCAAGGCTTCATCCAGGCCTTCCTGGACAAGCGCAAGCCGGGCCAGTCCAAATACGTGACCCAGCGGCGCGAACCGGATGAGGTGAAGATCCTGTCCGGCGTGTTCGACGGGGTGACCACCGGCACGCCGGTCATGCTGCTGATCGAGAACCAGGACCAGCGCAGCAAGGATTACGGGGAAATCAAGGACAAGTTCCGCCCCGGCCATGCCGACTATACCTACCATGCCAAATACGGCATCCGCGATTACCGCGGCGGCGGTCGCTCCTCCGCCCGGGAAACGGCCAGCCGGGTCGCCGCCGGGGCGGTCGCCCGCCGGGTGCTGGAAACCGCGGTGCCGGATGGGGCCGGTATCACTATCCGCGGGGCCATGGTGCAGATGGGCCCGCATGCCGTGGACCGGTCCCGCTGGGACTGGTCGGCGGTGGATGACAACCCGTTCTTCTGCCCCGATCCGGTCACCGCTTCCCTGTGGGCGGAGTATCTGGAGGGCATCCGCAAGGCGGGGTCCAGCACCGGCGCGGTGATCGAGGTTGTGGCGTCGGGCGTGCCGGCGGGCTGGGGCGAACCCCTTTACGGCAAGCTGGACAGCGATCTGGCCGCGGCCATGATGTCCATCAACGCGGTCAAGGGGGTGGAGATCGGGGCCGGATTCGCCGCCGCCGCCCTGACCGGGGAGGACAATGCGGACGAGATGCGGGCCGGTCCGGACGGGCGGCCGGTCTTCCTGTCCAACCACGCGGGCGGCATCCTGGGCGGCATCAGCACGGGGCAGGACGTGGTGGTCCGCTTCGCCGTGAAGCCCACCAGCTCCATCCTCACCCCCCGGCGCACGGTCGATGTGACCGGGGCGGAGACGGAGATCCTGACCAAGGGCCGCCACGACCCCTGCGTCGGCATCCGCGCCGTCCCGGTGGGGGAGGCGATGATGGCCGTTGTCCTGGCCGACGCCTTCCTGCGCCACCGGGGCGTGGTGGGCGGGTGAGGGGGCGGGTGAGGGGGCTGCGGGTCAGATTTCCTTGAACCAGGGAAGCCGGGCCGCCCGCTTGTCGAAGGTAACGGTCGGGCGCGCGCCACGCCGGTCGTTGCGCAACCCGATATAGACATCGGCGAAATCGAGCCGGGAATCCCGACAGGTCCGCAGCGCCTCCAGCGCCAGATCGGCCGATTCCACCCGGATCGTCTTCTGGTTCAAAAGCCGGTCCAGAAGATCGAAGACCGCATCCCGCGGATATCCCAGCGGACCGCCCAGGACCCAGACCGTTTCACACAGCACCACCGCATCCACATACCCCGGCGACTGGGCGGTGCAATGGGCTGCCAGATAGGCGCGGGCGCGGCCTGTCTGGACCGGATCGTCCGAGTCCACGATCGCCCGGATCAGAACATTGGTGTCCAACCCGATCATCAGTCGAACCGCAGGACACGGTAGGGGGTCACGATTTCCCGCCCCTCCGGTCCCTTGGGCGGCGGGGGCAGGCAGTGGAACAGGTCCTCCAGCGAATAGACCTTTTGGACGGTCACCCGACCACCGTCGGCCAAGGTGAAACTGACCTGATCGCCGGGCCCGATGGACAGGGCCTGGCGGATTTCCGACGGGATGGTCAGTTGCCCCTTGCTGGTCACGGTCGCCCGCGGCATTCCAACCTCCTTACTGATCCCGATGTTCTTACAATGCCGTCAATGTAAGGCAAATCAGTATCGGCATCCAGTGCGCCCTTCGTGTAAACTGGTCCCGCCACATCCCCGACACTGGTCCGCCCTTGCCCGCCCCGTTCCCTTCCATGCCTGCCGTTGCTGAACCCGACGTGCTGGGCATTCCCCTTGTCGCCATCGATTTTGAAACCGCGAATGAGCAGCGGGCCAGTGCCTGTGCCATCGGGGTGTCGCGGGTGGAGGGGGGGCGGGTTGTGTGGACGCGGGAGGTGCTGATCCGCCCGCCGGAACTGCGCTTCACCCCGTTCACCATCGCCGTCCACGGCATCCGGCCGGAGCATGTGGCCCATGCCCCGGAGTTTCCAGAGGTCTGGGCGGCGCTG
>JBJOKR010000118.1:0-15304 GCA_046045995.1 Pseudomonadota bacterium | reverse complement strand
ATGAAAAACGGTGGTAAAGGGGGCGGTGTCGGCAGGCACCGCCCCTTTTCGTCGGCGCGTAATCCCCTTATGTGTTGGGGGTAAGCGCGGTCCCGCCCGGCCGTTCCACAGACCCATGCGAAGGGGGACCGACCCATGCTTGCCCTGATCCTGAATATCGTCTGGCTGCTGCTGTTCGGCTGGAACTTGGCGCTCGCCTGGTTCCTGGCCGGTCTGCTGATGATCATCACCGTCATCGGCATTCCCTGGGCCCGGTCGGCCTTCACCATCGGCCTGTTCATGTTGTGGCCCTTCGGCCGAACCGCCGTGGCGCGGGACGATCTCTATGGGCGGGAGGATATGGGCACCGGCGGCCTGGGCCTGCTGGGCAATGTGGTCTGGTTCCTGCTGGCCGGCTGGTGGCTGGCCCTGGGGCATCTGGTGGTGGGGCTGGGGATGTTCCTGACCATCATCGGCATCCCCTTCGGCTGGCAGCACCTGAAATTCGCTGCCCTCTCCCTCGCCCCCATCGGCAAGGACATCGTCGACCGGGACGTGGCGGACCAGCTGCGGTACGGCCGCGGCTGAGCGGCAACTGTCTGAAGCAGCTGGGTTTCCAGCCCCTCTCCCTCAAGGGGAGAGGGGCTGGGCGGCGCCCCTCACCCGCCGATACGGGATTTCCAGGCCATGTGGTCGTCCAGCACGGCGGCCAGCGCGTCCACCACCACGGGATCGAAGCGGCGGCCCGCCTCCGCCCGGATGCGGGCCAGGGCGTCCGCCGCCGTTGCCGCCGGGCGATCCTCCCCGTCGGTGGTCAGGGCGTCGAAGCCTTCCGCCACGGCGATGATGCGGGCGATCAGGGGGATCTCCTCCCCCTTCAGGCCGGCGGGCCCGCCGGTCCCGTCCCAGTGTTCGCGCAGGGCGGCCGTCACCTCCGCCCCCAGGTCCAGCCAACGGCTGGAATCTCCAAAGAAGCCAGTGGCGACGATCATGGCCCGGGGGGCTGCCTCCACCCCCTTCAGCACGGCATCGCCCGCCGCCATGACGCTGGCCATGGCCAGCAGGTCCATGATCGGCCCGTCCATCCGCCCGGCATAGGCGCCGCCGGCGGCCAGGTGCCGGCCCACCGCATCGGCAAGGCGTGCCACATGAAGGGCATGACGCCCGGCATCCCGCACCCGGCATTCCACCAACTGGGCGATCATCGCCGCCGCAGCCCCGTTGGCGGCACGCAACTGGTTGAAATGGTAAAGGTTCTCGAAACCGAGGGAGACCTTGGCCGCGAAAACCTCGATCATGCGGCGATCATGGGGGGACAGGGTCTTCTGGCTGTCGAAACTTGCCACCACCTCCCGCTTGCTGGGCGTGGCGATGTAAAGCGTGGTAAGCCGCTCCGCGAAGATCGACTGGCGGGACTGGAAACAGGCCTCGATCTGGCGGCGCGTCTCCTCCGGGATGCGGGCATCCAGGGGCCGGTTGACGATATCCGCATAGCGGCCCGATGCCGCCAGCACGACGATGCCGTCCTGGTCGGCGGGAACCGCATCCGCCGGGGCGGGCAGGCCGCGCTGGACGCACAGGATCCCGTCCTCCCCCACGCCCAGCATGGCCTGCAACTGGATCAGCACCCCGGAATGGAGTTGCTCCAGGGAGCGGGCCATGAACAGGCTGGCGGAGGCGTCAATGACCATGTCCAGTCCGCGGCGGCTGGTTTCGATGGTCATGATGTGGTCATAGGTGCGCAGGGCCGCGATCATGGTGGTCAGCAGCTTCTGCGCCGTCAGCTCGGTCTTCGCCTTGTAATCGTTGATGTCGTAATCCAGGATCACGCGCTGTTCCGGGGCCTGGCCCGGCTGACCGGTGCGCAGGATGATCCGCACCTCCCGGTTGTCCAGTTCCTCCCGGATGGCGCGGGCGCAGCGCAGGCCGGCATCGTCGGTTTCCATAACCACATCCAGCAGGATAACGGCGATGTCCTTGCGCCCGCGCAGCACCTCCAGTGCCTCCTTGCCCGAATAGGCGGACAGGATCTCCAGCCGGCGGCCCTTGAACTCCAAGGATTTCAGGGCAAGCTGGGTGATGGCGTGTACCCCCGGCTCGTCATCCACCACCAGCAGGCACCAGGGCGGCAGCGGTGCCTCCACCAGGGCCGGGCCGGTGCCGGTCTCCTCGTCATCCTCGATCAGGAAATCGTCCTCATCATCGGGGATGGCGATTCCGGTCATGGGCGGGCCTTTGCAAGGGGAAGGGGAGTACCGGTCCTGGCGGGCTCAATATCTTAATGCATTCATCCAACAGATACATACAAATTCGACCATCCCCGCCGGCGCACCCCGCATCCAGCGGGAGCGAGACGAGATGAGGACCGACACCCCTGCACCGCCAAGACCACGGCCGATGGATCCAGCGGCCCGCGGGACAACCTGGACCGGCTGGTGGACGCGGTGGCTGACACCGACGGATCATCTGCCGGATAGCGCGCGAGGACCGCTCACACATCCACCCGCGGCACGCCTGCCGGCACATCCACCGTCGGCACGCTGCCACCGAAGGCATTGTAGAGCAGACCCAGGACGGCGAAGATCACCAGCCAGATGACGATGTTGCGCAGCATCCCCTGCCGCGGCAGGGACCGCAGACCTGGGAACAGCATCGCCAGCACAACCAGGCTGGCGATCAGGCTCATCCACTGACCTTCGCTCATCACATCCCGTCCCTCATCATCCTGTCCGGGATGTTGGCAGCCGGCACCCGGCCGTCAATGGGCGGGCAGCCAGGGGGGCGGTGTATGACCGTCTTGCCCCTTCCCGCAACCTCCGCTAGGGTCCGGCGCGTGCCCGCTTGGCGGAATCGGTAGACGCCAGGGACTTAAAATCCCTTGCCCTCCGGGGCGTGCCGGTTCGAGTCCGGCAGCGGGCACCACCCCTGACAATTTCCCTTGCGGATCGGCAAGTGTCCGGAAACGGACGGGGCGGACTGTCCGTTTCCGGACACCGCGGCCCGGTCATCGCGATTTCCGCTACCGGCATCGCCGGTTCCACCAGAAAATGGTTTCCCCGATCCACCGATGGCGCGCGGACAGGGGCTCGCCCGGCCCAACCCCTGAATTCCCGGGCCTTTCGGGCAGTTGGCACGGCGGTTGCTGATAAGGGGTCATCGGGCGGCCGGATGGTCGCCCCCCGGAAAAACCCCCGCGATGACGGAGATGACGATGACCACGATCAGCCTGAACACCCGCCGCCGCAGCACCAGCCCGATCCTGGCCCTGGCCGATCTGGTCAGCGGTCTGCCGGCCCTGGCCGCCGCCCTGGTGATGGTTGTCACCCTGAACGGCCTGTTCTGATCCACCCGGATCGGCCACGGCCCCGCCGCCTTCCCCCCCTTTTCCCGATCCTTCTGTTGATGGAGATCCCGATGACCACGCTGACCGCCGCCGCCCACACCGTTTCCCCGTCCGCCGACACCGCCCGCCCGGTCCTGGCGGGCCTGGTGGAAAGCCTGCCCGCCCTGGCCGCATGCCTGGTGATGGTGCTGACCCTGGGCGCCCTGTTCTGATCGGCCGGGGCCATTCCTGTCCGGATGGGGGATCATCTGGCGGATTGGCCCTTGCCGGGCGTGTGGGCTAAGGTGACCGCTCTGTTGCGGCGCACCATGAAGGTAGACCCCCATGCCCGGTTCCCTGCGTATCTTGGCCGGACCCGAAGCCCGCGCCCGGATCGCCAAGGAAGGCCTGCACGAGGATTTGTTCGATCTTGTCGCAGGCGCCAGCGGCGGCCCCAAATGGCTGGCGTTGACCCGTCTGGACCGCGCCATCTTCGGCACCTGGTTCCGCGCCCGCACCCGGCCGCTGGCCATGGTCGGCAGCTCCATCGGTTGCTGGCGCTTCGCCTGTGTGGCCCAGAGGGACCCCGTCGCCGCCTGCCGCCGGTTCGAGGAGGCCTATCTGGACTATACGGTCGACGGACCGGTGACACCGAAGCGCCTCAGCGATGATTGCCGCGCCCTGCTGCGCATCATCCTGGCGGGGGAGGGGGAGACTGGCGCCCTGCGGGAGGATCTGCCGAGCCATGGCGCCGATCAGATCCTGACCCATCCGGCCATGCACCTGTCCATCCTGGCGGTGCGCGGGCGGGGCCCGGCGGGGCTGGCCCATCCGCTGGCCCTGGGCACGGGCCTAGCCGCCGCGGCCATCGCCAATATGGCAAGCCGGCGCAGCCTGCCCCTGTTCTTCGAACGCACCCTGGTGCATGACGGGCGCAGCCCCCCGCCCTTCGACCTGACCACCGGCTTCCCCACGGTCACCGTACCCCTGACCGCGCGCAACATGGTGGATGCCCTGCTGGCGACGGCGGCGGTGCCCTTCCTGTTCGAGCCGGTGGCGGCCCTGGACGGGGCCCGCCCCGGGCTGTACCTGGACGGGGGCATCATGGATTACCACCTGGACATCCCCTTTGCCGGCGATGGCTTGGTGCTCTATCCCCATTTCTCCGACCGGGTGATCCCCGGCTGGTTCGACAAATTCCTGAAATGGCGCAAGGCCGATCCGCGCAACCTGTCGCGCACGGTCCTGGTCTGCCCCAGTGCGGAATTCGTCGCCGGCCTGCCCCATGGCAAGATCCCCGACCGCGGCGATTTCAAGCGCATCCCCACGGCCCGGCGCCTGACCGCCTGGAAGCGCGCGGTGGCGGAAACCCAGCGCCTGGCCGATGCCTGGTCGGAAGCGCGGGAGCGGGGGCGGCTGGAGGATCTGGTCGAGCCCCTGTGCTGAGGTAAGCCCTTAGACCCCCGCCATCACATCCGCAGTCCTCACCCCCCTTGCGCCACCGCCTCGGCCAGGGCGACGGTGCGGCGGGCCTGCTCCACATGCAGGGCTTCGACCAGCTTGCCCTTCACCACGGTGATGCCCTTGCCCTCCGCCATCGCGGCGGCATGGGCGGCGATGATGTCGCGGGCCTGCGCCACCGCCGCCGCGTCGGGGGCGAAGGCGGCATTGGCGGCGTCGATCTGGCGGGGATGGATCAGGGTGCGGCCGTCGAAACCCAGATCCCGGCCCTGGCGGCAGCTCTCGGCGAATCCGGCCTCATCCTCCAGGTCCACATGCACCCCGTCCAGCACCGACAGGCCATAGGCCCGTCCGGCCAGCAGGGTCAGCCCCAGGGCGGTCAGCAGGGGCAGGCGCAGCGGCGTCGGCCGGGCATCCAGGTCCTTGGCCAGATCGGACGTGCCCATGACCAGGCAGGCCAGCCGCGGGCAGGCCCCGGCAATGGCGGCGGCGTTCAGGATGGACAGCGGTGTTTCCATCATCACCCACAGGCGCAGGCTGTCCGGCGCCCCGGCCTGACGCAGCACACGGTCGGCCTGGCGCACCCCCTCCGCCCCGTCGATCTTGGGGATCAGCACCGCATCGGCCCCGCTTTGCGCGGTGGCGGTCAGGTCGGCATGGCCCCAAGGCGTATCCAGGCCGTTGACCCGGACCACCAGTTCCCGCCGTCCGTAACCGCCCGCCCGCACCGCGTCCATCACTTGGTCCCGCGCCGCCGCCTTCGCCTCCGGCGCCACCGAATCCTCCAGGTCCAGGATCAAGCCGTCGGCGGGAAGGCTGCGCGCCTTCTCCAGCGCCCGGGCATTGGCACCGGGCATGTACAGGACGGAACGACGGGGGCGCAGGGGCGTGGGGACGGTCGGGGCCAGGGTCATCGGCGGTCTCGCGGCGTCAGGTCGGCGATACCCCCTTCTAACAGGGCCGGGTGCCCGCGCGCATCACCGGCTTGCCATTCCCCTTAACGGCGGCGGGACATCATGCTAGGCCAGGGGCATGCGCCTGCTGCCCCAAACCGGTCTGTGGACCGAACCCGATTTCCTGCGCCTCTGGGCGGCCCAGGCTGTCAGCGCGATGGGAAGCCGTTTCACCCGTACGGCCCTGCCTATCATCGCCATCTCCCTGCTGGCGGCGACCCCGGACCAGGTGGCCTTGCTGGCCGCCCTGTCCACGGCACCGGGATTCGTCGTCGGTTTGCTGGCGGGCGGGCTGGTGGACCGGAACGCCAAGCGGCCCCTGCTGATCGGGGCCGACCTTGTCCGCATGGTCGTGGTGGGCAGCATCCCGTTGGCCCTGTGGCTGGGGATGCTAGGGCTGTGGCAGCTTTATGCCGTGGCGATGCTGGCCGGGGCGGCGACGGCCCTGTTCCAGATCGCCGACAATGCCTATTTGCCGGCCCTGATCGGCAAGCAGCGCCTGGTGGAGGCGAACGCCAAGCTGGAGGCGACGGATGCGGGGGCGGAGATCGCGGGGCCTGGCCTGGCCGGCATCCTGATCCAGACCGTGGGCACCGCCGTCACCGTGGTGGCGGACAGCCTGACCTATCTGTGGTCGGCGGTGATGCTGGGCCGCATCCGCCGGCCGGAACCGCCGATCCAGGCGGAGCCGGGGGAATTGGGCGTGCTGCACCGGCTGGCCGATGATCTGCGGGTCGGCCTGCGCCATGGATTCCGACACCCTGTCATCGGGCCGATCTTCCTGGCGACGGCGGCCCAGACCTTCTTCGGCGGGTTCTTCTTTGCGCTGTACATGCTGTATGTGCTTGATGTGCTGGGCCTGTCGCCCGCGGCGGTCGGGATGATCATCGGCGTGGGCGGCATCGGCGCCCTGATCGGCAGCGCCATCGCGGGGCCCATGGGCCGGCGCCTGGGCGTGGGCCCGGCCTTGGCGGCCGCCCTGCTGCTGGGCCAGGCCGGCAGCCTTCTGATCCCGGCGGCGGCGCAGGCCGGGGATTGGCAGATCCCGCTGCTGGTGCTGCATCAGTTGATCGGCGACGGCTTCATCGTCGTCTTCATCATCCAGGCGGTGGCGGCGCGCCAGGTGCTGCTGCCCACCGCCGTGCTGGGCAGGGTGAATGCAACGCTGCATGTGGCGACGGGGGTGATGTTGCCGGTCGCGACCATCATCGCCGGGGCGCTGGCAACCCAACTGGGGGTGGAGATGACAGTGTGGATCGGTGTGATCGGCGGCCTGTTGGCGCCCCTGCCCCTGCTGGCCCCGTCGGTCCTGCGGTTGCGGACGCTGGAAATCCCAAAGGAAAGCCAGGCATGAAAACCATCCTGTCCATCCAGTCCCATGTCGCCTATGGCCATGTGGGCAACCGGGCGGCCGTGTTCCCGCTGGAGCGGCTGGGGTGTGAGGTGATCGCCGTCAACACCGTGCAGTTCAGCAACCACACGGGCTATGGCGCCTGGACCGGGGCCGTCCATGCCCCCGACCATATCGCCGATGTGCTGGCCGGGGTGGCGGCCCGGGGGGCCTTCGCCGGCGTGGATGCGGTGCTGACCGGCTATATGGGCGATGCCGCCCTGGGGGCGGTGGTGCTGGACGCGCTGGCCGCCGTGCGGGCGGCCCGTCCGGGGGCGGTCTATGCCTGCGATCCGGTCATGGGGGATGTGGGGCGCGGCTTCTTCGTGCGGCCGGGCATCCCGGAATTCTTCCGCGACCGGGCCTTGCCCATGGCCGACCTGATCACCCCCAACCAGTTCGAGCTGGAATACCTGACCGGCCGCCCCATAACGGACCTCACAAGCGCCCTGGCGGCCACAGCGGCGGCCCGGGCCCTGGGGCCGCGCCTCGTCCTGGTCACCTCCCTAGTCCGCGATGACGCACCCGCCGACGGGATCGAGATGCTGCTGGACGGGCCGGAGGGGGCGTGGCTGGTCCGCACCCCCCGCCTGCCCATCACGCCCTTGCCCAACGGGGCGGGGGATTGTGTCTCGGCCCTGTTCCTGGCCAAGCTGTTGGAAACTGGGGACGGGACGGCGGCGCTGGCCCATACCGCATCCGCCATCTTCGCCGTCTTCGCCGCCACCCTGGATGCCGGCGCGCGGGAGCTTCAGCTGATCGCCGCCCAGGGGGAGCTGGTGGCCCCCCGCCGCCGCTTTACGCCGGAAAAGGTGCGCTGATCCCGGCCCCGATGGCGATGCCATCGATCCATGGGGGCGATTGCCCTTGTTCCGCCGCCATCGGGCGCGATATCCCGGTGTATCCGCCCTGTTTTCCTTCCCGGTTCCGGACACGCCCCCGCCATGCGCCTTTCCCGCCCTGCCGCCCTGCTGATCCTTCCGTTGCTGCTGACGGCCCTTCCGGCCGGGGCACAGGATACCGCCCCGCCCGCCCCGGGGGGGGAGTTCGGGTGCGACATCGGCCCCGCCAACCCCTGCCGCGGCCGGGTGGATTTCGAACGGGGCGGCACCTACGAATTCAAGATCGCCGGCCCCGGCACCGCCCTGATCCAGAATGAGGGCAACCGCCGCTGCACCCTGTCCTACAGCGCCACGGACAGCCGGTCGGCCCGCAGCAGCGAAAGCCTGAACCTCACCCCCGGCCAGGTGGCGGAACTGCCCGTGGCCGATGGCCAGGGCCTGATCCTGCGCTTCACCGATCGGGGCACGGGCTCGCGCAGCTGCGACCTGCTTTTCGCCGTCCGCCCCTGATCCTGCCCGTCTCCCGCCCCCTCCCCGTCTCCCGCCCCCGGTCCCCGCCCATGCGCCGCCCTTCCGGTCCCCGCAGCGCAGCCGGCAGCGCGCCGTCCATGGTCGCCGCCGCCCCGCCGCCCAAGAACTACATCACGCCGTCCGGCTTCGCCCGGCTGCAGGCGGAGCTGCGCCACCTGCTGCGGGTGGAGCGGCCGAAGGTGGTGGAGGTGGTGTCCTGGGCCGCCGGCAACGGGGACCGGTCGGAAAACGGGGATTACATCTACGGCAAGAAGCGCCTGCGGGAGATCGATCGCCGCATCCGCTTCCTGACCAAACGGTTGGAGATGGCGGAGGTGGTGGACCCCGCCGCCCAGCCCCGGCGCGACCAAATCTTCTTCGGCGCCACCGTCACCTATGTGCGGGAGGACGATACGGAGGTGACGGTCACCATCGTCGGCACCGACGAAACCGACCACCCGGGCCCCGACGCCGCGGCGGTGGCGCTGTCCGCTCCATCGGCCCCTGCTTCGGCCACTGGCTCGGCCCTTGCCTCGGCAACCGCCGGCCCAGGGGTGGACGGGGCTGGAGAGGGCGGGGACGGGACCGATACCGACGACACTGACGACGTCCTCGATGACATGGCGGAGGATATGGCCGATGGCATGGCCGATGACCATGTCCGCGCCGCCACCGCCATGCTGGACGCCGCAGGCCTGGCGGGAGACGGGCCCGACACCCCGTCAGCCGCCGGGTCTTCCGCTGGGTCAATCTCTGCGGCAACCCCTGTCCCAACCCCCGCGCCGACCCCCGCCGACCAGGGCCGCCGGATCAGCTGGATCTCCCCCATCGCCCGCGCCCTGTTGAAGGCACGGGTGGGCGACCTGGTCACCGTCCGCACCCCCGCCGGGGCGGAGGAGCTCGAGATCATCGCCATCCGCTACCCAACCCCCCGGGCACCCTGACCGGCAGGCCAGGCTTCCGCCGGGCGGAGGAAACCGACACCGACGCCAGTCAAAAAAATACACCCCGGCCCGCATCGGAGGGTTTGCATGCCGCGATCCCCTGCGCTATGGTGCGCGCCGCTCCGGGGGTCAGACCCCGAGCCCCATGGCATGGACCCGTAGCTCAGCTGGATAGAGCGCTGCCCTCCGAAGGCAGAGGTCATGAGTTCGAATCTCGTCGGGTCCGCCAATACTTCCGGTTTTGTTATCAGTCCGCCGGACGCATCCACCTGCAATCAGGTTTGTCACGGGCGCCTGTGCCCACACCTGGGCATGCCTCCGTACGCGGGGAGCGAATCAGCGTCGGCTGATGTGGAACAGCGGCGAAAGCGCTCTCCACCGTGTTGCACGGACAGTCCTCGGTCCGACCGATCCGCGCGGGCCCCTGTCCCCACCCTTACGCGGCGCAGGGGGTGGCCGCCCGGCCGTGCATCTGGCGCAGGCGGCCGGGGGTTACGCCCTGCAGGCGGCGCATGGTGGTGGTCATGTGGGACTGGCTGGCGAAGCCGCAGGCGACGGCGATCTCCGCCAGGCCGTCGTCGCCGCACAGGATCAACTGACGGCACCGCTCCACCCGCATTTCCGTAACGAACTCCAGGGGTGTCATCCCGGTCGCCATCTTGAAGCTGCGGCAGAAATGATAGCGGCTCAAACAGGCGATCTCCGCCAGCCGGTCCAGGCGGAAGGGTTCGGCCATATGCGCTTCCACATGGGCCCGGATCTGCTTCACCTTGTAGGGCTGAAGGCAGGCGGTGGCCGCTGCGGCGGAACCGGGGCCCTGGCCGGCCAGAAGGTCCGAGAGCCGCCCCCTCACCGCCGCGACAAGGGGAGCCGTCCGGTCGCGGCCGGCCGCTTCCGCGCAGGCGGCGGCCAGATCGCAGGCGATCGACCACAGCGCCCCATCCGCCTCCACCCGGTGCAGCCCCGGTGATCCCGCCGCCAGGGCCGGCAGATGCACCAGCAGCAGGCTGGCCGGCCGGTCGAAGGACAGCGGCCCCATCGGCCCACCCAGGTACAAGGCCCCGTGGCGGCGCAAGGCGAGGACCGGTTGCCGCGGTTCCCGCGAGGTGACGGTAACGATCCGGTCCAGGTTGACAGCCAGCAGGGCGACGCCCGACGGCGGTCCGACCAGATGGCTTGCCGTCAGCAGGGAGGCGCTCCCCCGAACCTCCTGCGCGACGTGCGGCATGTCGCCGAACCCGGGGGGGAAGCCATGTGCCGGGCCGGGGGGAAGTGGCATCCCGACAGGATCGGCCACCAGGGTGCCGGCCATCCCCTCCATGACCGAACCGGCGACCGGATCGGCGAGAGGGGTGGTGAGGGAGGCGATGGACCGGAAATCCGCCGCATGGACAGGCTCGATGGCACCAGGCACGGTAGGCAGGGTCATAGCGCGTCTCCCGTCGGCTTGCCCCATCGATATGTCATCGGGGGGGCAAGGCAACCATCCGGCAGAAGCCGGAACACGTCATAGACACGATGTCCGAGACCTATCCCGCGATTTCTCTCTGTTTCTTAACTTCAAGATTGAAGCGCGTGATCCAGCCCCGGCAGCGGTGGAATGTTTGTCAATCGATACGGACCAGACCGCGGCGCACGGCGACGGCGATTGCTTCCGTCCGGCTGTTCACCTGGAGCTTCTGGAACAGGTTGGTGACATGAACCTTCACCGTCGCGTCGCTTATGGCGAGGCGGGCGGCGATGCTCTTGTTGGCCAATCCTTCGGCCATGTGTTTCAGCACCGCCATCTCCCGCTGGGTGAGCTGCACCTGGGTCAGGCGCTCGGCCAGCTTGGCGGCAATGGGAAAGGGCACATAGGTCCGCCCCGCCGCCACTTCCCGCAGACAGTCAAGCAGTTCGGCTTCACTCAGGTCCTTCAGCAGATAGGCCTTGGCCCCGGCCTTCAACGCCCTCTCGATATCCTCATCCGTATCGAAGGTGGTCAGGATGATGATCCGCGCGGCGGGAGCTTCCTCCCGGATGCGGCGGACCACCTCTGCCCCCTCCATCTCCGGCATGCGGAGATCCAGCAGGGTCAGGTCGGGCGCCAGGGCGGCATGGAGGCGCATCGCCTCCGCCCCGTTGCCAGCTTCGCCGACCACGCGGAATTCGGTATTGTCCTCGAACAGGGCGGCAAGCCCCCGGCGGAAGATCGCATGGTCATCCACCAGAAGCACCCGGAGGCGCGTGTCCTCCGCCACATCCACGGCAAGGGCGGCATCGCTGTTGTCGAGCATCGGAGCTTTCAGCGCTACAGCGGTACGGTAGCCTGTGATGGAGAAGACAAGGGACGATGGATTGATGTCGATCCGGATGAATACAATATCCGACGTAAGGAAAAATTGACAGAGGGGACGTCGCAGGGCGGAATCTGCCGGTCCGGTGCTGCGGCGGGGTTGACTTGCCTCGCGGCAGGCCAATGTCGCCGTCGACGCCGGGCCCCTGCCCGGCCCCCGGGGGATGACGGCCATGGCGGATGCCGGGAAACAACCGGAGGGGCGGTGCATGCCGCAGGAACCCGACGGCACAACCGGTCGGCAGGAGGCGGCCGCCGCCGCACCGTCGACACCTTCGACACCGTCGGCACCGTGTCCTTCGGGCACCGCGGCCCTGGCGGCGGATGCCGTCTCCCATGCGCTGGCCCGATTGTCGGCCGGTGGAGATCCCCAGGAACTGGTCCGCGATGTCCTGCGCAGTTGCGCCGCCATCAGCGGAGCCGACACCGTCGGCTTGTTCCAACTGGATGTGGAACGATCGGTGCTTCGACAGATCATGCTGGTGATGGATGGTGACATCCACCCGCTGAGTGCGGAAACGGACGGGGCCGGCTGGCGAAACGGCATCCCGTTGTCCCAGACCGCCACGGCCCCGTTGCTGGCCGGTACCAGCTGCATCCTGTGGGCGGATCTGGACGATCCGCCGCCAGACGCGAATCCGGAGGCGCTGGCCTGGCACCGGAAGGTCGGCCACCGCAGGGTGGCGGCGTTGCCGTTGGTCGTGGGCGGTCAGGTCTTCGGGATCCTCAGCCTCTGCTACCGCATCTGGATCCCGCCGGATGAGGCTGCGGTGGCCCACTGCCGCACCCTTGCGGAGCAAGCGGCCCTTGCCATCCGTCTGGCCTGCCTGATGCAGGAGCAGCGGCGACTGGCGGTAGCGGAGGAGCGGAACCGGATGGCACGGGAGATCCATGACACCCTGGCCCAGGGTTTCGCTGCCATCCTGATAAACCTGAAGACCATTGCCCGGGAGCGGCACGCCCTGTCCAGCCGGGCGGCGACCCTGCTGGACATGGTGGAAGGACTGGCCCGCCGCAATCTGATGGAGGCACGCCGGTCGGTCCAGGCCCTGCGGCCGGGGCTGCTGGAGGGGACCGCCGGCCTGGGGGAGGCGTTGCGGGCCCTGGTGGAGATGGAACGGATCGCCAGTCCCATCCATTTCGATCTGGAGATCGACGGCACCGGCACCCTGCCCGATCCGGTGGAGGATGAGATGCTGCGCATCGCGCAGGAGGCGGTGACCAACGCCGTCCGACATGGCCGGCCCCGGCGGATCATCGTGGCCCTGCGGCAGCCTTCCCAAGGTCCGGTCATCCTGGAGATCGCCGATGACGGTGTCGGCTTCACGCCGGGCGCCCTGGCGCCCGGCTCCCTTGGCATGGGACTGTTCGGCATGCGGGAGCGGGCGGACCGTATCGGTGCGGATCTGACCCTGGTGGCGGAGCCGGATCTGGGGACACGGGTCATCGTCGCCTGGCAGGCGCCCCGATAGTACGGGCGGGACCAGGGCGGTTTGGGGTGGGCCGGGCTGGGATGGGAAAAGGGCCTCCCGACGTCCGCAGGGATGGGCCGGACCCGCCCGCCCGGTTGTCACCGCCTTGTCCTGCATGCTCCCGATGGCTGGGGGGCCAGGTCGCGGTCGGCGGCGGCCAAGGCGACACCCCAGACCAGATGGGCAGCCAGCATCAGCCCGACCCGCCCGGCGGCATGGCGCCCGACCGGCGGCAGCAACCCCATGGCCGGCACCCAGCCCAGATAGCTGGCCCCCCAGACCGCCAAGCCAAAGGCGGCACCCGAATCCACCCTTCCCCCGCTCTCCTGTCCCCAGGCTCGGCGCCAAAGCGGCCACAGGGCCCCGGTTACGGCACCGTAGCCGAAATGGGCGGCCAGGGTCAGGGGTGCCAAATTCACCGGGATCGGAGCCGGGGTGCCGTTACGCCGGGCACGCCCTGCCCGGCGCAACGGCCCACGGGTGATCGCCACCGGCGGCAGGGGACCCGGCGCATCCCCCGGCAGGCGGTGGTGCATCAGTGTCATCGCCGCCGTCATCGGCACGGTGGCGAGGAACCCCGCAAGTGCCCCCCGTGCCATGCCGCCATCCCTATCGGGCATTCCCATCCCCTCCCGCTGCCAAAGTCGGGCGGAGCATCCGGCCGTTCATCCGTTTCGGTGATCAGCCGCGCTCCGCGCTGGTAAGTCAGGTAACGCCACAGCCACTGCACCGTCTCCAGCAGGCGCTTTTCGAACCCCACCAGCAGGTAGACATGCCGGATGGCCCACAGAATCCAGGCGGGCCAGGCGGTCACCCGCACCGGCGCCCCGCCCGGGGCGCGTGCCGCTTCCAATCCGGCGACGCCGGTCCCCAGGATGACGATGCGGGGCACGGGGTGGGGCACGAGGTAGGGCACCGGCCCGGCGGCGGGGCCAAGGCCGGAAACAGGCGGCACCATGGTCAGCCCCCGTCCCGACCCAGCCAGGCGATACGCACCATCTCCCCCTCCCGCCCGGCCACCCGCAGCAGGAAGCGCCGCGCCCCGGTCCGCCGGTCATGGACGGTGATGACATCCCCGTCGGCCAGCAACCGCCCGGGATCGGCCAGCACGCGGGTGGAGGCGGGAATGTCCACCCCGCTCCAGTGCCGGCCATAAGGGGTGCTGGCCTCCAGCACCAGATCGGCCGTGGCGGGTGCCGCCGGGCGGGAGAACAGGGCCATGGGGCAGCTCCAGGGATGCCGATCGGGACATCCCTGCCAACACCGGAACTATACGATCATTGTTATGCCTTCGTCCTATCTCGGCTCTCCAAAAGTGCATAGAACGAAAAGTTATACCCCCATTCCCCTGCCCCACCCCGGTTTTGCCACCATCTCCGTCCGGATAATCCTGGAACCGGAAGAGGCAACCATGTCGCTGTCCCGCATCAAGATCCTGCACAAGCTTCTGCTCCTGGTCGGATTGCTGACCCTGGTGACGGCCATTGTCGCCGCCGTCGGCCTGATCGGGCTGGACCGCCTCAGCAAGGCAACGAACCTCATCGATGCGGCGGGCAACCTGTCGCTGACGGCGGCGCGGGCAAACCAGAACGTCATCGCCCTGAACCGGGCGGAGTTCCGGATGGCCGCCGATCCTTCGGCCGACCAGCTGCGCGATGTGCGCGCCGCGGTGGAGGAGGAGCGGGCCCGCTATACCGACCGCATCGCCCGCCTGCGCGCCGGGCTGGACGCCGCCGACGACCGGGAGGGCAAGGCCCTGCTGGAGCAGGCGGAGGCGGGGTACCGCGCCTATATGGTGGAGTTGGACGACACCCTGCAGGTGGCGGAGGCGGCAAGCGCGGAAGTGGTCCTGTCCGATGCCCAGGCCCGGATCCGGGACAGCGCGCTGCGCAGTCGGGCCGCGGCGGTGGAGCTACAGACCCGCATCCGGGCGGTGGCGGAGCATCTGTCGGCGAAGGCTACGGCCGTATCCGATGCCGCCAGCGCCCAGGCGGAGCGGTTGCAGGCGCTGATGCTGGTGGTGGCCCTGGGCGGGGTGCTGGGCGGGTTCGCCGCCGGTTACGGTCTGGCGCGCTTCGGCATCAGCATGCCCATCG
>JBJOKR010000117.1:0-15323 GCA_046045995.1 Pseudomonadota bacterium | reverse complement strand
TGATCGTCGCCGGGCGGACAACGGACCTGAGGGAAGGGGCGGCGCAGGCCGCCGAATCCATCGCCAGCGGCCGGGCGCAGCATGCTCTGGACCGGCTGGTTGAGATAACCCATCGCGAGATCGTGACGGAAGAATGAGCACACCCGACGTCCTCGCCCGCATCTGTGCCGACAAGGCGGAGCATGTGGCCCGCTGCAAGGCCCGCCACCCCATGGCCGCAGTGGAAGCCGCCGCCGCCGCCCAGTCCCCGCCGCGGGGTTTCGCCCGGGCTCTCGCCAAGTCCGTGGCCGACGGGCGCTGGGGCCTGATCGCGGAGATCAAGAAGGCAAGTCCCAGCAAGGGCCTGATCCGTGCGGATTTCGACCCGGCCACCCTGGCCCGCGCCTATCGCGACGGCGGGGCCACCTGCCTTTCCGTCCTGACCGATGAACCGTATTTCCAGGGGGCGGATGCCTATCTGGAGGAGACACGGGCGGCGGTGGACCTGCCGGCCCTGCGCAAGGATTTCATGATCGATCCTTATCAGATCGTGGAAAGCCGTGCCCTGGGGGCGGACTGCATCCTGTTGATCATGGCCTGTCTGTCGGATGCCCAAGCGGCGGAACTGCATGCCGTCGCCGTGGGATTGGGGATGGATGTGCTGATTGAGGTGCATGACGCCCCGGAGATGGAACGCGCGCTGCGCCTTCCCTCCGGCCTTCTGGGCGTGAACAACCGCAATCTCAAGACCTTGGCGGTCGATCTTGCGACGACGGAACACCTGGCCGCCCAGGTTCCGCCTGGCCGCGACCTGGTGGCGGAAAGCGGCATCCATGGACCCGGCGATCTCGCTCGGCTGGCCTGCTGCGGGGCACGGCGCTTCCTGGTGGGCGAAAGCCTGATGGTCCGGCCCGATGTGACGGCCGCCACCCGGGAATTGTTGTCAGCCCGTCTCGACACCGCCGCCTAAGCCTATGACCGATAAGGCCAAATCCCCCCTCACCCATTTCGATGCCGCAGGCAACGCCGCCATGGTGGACGTTTCCGACAAGGCAGAGACGGAGCGGGTGGCGACCGCCCGCGGCCGGGTGACCATGGAGGCGGCGACCTTCGCCCTGATCCGCGATGGTCAGGTGAAGAAGGGCGATGTGCTGTCGGTGGCCCGGCTAGCCGGGATCATGGCGGCGAAGAAGACATCCGAGCTGATTCCCCTCTGCCACCCACTGGCGATCACCAAGGCCATGGTGGATTTCACCCTGGATGAGCCGGGATCGGCGGTGGAGATCGAGGCCACGGTCAAGCTGAAGGGCAGGACCGGTGTGGAGATGGAGGCGCTGACCGCCGTCAGCGTCGCCGCCCTGACCATCTACGACATGTGCAAGGCCGCCGACCGCGGCATGACCATCGGCGATATCCGGCTGGTGCGGAAGACCGGCGGCAAAAGCGGCGACTGGTCGCCAACGGATGTCGTTGCGGGGCCGGAACAGCCATGATCCCGGTGGCCCCATGATATCGGTAACGGAAGCCCGGCAGCGCCTGCTGGCCCTGGCCCGCCCTGTTCCGGCGGAGCAGGTGGCCCTGACCGACTTGGCGGGCCGGGTCCTGGCGGCGGACGTCACAGCCCGCCTCACTTCCCCGCCCGCCGATACCTCCGCCATGGATGGCTGGGCGGTCCGGGCTGCGGATATCGTTTCGGTTCCGGTTTCCCTGCGCCGCATCGGCACCGCCCCCGCCGGCGCACCCTTCCCGGGCAATGTCGGGCCGGGGGAAGCCGTGCGCATCTTCACCGGCGGGCAGGTCCCCAACGGGGCGGACGCGATCGTCCTGCAGGAGGATTGCACCGATCAGGGGGACACGGTCCTGGTCCGCGAGTCGGTGGCGCCGGGGCGCCATATCCGCCGGGCCGGTCTGGATTTCCGCCACGGTGACATCGGCCTGCATGCCGGTCGCCGCCTCACCGCCCGGGACATCGCCCTGGCCGCCGCCATGAACACGCCCTGGCTGATGGTGCGTCGGTGCCCCCGGGTTGCCATCCTGGCCACCGGCGATGAACTGGCCATGCCGGGCGATCCCCTGGGGCCGGGGCAGATCATCTCCAGCAGCGGCATGGCCCTGGCCGCCCTGATCCGCACCCTGGGCGGTGAGCCGGTCGATCTGGGCATCGCCCGGGACTCGGTGGAAAGCTTAAGTGAACGTCTGGATGCCGCCGCTGGCTGTGATCTGTTGCTGACCACGGGCGGTGTCTCCGTCGGGGAGCATGACCTGGTCCGCTCCGTCCTCACCGACCGGGGCCTTGCGCTGGAGTTCTGGAAGATCGCCATGCGCCCGGGCAAGCCGCTGATGGTGGGGCGCCTGGGGGCGATGCCGGTCATGGGCCTGCCGGGCAACCCCGTCTCCGCCCTGGTCTGCGCCGTGCTGTTCGTCGGCCCCCTGATCCGCAGCCTGCTGGGAGAGGCGGCGGTGGGACCGGTGGAGGTGCCCGCCATGGCCGGTTCCGATTTTGCGGCCAATGACCGGCGGGAGGATTACCTGCGTGCCCGCCTGTCCCGGGACGATGCGGGTCGGCTGGTCGCCACCCCGTTCCCGGTGCAGGACAGCAGCATGGTCGCCACGCTGGCCCGGTGCGACGGGCTGCTGATCCGCCCGCCCCATGCACCGGCGGCACCCGCAGGGGCGCCAGTGCGGGTCATCCCCCTGGACACTGTCTGACCCGGGCCTTGTGGGCACGGAATGCAGGCAACCACCCTGGACCGAAAATGAGAACACAGCCGCAACGTTGCTTGACGAGCGGCCGGAACTAAACTAGAACATGCTTATGTGTTCCGGGATTGTTCCAGATCTTGTGTCTCAACGGCAGGAGGGGGCGACATGCTGACTCGCAAGCAACAGGAGCTGCTGCTCTTCATCAATGAGCGGCTCCAGGCCGGCGGCGTCTCCCCCTCCTTCGATGAGATGAAGGATGCCCTGGGCCTGAAATCCAAATCGGGTATCCACCGCCTGATCACAGGGCTGGAGGAGCGGGGCTTCATCCGCCGCCTGCCCCACCGCGCCCGCGCGCTGGAGGTGATGCGCCTGCCCGATCAGGTGGGAACGGCCGTCCGCGGCACAGCGCCTACGGCCGCTGCGGCACCGCCTGTCCAGGCCCCCGCCCTTGTTCCAGCGATGGCGGAGGATGCGCCCCGGTTCCGGCCCAATGTCATCCGGGGCGATTTCCGCGCCGCCCTGACCGGGCGGGAAAGCCATCCGGATGCGGAGGCGGTGTCCCTGCCGCTTTATGGCCGGATTGCCGCCGGTCTGCCGATCGAGGCGATGCGCGACAATTCCACCAGCATCGACATCCCCTCCGCCATGCTGGCGACGGGGGAGCATTACGCGCTGGAGGTCGCGGGCGATTCCATGGTCGATGCCGGTATCCTGGACGGGGACACCGTGATCATCCAGCGCTGTGAAATGGCGGAAAACGGAACGATCATCGTCGCCCTGGTGGATGAGGCGGAGGTGACGCTGAAACGCCTCCGGCGCAAGGGCAATTCCATCGCCCTGGAGCCCGCCAACCCGAGTTATGAAACCCGCGTCTTCGGCGCCGACCGTGTCCGCATCCAGGGCCGCTTGGTCGGGCTGATCCGGAAGTACTGAGCCGCGGAGGGGCCGGGGCGCGTCGGCGCGTCAGCACCCCGCATGGGCGGCGTTTCGTCCACGTCCTTTCCGGTCAGTTCCAGGGGCGGTGACCACGACCCTGGCGCACCGTCTCGATCCGCACTGTTTCGAGGTTCAACGGCTCGCCCGGATCGGCGCTCTGGTCGGGCAGATACAGGGCATGGGCCCCGTGGCGCTCCAGATCCGTCGGCGCGACGATGACGGGGGCGGCACAGCGGGTAGTCCCGGGATCAGCCGCGGGCCGGTCAGCCCGGGCACCGGTCCGGGCGGAACCGGCATCTTCCCGCGGTCTCCGCCCTACCTCCACCCGGGTGATGACGATATCCGCATTCCGGCAATCCTCCGCCAGGGCATCCGCCCGACGCACCTGGGCGATGGTCCAGCCCTTCACCCGGGCGATGCAGGCGGAAGGATCGCACCGGACCCAACCATCCTCCGCCCCGGTCGGGCCCCAGGCGGGCAGCGGTTCGGCCATTCCGTCCCGCTCCCCCCAGATTTCAGCCTCGAACCGCCCGGTTCGCGCGCTGGAAAGGTGAAGGATGCCGTTGGGTGCCCGCAGGCCCACCAGACCGCCATCCCCGGCGATCAGGATATCCGGCCGCACCGCCAGCCAGGGGGTGGCGAATCCCAGCAGGATCACCGGCAGCGCCGCGACCCGCCAAGCCCCCCGCCAGATCACAAGCCAGAGCCCGCCCAGACTGATCAGGGCAAGGCCCCAGATGGGCATGGCCGGCACCTGGAACGCCGCCATCGGCAGGGCTGCGACCGCATGGGCCGTCCACAGGATGCCGGTGACACCCCAGCCCATGGCCTGCACGGCCCAGCCCTCCAGCCCGAACGGCATCAGGATCAGGGCGATCAAGCCGAAGGGCATGACCCAGAAACTGGTGATCGGCACGGCCAGCAGATTGGCCAGGACCCCGTAATTCGCCATCTGCTGGAAGTGGAACATGGCGTAGGGCATGGTCGCCGTGCCGGCCAGAAGGGATGTCGCAGACAGTCCGACCAGGTAGAGCCAGGCGCGCCCGATTGGCCCCGTCTCCTTGTCCGCGACCAAGCGGTTGCGGATCACCTCATACCCGGCGATGAGAGCGATGACGGCGGCGAAGGACATCTGGAAACTGGGACCCACCAGCGCCTCCGGCTGGGCCAGCATCACCGCGACCGCCGCCGCCGCCACAACGCGGATGGAGAACGGGTTGCGGTCCAGCAGCACGGCAAGAAGCATGATCGCCGTCATCAGCACCGCCCGCTGGGTCGGCACCGGGGCACCCACCAGCAGCATATAGGCAAAGGCCGCCAGCAGGGCCGCGGCCCCTGCCCATTTCTTGATCGGGTAGCGCAGGGCCAGCGGGGGCACGAGAGCCATCGCCGCCCGCAGCCCGGCGAAGACCAACCCCGCAACCAGCCCCACATGCAGGCCGGAAATGGAAAGCAGATGCTGAAGGCCGGAGATGCGCATGGCTTCCAGATCCGAGTCCGGGATGGCGGTGGTCTGCCCGGTCAGCAGGGCCGTCGCCACCGCCCCCTCCGGCCCCGCCAGATGCAGCGCCACTCGGTCGGCGATGGCCGTGCGCAGCTTCTGGGCGGCGATGGTGACCGCCTGCCATCCTTCCGGCGGCGGCGTGGGCAGGTGTTCCACATCGCGCAGGGCGAATCCCACGGCCCCGATCCGCTGGAAGAAGGCATGCCGCCGGAAATCATAGGCACCTGGCTCGGCCGGATCGCCCGGCGGCGTCAGGATGGCCAGAAGGCGGATGCGCTCCCCCGGTTCGGGCACCGCGCCCGTGTCACTGGGCTTCAGGCGCAGGCGGACCCGGGCGGGCGTGCGGTCCGCCGCCAGCCGTTCCACCACCACATCGCCCAGCAGCACCCGCTGGCCCTTCTCCAGCCGGTCCACCGCGATCACCCGCCCCTCCACCAGGGTGGGCCGGGTCTCCACCGTCAGGAGGGGGCTGGCGACCATGTTTGTGCGGATCTGTCCCGCCCCGAACCCGATGGCCAGCAGCAGCAGGACCAGCCCGATCCGCCGCAGCCAGCCGAACCGGGCCGCCAGCATCAGCGAGGACAGCACCAGGGCCAGAAGGCCGGAGCCCGGATGCGGCTCCCGCGCAAGCGCGAAGTAGCCGACAATGCCGATGCCGATGCCCACCGGCGCCCAGAGGATGTGACGCCCGCTTTCCCCCGCGATCCGGGCATCCAGCCAGTCGCGCACCCGCTCCATGGGGGTGCGCCGGCGTGGAGGGGCGTACAGGTCAAGGTCCGCACCCTGGGGAAAGCCCTCGATCGGCGCCCCGTCGTCGGGGGCCTGCGCGATGCCGGGGGTGATGCCCGAGGCGAAGCCGGTGGTGATGCTGGTCATGACGCGGGCCCGCCGTGATGCATCTTGATCCCCGCTGTGCTAAACCAGCCGCCGACACATCCCTAGCATACACATGGAAATTGCATCCGCCATGACCGTCGTGACCCGTTTCGCGCCGTCCCCCACCGGCTTCCTGCATATCGGTGGCGGGCGCACCGCCCTGTTCAACTGGCTTTTCGCCAAGCGCCATGGCGGCCGCTTCCTGCTGCGGATCGAGGATACGGACAGGGCCCGTTCCACCCAGGAGGCCGTGGATGCCATCCTGGACGGGCTGAAATGGCTGGGCCTGGACTGGGACGGGGAAGCGGTGAGCCAGTTCGCCCGCAAGGACCGCCATGCCGCCGTGGTGGCGGAGATGCTGGCGACTGGCAACGCCTATCGCTGCTATGCCTCCCCGGAGGAGCTGGACGCCATGCGGGAGGAGCAGAAGGCCAAGGGCCTGCCCATCCGCTATGACGGGCGTTGGCGCGACCGCGACCCGGCCGACGCACCCGCCGGCGTCGCCCCGGTGATCCGGCTGAAGGCGCCCCAGACGGGGGAGACGGTGGTCAAGGACCATGTGCAGGGGGAGGTGCGGGTCCAGAACCAGCAGTTGGACGACATGATCCTGCTGCGGTCCGACGGCACGCCCACCTACCTGCTGGCCGTGGTGGTGGACGACCATGACATGGGCGTGACCCATGTGGTGCGCGGCGATGATCACCTGACCAACACCTTCCGCCAGCTTCAGATCTACCACGCCATGGGCTGGACCCCGCCGGAATTCGGCCATGTGCCCCTGATCCACGGGCCGGACGGGGCGAAGCTGTCCAAGCGGCACGGCGCCCTTGGCGTGGATGCCTACCGCGACATGGGCTACCTGCCGGAGACCATGCGCAACTACCTGCTGCGCCTGGGCTGGAGCCATGGCGATGACGAGATCATCCCCACGGCCCAGGCTATCGAGTGGTTCAACCTGGAGGGCATCGGCCGGTCCCCTTCGCGGCTGGATTTCGCCAAACTGGACAATCTGAACGGCCATTACATCCGCCAGACGGAGGATGCCCGCCTGCTGGATCTCACCCTGCCGTTCGTGGAGGCGAAGCTGGGCCGCATGCTGAACCAAGGGGAGCGGGCGATGTTGCAGCGCGCCATACCGGGCTTCAAACCGCGGGTGAAGACCCTGGTGGAACTGGCCGACGGGGCCCTGTTCCTGTTCGCCGCCCGCCCCTTGGCCCTGGACGAAAAGGCCGCCGCCCTGTTGACGGCGGAAGCGCGGGCCATGGTGGGTGAGTTGCACAGCCTGTTCGCCGCAGCCACCGACTGGTCGGCGGTGGGGCTGGAGCAGGTGGTGCGGGACTACGCGGAAAAGACGGGGCAGAAGCTGGGCAAGGTGGCCCAGCCCCTGCGCGCGGCCCTGACCGGTTCCACCGTCTCCCCCCCCATTTTCGATGTGGCGGAGATCCTGGGTCGGGAGGAGACCCTGGGCCGCATGGGCGATGTCGCCAGCCGGGGGTGAACTAACCCGGTGGTGCGTTGCCTTCCATGCTGCACAGCACTAAACTCCGCCAGCCATCCAGGAAATCGGGCCCCGCGCCCCGCTGACAAGAAGCAAGGACGAGCCGAAATGAGCCAGACGACACCTCCTCCTGCCGATACGGTGACCCTGACCGACAATCGGACCGGCAAGACCGTGACGATGCCGGTGATCGGCGGCTCGACCGGCCCGGCCGTCATCGACATCCGCAAGCTCTACGGCGAGACCGGATGCTTCACCTACGACCCCGGCTTCACCTCCACCGGGTCGTGCGAGTCGAAGATCACCTATATCGACGGGGATGAGGGCATCCTGCTGCACCGCGGCTACCCGATCGAGGAACTGGCGGAAAACAGCGACTTCATGGAGGTCTGCTACCTGCTGCTCCATGGGGAGCTGCCAAGCGCGGCGGAGAAGAAGGAGTTCGAGTACACCATCACCCGCCACACGATGGTGCATGAGCAGCTGTCCAACTTTTTCCGTGGTTTCCGCCGCGATGCCCACCCGATGGCGATCATGTGCGGCGTCGTCGGCGCCCTGTCTGCCTTCTATCATGACAGCACGGACATCAACGATCCGAAGCAGCGGATGATCGCATCCCATCGCCTGATCGCGAAGATGCCGACCATCGCCGCCATGGCCTACAAGTATTCGGTCGGCCAGCCCTTCATCTATCCGCGCAACGACCTGGGCTATGCGGAGAATTTCCTGCACATGACCTTCGCGGTCCCGTGCGAGCCGTACAAGGTGGATCCCGTCATCGCCAAGGCGATGGACCGGATCTTCATCCTGCATGCCGATCACGAGCAGAACGCCTCCACCTCCACCGTCCGTCTGGCCGGGTCGTCGGGGGCCAATCCCTTCGCCTGCATCGCCGCCGGCATCGCCTCCCTCTGGGGTCCCGCCCATGGCGGGGCGAACGAAGCCGTGTTGAAGATGCTGCAGGAAATCGGGTCGGTAGAGCGGATCCCCGAGTTCATCCGCCGCGCCAAGGACAAGAACGACAGCTTCCGCCTGATGGGCTTCGGCCACCGGGTCTATAAGAACTACGATCCGCGCGCCAAGGTGATGCAGAAGACCTGCAGCGAAGTGCTGACCACCCTTGGCATCAAGGATGATCCGCTGCTGGACATCGCGGTGGAGTTGGAGCGCATCGCCCTTCAGGACGAGTACTTCATCGAGAAAAAGCTGTACCCGAATGTGGACTTCTATTCGGGCATCATCCTGAAGGCCATCGGCTTCCCGACCAGCATGTTCACCGTGCTGTTCGCCCTGGCCCGCACCGTCGGCTGGATCAGCCAGTGGAAGGAGATGATCGAGGATCCGGTGCAGAAGATCGGCCGTCCGCGTCAGCTGTACACCGGTGCAACCCAGCGGTCCTATGTGCCGCTGGACGACCGTGGCTGAGCGGAAGTCCCATCCCCCCGGTCCGGGCGGCCCCATACGGTCGGCCGCCCGCTACCGTGCCCATATCGTGGCCCCGCGACAGGTGCGCGGGGCCTTGGCTTTTCCGGCCAATGACAATCCCCTGCCCCCGGCCCTGCGGCGCTGGCGGCTGTTCCTGATGCTGCTGGCGACTGCCGGCCTGGGGATTACGGCTGTCGGGCTGATCGCCTTCTGGACATGACCGCCAGAACCGCCCGGGCCGCACGCAGGCTGGGCGGATCATCGCCCTGGCCCAGCCAGCGCGCCACCTCCCCCACCCCGTCGATCTGGGCCTGACGCTGCCCCGCATCGGTCAGCAGCCGGTCCAGCGCCGCTGCCAGGTTTTCCGGCACACAGTCCCGCTGCAATAGTTCCGGCACCAGCGGCCGGTCCAGCATGATGTTGACCAGGTTGACATAGCGCACCCGGATCAGCCGCCGGTAAAGGCGGTAAGTCAGCGGATGGATGCGGTAGGCGATGACCGTGGGCAACCGCGCCAGGGCCAGTTCCAGGGCGACCGTGCCGCTGGCGGCCAGGGCGGCGGTGCCGGCGGCGAAGCCATCGTACTTGTCCCCGTCCCCGGTGACGATGGTGACGGGAAAGGGCCAGTCAGCCACCGCGGCCCGCACCACCGCCTCCACCCCCGGCACGGTAGGCACCACCACATGCAGATCCGGGTGCCGGTCGCGCAGCAGTTCCAGTGTCGCCTTGAAATCGGGAAGCAACACCTTGATTTCGCTGCGCCGGCTGCCGGGCAGCACGGTCAGTATCCGGGTCTCCGGCGCCAGGTCGTGGCGGGCCCGGAACCGGTCGCCATCCCCCTTGTCCGCCCCGCCTTCCACCACCGGATGGCCGACGAAGGTGCAGTCCAGCCCGACTGCCTGGAAATAGGGCGGCTCGAAGGGTAGCAGCAACAGCAGATGATCCAGGAATGCGGCGATCTTCCGCGCCCGCCCGGGCCGCCAGGCCCAGACCGTCGGCGCCACATAGTGGATCAGGGGGATGTCGGCACCGGCGGCCTTCACCCGCTTCGCCACGCGGAAGCAGAAATCCGGGGCATCGATGGTGACCAGGGCATCGGGCCGCAAGCGCAACACCGCGGCCACGGTCTGGTTCAGGCGGCGGATCAACCCCGGCAGCTTGGGCAGCAGTTCCGCCAGGCCGAACAGGGTCAGTTCCGCCATGGGGAACAGGCTGTCCAGCCCTTCCGCCACCATGCGCTCCCCCCCGATGCCGGCGAAGCGGATATGCCCCCCCGTTGCCTGCTTCAGCCCGGCCATCAGCCGTGCCCCCAGCACATCGCCGGAGGGTTCGCCCGCGATCAGGAAGACGAGTGGCGCCTCTGTATTATCCGGCACGGGTGGAACAAGGGCGACCGTCATTCCGGCTCCGTTCCAATGGGTGTGACGCCTTGGATGAACAGGCCGGCCTCATCCGCGGCGGCGATGGCGGTCGCCCGGTTCAGGAACAGGGTCCCCCCCGCCTCCGCCGCGATTCCAGCGAAGCCGGCGGCACGGCAGGCGGCAACGGTGCCCGGGCCCAGGGCGGGAAGGTCCAGGCGCCGGTCCTGCTGGGGTTTGCGCATCTTCACCAGCACAGGGGGAGGCCCCTCCCGTTTCAGGGCGCCGCAACGGGCGATCAGGGCGTCCGTGCCCTCAATCGCCTCCACCCCCAGGACGATGCCCTGCTGCACCACCACGGCCTGGCCCACATCCAGGCGACCCAGGGACGTGGCGACCAGCACGCCGCGGCGGATGTCGATCCCCGCCTGCGCGTCCGGTACCGCGCGCGTGAGTAGCCCGACGGGGGTCAGCAGGTCGCCGGCCAGATCATGGGCACCGATGATGCGGAACCCCTCCTCCTCCAGCACCTTGGCCACGGCGCGCAGCAGCCCGTCATCGCCAAGCGCCTTGGCCCCGGCCTTGGCCAGGACCTGGGCGGCGCGCCAATCGGGGCGCAGTTCGGACAGGGAGGGGCGGCGCACCTTTCCGGCGAAGACGATGTCGGTGACCTGTTCTGCCTTCAGCCGGTCCAGGATCGCCCCTGCCGCCCCCATGCGGTACCAGGCGGCTGGCGCCTCGGGCGGAAGCTCCGCCGCGTCCGCCTGCCCGTCCAGAGCGATGATGAAGACGTCGCGGCCATCCTCCCGGCAGGCTTGGGCCAGACGGGCGGGAAGATCGCCCCCGCCCGCCAGGATGCCGATCCGCCCGACCATGGATCAGCGCGGCGGCAGGGTCAGGGCCCGCGACGTCCGCCCCGTCAGGAAGGCCAGCAGATCGCGGACCAGGGAGCCGCCGCCGGTGACCTCCGCCGCCGCGATCCGTTCCGCCAGGGTGCCATCGCCCTGGAACAGCTGACGGAACAGGGCGCGCAGGGCGTTGATCTCCTCCTTCGGGAAGCCGCGCCGCTCCAGCCCCACCAGGTTCAGCCCGGCCAGATGCGCCCGCTCCCCCTTCACCAGGCCGAAGGGGATGACATCCGCCTCCACCCCCGACATGCCGCCGATCATGGCATGGGCGCCGATGCGCACCCACTGGTGCACGGCGGACAGGCCGCCCAGGACGGCGAAATCCCCCACCTCCACATGGCCGCCCAGGGTGGCGTTGTTGGCCATGATAACGCCATTGCCCACCCGGCAATCATGGCCGATATGGACGCCCACCATGAACAGGCCGTTGTCCCCGACAGAGGTGATCATGCCGCCGCCTTCCGTGCCCGGGTTCATGGTGACATGCTCCCGGATGCGGTTGTTGGCGCCGATGATCAGTTCCGACGGCTCCCCCTTGTATTTCAGGTCCTGGGGCGGATGGCCCAGGCAGGCGAAGGGATAGACGACGGTGCCCGCCCCGATCCGCGTCCGCCCGTCCACACTGACATGGGAGACAAGGCGCACCCCGTCCCCCAGTTGGACATGGGGGCCGACCACACAATAGGGGCCGACCGCGACGCCCTCGCCAAGCTGGGCCGCCGGGTCGATGATGGCGGTCGGATGGATGTCTGCGCTCATTATCGGTCCTGGATCGGTGGGAACGGATCGCCGGTTCAGCTATCCATGACGATCATGGCGGAATACACGGCCTCGGTGCAGAGCTGGCCGTCGACCCAGGCCTCACCCTTGAATTTCCAGACGTTCCGGCGGTTCTGCTGCTTGGCGACCTTGATCTCGATCCGGTCGCCGGGGCCGATCGGGCGGCGGAACTTCGCCTCCTCGATGGACATGAAATAGACCAGCTTGCCCTCCGCCACGTCGCCCATGGTGTGCATGACCAGAACAGCGGAGGTCTGGGCCATCGCCTCGATGGTCAGGACCCCAGGCATGACGGGGCGCTGGGGGAAATGGCCGGTGAAGAACGGTTCGTTGATGGTGACGTTCTTAATGCCGGTGCAGCTTTCGCCCGGAACGATATCGATGATCCGGTCGACCAGAAGCATGGGATACCGATGCGGAATCATCTGCATGATCCGCATGATGTCGAGCGTATCGAGATTCTTCTTATTGTCCGCCGTCGCGTCCATCGCCTTGGTCACCCTTTCCACCCCGTACAAATTTCCCCAGAAGCGCCACCTGCTTCAGCCACTGGCGGACGGGCACGGCGGGCGATCCCCCCACCTGCTCCCCCGGCGCCACATCCCGCATCACGCCCGACTGGGCGGCGATCCTGGCGCCTGCGCCGATGCGCAGATGGCCGGTGATGCCGGCCTGGGCGGCCAGAACGACGTGATGGTCGAGCCGGGTGCTTCCGGAGATGCCGGACTGGGCCACGATGACGCAGCCCGGACCGAGGGTGACGTTGTGCCCGATCTGTACCAGATTATCAATCATCGAGCCGCGGCCGATCACCGTGTCCGGCCCGGCCCCGCGGTCGATCGTGGTGTTGGCGCCCACCTCCACATCATCCTCGATGATGACCCGGCCCAACTGCGGCACGCGCACATGGCCTGCCGCATCCATGGCGAAGCCGAAACCGTCCTGGCCGATCCGCGCACCCGGATAGATCACCACCCGATCGCCAAGAATACAGTGGGAGAGGGAGGCATTGGCCCCGATGACACAGCCGGTGCCGATGCGCACATTGCGGCCGATCACGGCGTTCGGCGCAATCCGGCAGCCGACACCGATCTCCGCCCCTGCTTCCACCACGGCACCGGGCGCCAACTCCGTCCCGTCGCCGATGCGGGCGGTGGGGTGGACATGGGCAGCCGGGGAAATGCCATTTGCCGGTGCCGGGACCGGATAAAAGGCCTGGGCGCACAGGGCATAGCCGCGATAGGGCTTGCGCGTCACCAGAAGGGCCATGCCCGCCGGGGCCCGCGCCGCCAGATCGGGATGGACCAAGCACGCCCCGGCCCCGCTGCGGGCGAACTGGTCGGCGTATTTGCGGTTATCGAGAAAGCTCAGATGGCCGGGCCCGGCGGTATCCAGCGGCGCCACATCCTGGACCAGCCGGTCGGGGTCCGCTTCCCCCGCCAGGGTGGCCCCGGCGATCGATGCCAGATGGGCAAGCGTGAAGGGCCCCGCCCGCTCGAAGAACCGGGGATCCGGCATGGGACGCCTCGCCTCTCTCAGGTCTCAGATCAGTTCGGGATGTTGACGGTCACTTCCGGAAGCCGGGCGTTCAGCCGCGTCAACACCGTTTCGGAGATGTCATAGCCCGGATCGGCCAGGAACAGAACGGCATCCCGGCGCACCACCAGGGTCGCGGCCCGTTCCCGGGCCACTTCCGCCACCACGTCGTTGATGGCGCGCAGCAGCTTCTCCCGCGCCTCATTGAACGCCACATCCAACTGGCGGGCCCGGTCCTGGGTCTGGCGCCGGACTTCGGCCACCTGCTGCTCGAAAGCGCGGCGCTTGGTCTCGAACTCCTCCGGCGCCACGGTCAGGCGCTGGCGGGCCAGATCCTGCTCGGTCAGGCGGAGCTGCTCCTCCCGTCCGGCGATGACCTTGGTCAGCGCTTCCCGCTGGGCATCCAGCTGCTTGGTGATGCTCTGCGCCGCCAGGGAGCGCTGCAGCACCAGTTGCGCATCGACAACCGCGATGGCCGCGGCAGCGGCTGGGGGTTGGACCACCTGGCCGGTGCGCCCCGGCCCCGGCTGCTGAGCCGGCGCGGCAGAGACCGCAAGTACCGCCGCCAAGACCAGTCCCGCGGATTGGATCGCCCGATGCCGGCCGGTCATGCCGCCCCCTTCCCCGTCAGAACCGGGTGCCGAAGCTGAAGCGGAACTGCTCCACCCGGTCGTAATCCTCCTTCTGGATCGGATAGGCGAGGTCAAGGCGGATCGGCCCGAAGGGCGACCGCCAGGACACACCGACGCCAGCCGTCCAGCGGATGGTGGTATCGTCCCGGAATCGCTCACCCACTTCGGCCCGCTGGCCCGAATCCGACAGGGTGCCCGCGTCGGAGAAGGCATGGGCCGTAACCCCCAACTCCTCCGGCAGGCCCAGCGGAACGGTCAGTTCCAGACTCGCCCGGGTGAATACCTTGCCGCCCAGGGCCTCTCCCTCATCGGACTGGATCTGGTTGCCGGCGGTATCAAGGACGAAGGCACGGGGACCGATGCCGCCCGGCTCGAAGCCGCGCAGCGTGTCACCACCCAGATAGAAGCGGTCATTGATGCGGACCTGCTTGCCCAGGCCGTCGATGTATCCGGCCTCCGACGTCAGCGACAGAACCCAGTCGCTGTAGACGGGCCAGTAGGTCGCCGCCGTCAAACGGTTGCTGATGAAGCGGACGTCACCGCCGACGCCCGCGAACTCCGTGCTCAGCAGGAAATAATATCCGCTGGTCGGGCGAAGGCGGCTGTCGCGGGCATCGTAGATCAGCTGCTGTTCGATCGACGACTTGACGGAGGTCCCCAACTGGTCACGCAGGAACCGGCTGTCGCCGAAGAACACCTGCTCCACCCGGTTCTGGGCAAGCGTGTAGGCAAGACGCTGACGCAGGCGGTCGGAAAGCGGGTAGTTGAAGCGGATGACACCGCCCGTACTTTCCAGGTTGTAGGAAATGGTGTCGCGGTCATCCCGCTCCACCCGGAACAGATCGACACCGGCCGCCAGATCCCGGTCCAGGAAATACGGCTCCGTGAAGCTCAGGTCCAGTTCCAGGGTCCGGCTGGATAGCAGGGTGGAGAAGCGGAGATCCTGGCCGCGGCCCATCAGGTTGCGCTCACGGATGGAGAAATCCACCAGCGCGCCGTCGGTTGTGGAATAGCCGGCACCGATCTGGATCTCACCGGTCGGCTGTTCCGTGACCTCCACTTTGATGATCGACTGGTCGGCGAGGCTTCCCTCCTCCGTCTCGATCGTCACATCCTCGAAGAAGCCCAGATCCTTGATCCGTTGCTCCGACCGCTTGACGCGGGAGGTGCTGAACGGGTCGCCTTCGG
>JBJOKR010000116.1:0-15416 GCA_046045995.1 Pseudomonadota bacterium | reverse complement strand
ATGGTCGGCAGCAGCCCCGGAATCGGGCCGCTGCCATGCCGTCAGACGATGAGCAGCGTGCAGTGATGAGGGGGCGACGAACTGGCTGTTCCGATCAGGTGGGAGGATCAGGGCGTGATGGGAACATCGCCAATGGCGACCTTGTCGAAGACCAAGCCCGACTCCGCCGCACCGGTCACCTGCCGCCCACCGGCATCGTACCCCCGCTCCCACCAGGTCAGCCCTTCGGCCGCCACGGTCGACTGCACCGTGACCGATTCCGCCCTGCCGTCCCCCCCCTGCCCGCCACCCGTAGGCCCATCACCGGCCGGGCAATCCATCCCGGTCGATCCGCCGGCGAAATAAAACTCGCGGCGCCGCTGCAGGATAAGGTCGCAGCCCTCCCGCCGGGTCAGCCGTTCCGGCGCCACGGCGCGCAGCTTGGCCGGGTCCCGCCAGGCACCGACCACTGCCGCCGGATCGGGAAGATCGTGGAACCGGATCTCCGTACCGCCCTTGTGGGGCTGGAACTTCACCTGCCAGATCTGCTGTGACACCGGCCTATCGGGCGCCACCGCCAGAGCCCGTTCCACATACAGCCAGGGTCCGTCGGTCCGGTGCGGCCAGACGGGCGTTATGCGCAGTGTTTCCGACTGGGGCTGGTCCGGGGCTTGGGCCGCCTGCCGGGCGGTGCTGAAGCCGCCGGTCAGCAGCTTGACCAGGGCGGCGGCATCATCCGCCGCCGCCGGCCAGGACCAGAGGGCCATCATCGCCAGGACCAGGCAGCACAGCCCCCGCATCAGAACGGAATCTCGTCGTCCAGATCCTCCGTCGGGGCCGGACGCCCACCCCCGCCGCCGCGCTGGGGCGCACCACCGCGCGACCCGCCGCCATAGCCACCACCACCGCTGCCGCCGCTGCTGCCATAGTCACCACCGCCGTAGCCGCCACCGCCGCCGCCACGGTCGTCATAGCCGCCGCCACCGCCGTAACCACCACCGCCACCGCCACCGCCGCGGTCATCAAAGCCGCCGCCGGCACCGCCGCCACCGCCGCCGCCGCCGTCACGGCCGTCAAGCAGGGTCAGCTCACCGCGGTACTGCCGCAGCACCACTTCCGTTGTGTACTTCTCCACCCCGGACTGGTCGGTGTATTTACGGGTTTCCAACTGGCCCTCAATATAGACCTTGGAGCCCTTGCGCAGGTAGCGCTCCGCCACCTGGGCCAGGTTGTCATTGAAGATGACAACTCGGTGCCACTCCGTCCGCTCCTTGCGTTCGCCGGAATTCTTGTCCTTCCAGCTTTCCGAGGTGGCGATGGACAGATTGCAGACCCGGCCGCCGCTCTGCATGTTGCGGACTTCCGGGTCCTTGCCCAGGTTGCCGATCAGGATGACCTTGTTGACGCTGCCTGCCATCGTTCGCTCTTCCGCTTGAACGGGTGTTCCCTGCCCATGGAGCCGTAAACGTCCGGAACCGGACGCCGGCCCCGGCTGTCTGCCGCACCCTACACGGGGCGTCCCGCCTGTGTCACGTCCCGGGCGCCCCAAGCCACATTGTGTCCGCCTGCATTCTCTTTGATGCACGGAAACCATACGGAACATTACAAGAACAAACAACCACAATCTTGCTGAAACACCAGCCCCACCCCGCCCCCGTCGCCTACCCCTGGCTTTGCAGATACTGGGCGATCCGCAGGCCGATGGCGCGGGGTGTCAGGGGGGAAAGGGTGGCCAAGGCAGTGTTGAACATTCCCGGCACCACCACCCGCCGGTTCCGTTTCAGCCCTTCCAGGCCGATCCGGGCCACCCGGGCCGCATCCGCCTTGGGCACCAGCCCGGCGGTGAACAGGCGCCGGTTCTCCGCCGCCGCGGCCTTGGCGAAGCCGGTGACGGTCGGGCCGGGGCACAGGCAACTGACATGGACACCACTGCCCCGGCATTCCTGCCACAACGCCTCCGTCAGGGAGAGGACATAGGCCTTGGTCGCGTAGTACCCCGCCATCAGCGGCCCCGGCTGGAATGCAGCCGTAGAGCCGACATTGAGGATGCCGCCCCGCCCCCGGCCAGCATGCCGGGCAGGAACGCCCGGGTCAGGTCGGTCAGGGCGCCGATGTTCAGGGCCACCATGGCGGACAGGCGGTCCGGATCATTCTCCGCCACCGGGCCCGCCACGCCGAACCCGGCATTGTTGACCAGCACATCGACCACAACACCGTCGTCAAGCAGGCGCCCGGCCAGGGCCCGCGCCGCACCGGGGGCGGAGAGATCAGCCGCTTCCACCCGCACGCCGGTCCCGTGCCGCGCCCGAAGGTCCGCCGCCAGCCGTTCCAGCGCCGCGGTGCCCCGGGCGACCAGGATCAGGTCATGCCCATCGGCGGCCAACGCCCTTGCCAGTTCCTCGCCGATCCCGCCGGATGCCCCGGTGACAAGCGCTGACGCACGGGATGAGGTCTGTGCCGCCGGGTTGCGGGAATCCGTCATTCTCCGAGTCTCTCCCCTCAGCAACGTACCGCCCCGACAAAAGCACAGGGGCCGAGGTCGAAAAACCTGAAACCCCCATCCATATTGCTGTTCTCCTGAGCGTCCGCGGCCCCGATCCAGGGGGGCTGCCGCGTTCCCACTTCCCTGCCGCCCGGCCCTGCGCTACAGAACACACCATGAACATGAAGCATATCAGCGTCCGCGGGGCGCGCGAGCATAACCTGAAGAACGTGGATGTGGATCTGCCACGCGACAGCCTGGTGGTGATCACCGGCCTGTCCGGATCGGGTAAATCCTCCCTCGCGTTCGACACGATCTATGCGGAGGGGCAGCGACGCTATGTCGAAAGCCTGTCCGCCTATGCCCGCCAGTTCCTGGAACTGATGCAGAAGCCGGATGTGGACAGCATCGAGGGCCTGTCCCCCGCCATCTCCATCGAACAGAAGACGACCAGCCGCAATCCCCGTTCCACCGTAGGCACGGTGACGGAGATCTATGACTACATGCGTCTGCTGTTCGCGCGGGTCGGCACGCCCTATTCCCCCGTCACCGGCCTGCCCATCGAAAGCCAAACCACCAGCCAGATGGTGGACCGCATCCTGGCCATGGGGGAGGGTACGCGGCTTTATCTCCTGGCCCCCATTGCCCGCGGCAAGAAGGGGGAGTTCAAGAAGGAACTGGCGGAGCTGCGCAAGCGCGGCTTCACCCGGGTTAAGATCGACGGGGAGATGTATGAGATCGAGGAGGCGCCGACCCTCGACAAGAAGCAGAAGCACGATATCGAGGTGGTGGTGGACCGCATCGTCGTGCGCCCCGATCTGGGCAACCGCCTTGCCGATTCGGTGGAAACCGCCCTGGAACTGGCCGACGGGCTGCTGATCGCGGAGAATGCGGCGGACGGCCAGAGGACCATCTTCTCCGCCAAATTCGCCTGCCCCGTCAGCGGCTTCACGATTGAGGAGGTGGAGCCGCGGCTGTTCAGCTTCAACAACCCCTTCGGCGCCTGTCCCGCCTGCGACGGGCTGGGGGAGAAGCTGTATTTCGATGCGGAGCTGATCATCCCCGATGAGCGGCTGAGCCTGCGGGAGGGGGCGGTGGCGCCCTGGGCGAATTCCACCAGCCAATACTACATGCAAACGCTGGAGAGCATCGCCCGCCATTACAACTCCTCCGTCGACAAGCCGTGGAGGGATCTGCCGGCGGAGATGCGCACCTGCATCCTGCACGGGTCAGGCGGACGCCCGATCACCATGCGCTATGATGACGGTCTGCGCAGTTATGAGACCAACAAGCCCTTCGAAGGGGTGGCGACCAACCTGGAACGCCGCTGGAAGGAGACGGAAAGCGCCTGGATGAAGGAGGAACTGGCCAAGTACCAGTCCTCCCAGCCGTGTGAGGCCTGCGGCGGCGCCCGCCTGAAGCCGGAGGCGCTGGCCGTCAAGATCAACGGCCTGCACATCGCCGACATCTCCCGCATGTCCATCCGCCAGGCGGCGGAATGGTTCGCCGGGTTGGACGGCCGCCTGACCGCCAAGCAGACGGAGATCGCGGCCCGCATCCTGAAGGAGATCAATGAGCGGCTGGGGTTCCTGAACAATGTCGGCCTGGATTACCTGGCCCTGGACCGTGCCTCCGGCACCCTGTCGGGCGGGGAAAGCCAGCGCATCCGCCTGGCCTCCCAGATCGGGTCGGGGCTGACCGGCGTGCTCTATGTCCTGGACGAACCCTCCATCGGGCTGCACCAGCGCGACAACGACCGGCTGCTGACGACGCTGAAACGCCTGCGCGACATCGGCAACACCGTCGTGGTGGTGGAGCATGACGAGGACGCGATCCGGGAGGCGGATTACCTGGTGGACATGGGCCCCGGCGCCGGTGTCCACGGCGGCACCGTGGTCGCGGCCGGCACCCCGGCGGAGGTGCAGCAGCACCCGACCAGCATCACCGCCCAGTACCTGTCCGGCCGGCGCGGGATCGCCGTGCCCGCCATCCGCCGCCCCGGTCATCCGGGCCAGTTCCTGGAGGTGGCGGGCTGCCGCTCCAACAACCTGAAGAACGTGACGGCGAAGATCCCGCTGGGCACCTTCACCTGTGTCACCGGCGTATCCGGCGGCGGCAAGTCCACCCTGGTGATCGAGACCCTGTACAAGGCCCTGGCCAAGCGGCTGATGGGCGCCCGGGAACATCCGGGCGAGCATGACGGGATCTATGGTGTGGAGAACCTGGACAAGGTGATCGACATCGACCAGTCCCCCATCGGGCGGACTCCCCGTTCAAATCCAGCCACTTACACCGGGGCCTTCACCCCGATCCGCGACTGGTTCGCCGGCCTGCCGGAGGCGAAGGCCCGCGGCTACGGCCCCGGCCGCTTCAGCTTCAACGTGAAGGGCGGACGGTGCGAGGCTTGCCAGGGCGATGGTGTCATCAAGATCGAGATGCACTTCCTGCCCGATGTCTATGTCACCTGCGACGTCTGCCACGGCAAGCGCTACAACCGGGAAACCCTGGAGGTCACGTACAAGGACAAGAGCATCGCCGATGTCCTTGAAATGACGGTGGAAGAAGCAGCCGATTTCTTCCGCGCCGTGCCCAGCATCCGGGACAAGATGGATACCCTGGCCCGGGTGGGCTTGGGCTATATCAAGGTGGGCCAGCCGGCCACCACCCTGTCGGGTGGTGAGGCGCAGCGGGTGAAACTGGCCAAGGAACTGTCCCGCCGCGCCACCGGCCGCACCCTTTACGTCCTGGACGAACCCACGACCGGCCTGCATTTCGAGGATGTGCGCAAGCTGCTGGAGGTGCTGCAGGTCCTGGTGGACCAGGGCAACACCCTGCTGGTGATCGAACATAACCTGGAGGTCATCAAGACCGCCGATTTCATCCTGGATCTGGGCCCGGAGGGCGGGGCCGGCGGCGGGGAGATCGTGGCGGCCGGCACGCCGGAGCAGGTGGCGGAGAATCCGCGCAGCTATACCGGCCATTACCTGAAGCCCTATCTGCTGCCGAAGACCAAGGCGAAGAAGCGGGCGTAACCGATTGGAACCGTTTAGACTGTTGCCATGCTGCCCGACCCCGCCCCCCGCTTCCCACTGACCGCCTGGGCGGTCCACCTGCTGACCGGCAGCGGGGCCGTCTGGGCCCTTCTGGCCATGGTGGCGGTGATGGAGGGCGACGCCCGGATGGTCTTCCTCTGGTTGGGCCTTGCCCTGATCGTGGATGGGATCGACGGGCCGCTGGCCCGGCGGGCGGCGGTGACGGAGCGGGTGCCCCGGTTCGACGGGGCAGCACTGGACCTGATCGTCGATTACCTGACCTATGTCTTCGTGCCAGTCCTGTTCCTGTGGCGCTTCGATATTCTGCCGCAAGCCTTTGAACTGGTGGGATGTTCCCTTATCCTGGTCAGTTCCCTGCACCTGTTCGCCAAGACGGACATGAAAAGCGGGGACAACCATTTCGTCGGATTCCCGGCCACCTGGAACCTGGTCGTCCTGTATCTCTGGCTTTTCGCCCCGGCGCCCTGGGTGGCCGCGAGCGTGGTGCTGGCCCTGGTGGCCCTGACCTTCGCCCCGGCCCTGTTCATCCATCCCTTCCGGGTGGTGCGGCTGCGGTTGATCACCCTTCCGGTCTGCGCCCTGTGGGCCGTTGCCGCCGGTGCCATGGTATGGACCCACCCGGCCCCGCCCGCCTGGGCCCCGCCGCTGCTGCTGCTGACCAGCGCCTGGGTGGGCGGGCTGTGCCTGTGGCGCAGCGTTTCGCGGTAACGCCCCGCAGGAGCCGGCATGCCCTTATTCCGCCGCGCGCCCTGTGCTAGCCTTCCCCATCGCATCCCACAGGGAGAGGGGAGACAATGACAATCAAGACATCGTTCCTGGCGGGTCTGGCCCTGGCCGCGCTGACCGTGATCGCGGGCCCGTCCCGGGCGGAGACCGTTGTCGGCCTTGGCGCCCCGCTGAGCGGCCCCAATGCCGTGTTCGGGGAACAGATGCGCCGGGGTGCCGAACTGGCCGTCGCCGATCTGAACGCCAAGGGCGGGGTTCTGGGCCAGCCGCTGCGTTTGGTGCAGATGGATGATGCGTCCAACCCCAGCCAGGGTGTCGCCGTCGCCAACCGGCTGGCGACGGACGGGGGGGTGGCCGTGTTCGGCCATTTCAACTCATCCGTCTCCATCCCCGCTTCCGTCGTTTACGCGGATGAGGGGCTGCTGATGATCAGCCCTGCCTCCACCAACCCGCAGCTGACTGAACAGGGGCTGGAGACGGTGTTCCGCACCTGCGGTCGCGACGACCAGCAGGGTGATGTGGCGGCAAGGTGGCTGCTGGCCAACCACAAGGATGAGAAGGTGGCCATCATCCACGACCAGACCACCTATGGCAAAGGCCTGGCCGATGCGACCAGGGCCGCGATGAACGCAGGCGGCAAGACCGAGGACCTGTATGACGCGGTCAATGTGGGCGATCGCGACATGTCTGCCCTGGTAACGAAGATGCAGGCGGCGGGGATCACCGTTGTCTATTTCGGCGGCCTGCATACGGAAGCCGGGCTGCTGGTCCGCCAGATGGCCGACAAAGGAATGAAGGCCACCTTCATGTCGGGCGACGGCACGGTGAACCAGGAATTCTGGAACATCACCGGCCCCAGCGGTGAAGGCGCGCTGGTCACCTTCGGCCGCGATTACCGCGACGATCCGGCCGCCGCCGATGTGGTGAAGCGCTTCCGCGACCAGGGCTTCGAGCCGGAGGCCTATACCCTCTACACCTACGCCGCCGTCCAGGCCTGGGCCGCCGCGGCGGAAAAGGTGAAGAGCACCAACGCCGACAAGGTCGCCACCGCCCTGCGCGACGGCGATTACGCCACCGTCATCGGCCCCCTGGCCTTCGACGCCAAGGGCGACCGGAAGGAGACGGATTATATCGTCTACCGCTGGTCCGACGGCAAATACGCCCCGGTCACGCAGTGACGGGGGAAGGAGATTGGTGGCTGTAGGTCGGATTAGCGAAGCGTAATCCGACGCATCATCTCGGGCCTTCGTGTGTCGGATTACGGTGCTGCGCACCTAATCCGACCTACCCGGCTAATCCGACCTACGAAAGGCGGGCTTGCACCTGGGCCAACCATCCATCCATCCGGGCCTTGTTCACCCCTAAGTCGCTGTGCCCGAAGACGGAGCGGCTATAGACCAGCAGCATGCTCCCGCCACCGTCCACAGGGCGTATCTCCATGCTGATGAAGTCCGGATAGCGCATCAGGGCCGTCAGCTGCATGGCGGTGAAGGCAAGGCCATCCGCCCGGCGTTCCAGGATGCGGGTCCGGGGAGACGCCTCCACCACCGCCAGCAGCGCATCGCGCAGCCGCTCCGGCGCCACGGGGAAGATGGGGGATGGGGCTTCCATCGCGGATGCGGCGGCTTGCCCTGGACGCAGAAGCCACTGGTTCGGCCTGGGGGACAGATTCAAGGACTCGAAATCAACCAAGGCGCGGTTCGCATCCTCCACCGCGCCGATGCGCAGGGTGATGAAGACCTGCCAGCCGATGAACAGCAGGAACGGAACGGCGATCACAGCGATCAGGACCTTGGTCAGCATGGCACCCTGAACTCCCCCGCGGTTTCTGGTCTGGTTCCGTCTATAGCCCCGGCACCGCCGCGCCGTCCCCCCGAATTTGCAGGCGGGAACCGGGTGGTGCCGGCAGGTGGCGCTGTCGGGCTTGACGGCTGCCATCCGCATCGCCACTCCTTACCCCCATGACGACACACAGCCCCACCTCCCCCGCCCCGGTCCATGTCATCGGCGGCGGCCTCGCCGGTTCCGAAGCCGCCTGGCAGCTTGCCGAAGCCGGTGTCCCCGTCGTGCTGCATGAGATGCGGCCGGTACGAAAGACCGATGCCCATTCCACGGAGAAGTTCGCGGAGCTTGTCTGCTCCAACTCCTTCCGGTCGGACGATGCGGAATTCAACGCCGTCGGCCTGCTGCATGAGGAAATGCGGCGCTGCGGTTCCCTGATCCTGGCCAAGGGTGATGCGCACAAGGTGCCGGCGGGCGGCGCCCTGGCCGTGGACCGGGAGGGCTTCGCCGAGGGGGTGACCGCCGCCCTGGAAAGCCATCCCCTGGTGACGATCGAGCGGGGGGAGGTTGCGGGCCTGCCGCCGGAAGCCTGGGACAGCGTGATCATCGCCACCGGCCCCCTGACCTCCCCCGCCTTGGCCGACGCGGTGCGGGACCTGACGGGGGAGGATCAGCTGGCCTTCTTCGACGCCATCGCCCCCATCGTCCATTTCGACAGCATCGACCTGAGCAAGGCGTGGTTCCAGTCCCGCTATGACAAGCCGGGCCCCGGCGGCACGGGCAAGGACTATATCAACTGCGCCATGGACAAGGAGCAGTACCTGGCCTTCATCCAGGCCCTGCTGGACGGGGAAAAGGGTGGGTTCAAGGAGTGGGAGAAGAACACCCCCTATTTCGACGGCTGCCTTCCCATCGAGGTAATGGCCGAACGGGGCGTGGATACCCTGCGCTACGGCCCGATGAAGCCTGTCGGCCTGACCGATCCGCACACAGGCCGCCGGCCCTATGCGGTGGTGCAGTTGCGCCAGGATAATGCGCTGGGCACGCTGTACAATCTGGTGGGGTTCCAGACGAAGCTGAAATACGGGGAGCAGGTTCGGGTGTTCCGGATGATCCCCGGCCTGGAGAATGCGGAATTCGCCCGCCTGGGCGGGCTGCACCGCAACACCTTCATCAATTCCCCCCGCCTTCTGGACGGGACGCTGAAACTGAATGCCCTGCCCCGGCTGCGCTTCGCCGGCCAGATCACGGGCTGCGAGGGCTATGTGGAGAGTGCGGCCGTCGGCCTGATGGCCGGGCGCTTCGCCGCGGCGGAGAGGCTGGGCCGGCCCATCGACCTGCCGCCGGCGACCACCGCCCTGGGGGCCCTGCTGTCCCACATCACCGGCGGCGCGCAGGCCGAGACATTCCAGCCCATGAATGTGAATTTCGGCCTGTTCCCGCCGATCGAGGCGCGGCAGGCCAACGGCAAGGAACTGCACGGCAAGGACCGCAAGCGGGCCTATACCTCCCGCGCCCTGGCCGATCTGGACCATTGGCTGGGCCGCCTGCCTGCCCAGGCGGCGGAGTAGCGCCGGCCCCTACCACCGCCCCGTCACCGCCGCCCAGCCCAGTTTGATCTGGCGGAACGGGTGGGGCATGTGCAGGCGGGGGGCGAAGGGATCGTAGCCTTCCCCCGCCAGGGCCTTCAGGTACAAATCGGCCAGGGCGGCGGGCAGCAGGGCAGGCAGGGCCGCCTTCCGCACGGATCGGCGGAGCGCCCGGGCGGCGGTCAGTTCAGCCCGGGCGGCATCGGCCACCACCCGCACCACGGCGCGCAGGCCCGGCTCCGGCTTCAGCTCGAACAGCATCGGCTCCGTTACCCCATGGGTCGCCAGCAGGTCCGCGGGCAGGCGGTGCCGATGGGCCCGGGCCAGGAAGGGGATGGCGCGCAGGATGCCCGTCAGGGCCCAGGCCATGCCCACATGGCCCGCCGCCTGCATAGCCGCCGCCTCCCCCACCCCCATCACGCCGCCCCCCATAACCTGCACGGCAAGCTGGGTCACCGGGCCGCCGGTGACGCGGGCATAGTTGATCAGGCAGGTCAGGTCGGCGGGCGGGTCATCGTCCAGATCCGCCTCCCGCGCATCGATCAGGCGGTCCAGCAGGGCGCGGTCCAGGCGGTGGCGGGCGATGGCGGCGGCCAGCGGCTCCGCCACCTCATGCCGGGGTGGCTCCCCCCGGGCCGCTTTTTCCACCGTCTCCCGCCACCATTGCAGGCGGATCAAGCCCAGGGTGGGTTCGCTCACCACCTCCCGCGTTTTCGCGACTTCCAGGTTGAAGGCGTACAGGGCGAACAGATCCTCCCGCCTATCGGCGGGGGCAAACAGGGCGGTCAGGAATCGGTCGTGATCGAACCGGCGCACCTCACGCGCGCAATAGGAAAGTGCCTGATCCTGCATGGTCATTCCGGGTCCACCCCTGCCGTCGCCGCCCGCTTATAGGGGACATCCGCCCCATTCGGATAGCCCTTGCGGAATCCGGCCTGCCCGCCCGCGAATTCGGCCCGCCACGCCTTGACCCACCTGGGGTCGGGTCGTATCTCTGCCGGGTCGCACGCGGCGTCGACCCTGGTCCCGACCGTCATGGACGGGACCGCCCGGGGGCCGAATGCCCGAGGGAAGAGACGAAACCAACAGGAGCCGATCATGGCCTTCACCCTGCCCCCGCTGCCCTATGATCCCGCAGCGCTGGAGCCCCATATCGATGCCCAGACCATGGGGCTGCATCACGGCAAGCACCATCAGGCCTATATCAACAACCTGAACAACGCCCTGTCGGAGCACAGCCAGCTTCACGACCTGTCCATCGAGGCGCTGATGGCCAAGCTGGGTGAACTGCCGGAGGGCATCCGCACCGCTGTGCGCAACAACGGCGGTGGCCACCTGAACCACACCATGTTCTGGACCATCATGGGCCCGAACGGCGGTGGTGCGCCCACGGGCGACATGGCCGAGGCGATCACCCGCGATTTCGGCGATTTCGATGCCTTCAAGGCCAAGTTCAATGAGGCCGGGACGAAGCAGTTCGGCTCCGGCTGGGTCTTCGTCACCACCGATGCGTCCGGCAAGCTGACCATCGCGGCCAAGCCGAACCAGGACACGCCCGTGTCCGAGGGGCATGCCGTCGTCATGGGCAACGATGTGTGGGAGCATGCCTATTACCTCAAGTATCAAAACCGCCGTCCGGACTATCTGGCCGCCTGGTGGAACACGGTGAACTGGGCCGCCGTGAACGAGCGTTACGCCGCCATCAAGGCCGGCTCCCTGATCTGATCGATCGGGCGTAACCCCGTGGGGGGAAGGGGTGGCGCCGCGGCGTACCGCCCCTTCCACTTTTTTTCTTCCCGTTCTGCTGGTAGCGGCACTGGATTCGGATGCCGGAGGCTTCATACTTCCTCACTGTTCTGGCAGGATATGTTTCCAAGCCTGTGGCCGAGGGCCCCGATGGCCGATTTCCGCACCGCTCCCCTTCGTTCCAACCGGTCGGAGCCGACCGCCCGCAAGACCGCGGGGGAGGAGAATTTCCCCGTCGCCTCGCGCCTGGTGCCGAAGCGCCTGCGGCCCCATGTGCTGGCCTTCTATGCCTTCGTCAGGCTGGCGGATGACATCGCCGACGATCCGCACCTGGAGCCGGAGGTGAAGATCGACCAATTGGATGCGCTGGAACGCGCTCTGGTCAGCGGCACCGGCACCCAGCCCTGGGTGGCCCCGGCGCTGGCGCTGAAGGCCAGCCTGACGGCCACCGGCATCTCCACACTGCATGCGCGCCAGATGCTCCAGGCCTTCCGCCGGGATAGCCAGGGTAGCCGCTGTCGGAGCTGGAGCGACCTGCTGCTCTACTGCCGCTATTCGGCCGACCCGGTGGGCCGATACCTGCTGGACCTGCATGGGGAGGCACCGGTGGCCGCCCCCGCCGCCGATGCCCTGTGCAGCGCGCTGCAGGTGCTGAACCATATCCAGGACTGCCGATCGGACTGGGTGGAGCTGGGCCGGTGCTACCTGCCGACCGCATGGTTCGCCGATGCGGGCGGCAATCCGGAACATCTGGTGGAACCCTTCGCCACCCCGGCGGTGCGCGCGGTCATCGACCGGACGCTGGACCATGTGGATGCGCTGCTGGCCCGGGCCGTGACCCTGCCCGCCCAGATCCGCGATCCCGGGCTGCGCATGGAAGCGGCGGTGATCCTGAAGCTGGCCCAGGCCCTGTCGCGGGAGCTGCGGCGGCGCGATCCCCTGGCCGAACGGGTGGAGCTGGGGGCCCTGTCCCGGCTTCGCTGCGCCCTGGCCGGGGTGGCCCATGGTCTGGCCAAACGGCCCCGCGCCCGCCGGACCAACAGCGGATCGGAGACGGCGGGAAGCACCTTCTACTGGCCGCTGCGCCTTCTGCCGGCGCCGAAGCGGCGGGCCATGTTCGCCGTTTACGGCTTCTGCCGCCGGATCGACGACATCGCGGATGAGCCGGGGGCCGTGGACATGAAGCGGGCGGCCCTGGCCGATTGGCGCCGGCAGCTGGACCGGCTGTACTTCGGCGCTCCCCCACGCGGGGATGAGGCATCGCTGCTGAGCGACCTGTCTTTCGCCATCCAGCGGTTCAAGCTGCCGCGGGCGGAGTTCGACGCCCTGATCGACGGCATGGCCATGGATGTGGAAGGGCCGATCCGGGCACCGGATTGTGCCTCCCTCACCCTCTATTGCCGCCGGGTGGCCGGGGCCGTGGGTATGCTGGCGGTGCGGGTCTTCGGCCGGTGCGAGGGCCGCGCCGATGCCTTCGCCATCGCCCTGGGGGAGGCGTTGCAGCTGACCAACATCCTGCGCGACCTGAAGGAGGATGCGGATCTGGGCCGGCTCTACCTCCCGGCGGAGGCGCTGGAGGTGGCGGGTATCCCCCTGGATCTCGCCCGCGGCAATCCGGAAGCGGCCCTGCGCCACCCCGGCCTGCCCCTGGCCTGCGCCCGGGTGGTCAGCCTGGCGGAGCAGCGTTATGCCGCGGCGATGGACGCCCTGCCCGCCGCGGATCGCCGGTCGCTGTGGCCAGCGGTGGCGATGATGCACCTATACCGCCGCTTGCTGTCTGCCCTGGTGGCACGCGGCTGGCAGCGGCTGGACATGCGGCCGCGCCTTTCCAGGGCGACCAAGCTGCGCGTGGCCCTGCAATGCGCCCTGGGGCGCCCCCCGCGGGCGTGAGGGCACGGGTGGCATCCGATCCGGTGAGAGGAGACGGCCCGGCGGGCGGCGCTGCGGCACACCCGCCCATGGTGCATGTGGTGGGGGCCGGGGTGGCGGGCCTGGCCTGCGCCACCGCCCTGGCCGGGTCCGGCCACGCGGTCACCTTGTATGAGGCGACGGGGCGGGCCGGCGGACGCTGCCGCAGCTATGCCGATCCCGTCCTGGACCGGACGGTGGATAACGGCAACCACCTGATCCTGGGCGGGAACCCTGAGGTGTTCCGGTACCTGGACCGGATCGGCGCCCGGGACCAGCTGATCCACACGGCCCCCACCCGCATCCCCTTCCGGGATCTGGCGGATGGCACGTCCTGGATCCTGGCGCCCGGCCCCGCCCTGTGGCCGTTCTGGCTACTGGACCCGCACCGCCGGGTGCCGGGGGCGGGGGCGCTTGCCCATCTCCGTGCCCTGCTGCGGCTGATCCTGTCCCCGCCCGGGGCGACGGTGGCGGATCGGGTCGATCCGGGCAGCCCGATCACCCGCCGGCTGCTCACCCCCCTTGCCGTCTCCATCCTGAATACGGAGGCGGAGGCTGGGTCGGCCCGGCTGCTGGGCACCGTCTTCCGACGGACCCTCCTGCGGGGGGAATCGGCCTGCCGTCCCCATGTGGCGCGGGAGGGGCTGTCCCACAGCCTGGTCGATCCGGCGATCCTGTTCCTGGAGCGGCACGGCGTGCCGATCCGCTGGAATGCCCGGCTGACGGGAATGGAGCGGGACAGGACGGGCCGGGTCCTGCGGCTGCGATTTGGGGAGGACATGGTCGCCCCGGGGCCGGAGGATCGGGTGGTGCTGGCCCTGCCCCCGGATCGGGCGGCGGCCCTGCTGCCGGATCTGCCCGTGCCGACGGAGTCGCGCGCCATCCTGAATGCCCATTTCCGGGTGGACCGCCCCATCCCCCTGCCCGGGGACAGCCCGCTGCTGGGGGTGGTGGGCGGCACGGTCGAATGGATCTTCAGCCGCGACGATGTGCTGTCCGTGACAGTCAGCGCCGCCGACCGCTGGATGGAGATGCCGGTGGAAACCCTGGGCCCCCTGCTCTGGCAGGATGTGGCCCGGGCGCTGGACCAGCCGGGTGCATGCCCCGTCTTCCGCATCGTGAAGGAAAAGCGGGCCACCTTCGCCGCCCGGCCGGGGCTGAAGCGGGCGGGCGCCTTTGCGCCCGGCGGAAACCTGTTTCTGGCCGGTGACTGGACCGATACGGGGCTGCCGGCGACGATCGAAGGGGCGGTGCAGTCGGGTCACCGCGCCGCCGCCCTGTGCAGTCAGCGCCACCCTTGCACGGGAAGGATCAACCGCTGACAGGGATAAGGGCCGCGGCCACCCGCCGCCCCTCCGCCAGCAGGATGGTATAGGTGCGGCAGGCGGCGCGGGTATCCATGGCATCCGCAACCACCCCCAGCTCCTCCTTCAGGGCCCGGCGCAGGCGGCTGGGCAGAAGTTGCATCCGGTCGCCGGTGCCGATCAGCAGGATCTCCACCGCCGGATCGGCGGCGCGCAGGCCCGCAAGGCTCTCCACCGTGATCGCCTCCGCGCCTGTGACGGCCCAGGGCTCCGTCCGCTCGGGCAGGACCAGGACCGCCCCGTCATGGACGATGTTGCTGATCCGGAATCGCCCCGGGGCATAGGTGTCGATCACCTGCCGGTCCGACGGGATGATGGGGGTGACGTCCATGGTCCGTCTCTCCTGCTGCACCGGAAACAAAACCGGCGGGCTTATGCCCGCCGGATGCGTGGTCCCGGAAATCCGGGATCAGATGGGAATGACCTTCGGCTTCTTCTGCCGCAGCCATGTCACCACCATTAGCCTGGTCACCATGATCGCCGTGAACATGGACGCCAGGATGCCGATGGACAGGGTCACGGCGAAACCCTTGACCGGGCCGGAGCCGAACATGAACAGCAAGAGCGCCGCGATCAGGGTGGTCAGGTTGCTGTCGATGATGGTGGTGAGCGCCCGGTTGTAGCCGGCATCAATGGCGGCGATCGGCGTGCGGCCGTTCGCCACCTCCTCCCGGATGCGCTCGAAGATCAGCACATTGGCGTCCACCGCCATGCCGATGGTCAGCACGATCCCGGCGATGCCCGGCAAGGTCAGCGTCGCCTGGAGGATCGACAGGGCGGCGAAGAT
>JBJOKR010000115.1:0-15416 GCA_046045995.1 Pseudomonadota bacterium | reverse complement strand
CCGGCTGACCCTTCTGGGGTTCGACCAGCTGGACAGCGGCGGCCACCGGGCGGCCCTGAACCTGTGGCTGGAAAGCGTGTTCAGCCAGGAGTTCGAATACGTCGCCAACGCCACGCTGGGCGGGGAACTGTCCCGCCTGATCGTGGAGCTGCGCGCCGGCGATGTGATGGAACATTTCAATGAATTCCTGGTCGCCCGCGACTACCTGACCCGCCGGGGCGCCGTGGTGGCGGTGGACGCGCTGTTCCCGCAGCTTCTGGACGGGCTGTCCCTGCCCGACCTGGGTATCCGGCTGGCGAAGCTGCACGCCACGGCGGACGACCTGCCCGACCTGCGGCGGCGGAGGGACCGGATCGCCGCGTTGCAGCAGGCGGGCGTCACCCTGGTCCTGTGCCGGACGGAGACGGAGGCCATCCACCGCGCTGGGCTGGAGGTGGGAATCCGGATCTTCCAGGGGGCCATCGCGGACCGGGCGGTGGCCGGAGGCTGAGACCGGCGGCGGCAATACGGCGATGATTGCCGCGATTCGGCGTGACACTTTCCTTGCATCCGGCTGGAAGTCGTATCACCTTTGGGGGGTTGATCAGCGCCTGCCGGACAGGGGTATCCCCAGTCGGGATCGGGCCGCCCCGGGAGGCAGCCGCAAAATGCGGGGCATGGAAGAGATCAGACGGTACCTTTCGACACCCGGGCGCCAGCAGCCCGGCCATGTGATCGTCGTGTGCCTGACCGAACAGCAGGCCATCCCCTACAGCGATGAACTGGAACTGTTCCTGCGCAATGAGCTGCGGCTGATCGCGGCCGACCGGCGCTTCGCCATGTTCCAGATCGGGGAGATGGATTTCGTCTTCCTGTCATCCGATGAGCGCACCCGCCTGTATGGCAGCGTCAGTGAGATCCGGGCGGCGGTGCTGCGGGGGGTGGACCGGTTCGTGCCCGGCAGTTTCGGCGCCTTCGACCAGTCGCGCCTGATCCAGACCTATGACCTGACCGTCCTGAACGAAACGGCCCTGGCGGTGGTGGAGGCTTTCGCCGAACGAATGGCCCGCCGGTCCAAATCGGCGAAGCCCGTGCCCCGGCTGACCCATGACCATCTGGTCATGATTGAGGAGGCGTCGCGCCGCCTGGGAACGGCCGAACTGGCCCGCCGGATCGTCCGGCGGCAGAACGCCTATATGGTTCAGAGCCGCAGCACCTTCGTCCCCGCCTTCACCGAATTCTATTGCTGTACGGAGGCGATACGGCGGGAGGTGATCGGGGATGTGGATTTCCGCCAGGACAAGCAGCTGTTCAACCTGCTGACCCTGAGCTTCGACCGGCTGATCCTGCGGTCGTTCGAGAAACTGAACCCGGAGCGGGACCGCTGTTCCCTGAACTTGAATGTGGAAACCGTGTTCTCCACGGAGTTCGAGACCTTCCTGAAGGAATGCGTCCGTGGTGACCTGTCACGCTTTGTCATCGAGCTGCGGGCCAGCGACATCCTTCAGAACTTCGACGAATTCCTGGTGGCCCGGGATTTCCTGACCGAGCGGGGCGCCGTTCTGGCGGTGGATGCCCTGTTCCCGAAGATGCTGGGCCTTCTGGACCTGCACGCCATGGGCATCCGCATCGCCAAGCTGTTCGCCAGCGATGACAGCTTCGCCTCCCTGCCCCAGCGCCGTGCCGCCCTGTCCGATCTTCAGGCGGGCGGGGTCGCCATGATCCTGGCCCGCACACAGGACAAGCGGATGCATGAGCTGGGGCTGGATGTGGGCATCCGGATTTTCCAGGGCTTCCACATCGACCGTCTGGCGGGATCGGGGCCGGGCCTGCTGAAGGGGTAAGGCGATGGCCTATCCCGCCAGAAGGGCGCGGGCGCGGGCCAGATCCTCTTGCGTGTCCACGCCCAGGGGGACGGCATCCACCACCGCGGCGCGGATGGTCATGCCGTGGGCAAGTGCGCGCAGCTGCTCCAGCCGCTCCCGCTTCTCAAGCTCCGCCGGGGGCAGGGCGACGAAGCGGGCCAGGGCGTCGCGCCGATAGGCGTAAAGGCCGATATGGTGGTACAGCGGCCCGGGGCCGGACGGTGCCGTGGCCCGGGTGAAATACAGGGCGCGCCCCTCCCGCCCGCCGGGGGGTAGTTCCAGGATCGCCTTCACCACATTGGGGTTGGTCCGCTCCCCCTCCTCCCGGATCTCCGTCACCAGGGTGGCGATGTCGGTGCCGGGGCGGGACAGGGGCGCGAAGACGGCGCGGATCGTTTCCGGCGCGATGGTGGGCAGGTCGCCCTGCACATTCACCACGGCATCGTGCCGCCCCTCCGGATCCAGCATCCGCACTGCCTCCCAGATCCGGTCGGAGCCGGAGGGATGGTCCGGATCGGTCAGCACCGCCTGTCCGCCCGCCGCCTGCACCGCCCGGGCGATGGCGGGTTCGGCGGCGGCGACGACGACCGGCCCGATTCCCGCCGCCACGGCCCGGCGCCAGACATGCACGATCATCGGCACGCCCCCGATATCCGCCAGCGGCTTGTCCGGAAGGCGGGTGGAACCCAGGCGGGCCGGGATGATGATGATCGGCGAAGCAGGCTGGTCGGTCATGGCGGGGCTGTCGGCGGCGGGCGAGGGGCCAGGTAAACGGGGCGCCAGCCGTGCGACATTTGGTCCGGCGGGTCAAGGCCGAAACCGCATGCACCGGCCGGTCCCCCTGCGTTAGGGTCCCCGCAAAACCGCTGGTGCCACGCACCATCGGATGCAATGGACTGTCCGTGCCGTTGGGGGTATGGTGCCGCCGCTTTCGCCCTGGCGCGGGGGGAGGATTCCACCCCCACCGCGCCGGCTACCCCCAGCCTTCGGGCCGGGCCGGATCGGCGGAAGCGGAACCCCGTCCCACGCACGGGGGCACGACAGAAGCGGGAAAAGAGGGTCAGGGTCTATGGCTGGCAGCATGTTCAACAAGGTCGCGATGGCTTTCCTGGCGGCGATTCTCATCGCCATGCTGGTCGGCTTCTTCTCCAAGAAGCTGTATCATCCGACCGTCGAGCTGGCGGAGAACGCCTACAAGGTCGAGATCGCGGAGACCGAGGCCGCCCCCGCCGCGGCGGAGGAGCCGGCCGGGCCCGAGCCGGTGAGCGCCCTGATGGCATCCGCCGATGTGGCCGCCGGTCAGGCGCTGAGCCGGCCCTGCGCCGCCTGCCACACCTTCGACAAGGGCGGCGCCAACCGCGTCGGCCCGAACCTGTGGAACGTGGTGAACGGCCCGCACGCCCATGTGGACGGCTTCGGCTATTCCGACGCGATGGCCGCCCTGAAGGACAAGCCCTGGGATTATGAGGCGCTGAACGCCTTCCTGGCCAACCCCAAGCAGGCCATCCCCGGCACCAAGATGAACTATGCCGGCATGCGCAAGGTCCAGGACCGCGCCAACCTGATCGCCTGGATGCGCACCCTGTCCGACGATCCGGCCCCGTTGCCGCAGTAACCCCGGCCCCTGGGGGCCACGGCCGCGGGCCGGACGGTAGGAATGAGCAAGGGCGGTCCCGCGGGGCCGCCCTTCTTCTTTTCCTGCCCTTTTTCTTTTCCGGCCCTTTCTCTTTTCTGGAGGGGCCGGCCCGGCCTATACCGGCGGCACTCCCGCCAGCAACGGATGGCCGCCATGGATACGACAGACGCGCTTCCCCCTGTTCCCGCCGACCTGATCGCGCTGGCCGGGCGGCTGGCCGATGCGGCCGGTGCGGTGGCCCGCCGCCACTACCGCACACCCGTTGCGGTGGATGCCAAGGCCGATGCCAGCCCTGTCACCATCGCCGACCGAGAGGTGGAATCGGCGATCCGTGCCCTTCTGGCCGCCGAACGCCCCGATGACGGCATCCTGGGCGAGGAGCACGGGTACCACGGCCTGGACGCCGACTGGGTCTGGGTGATCGATCCCATCGACGGCACCAAGAGCTTCATCACCGGCCGCCCCCTGTTCACCACCCTGATCGGGCTGCTGCACCGGGGCGTGCCGGTGCTGGGTGTGATCGACCAGCCGGTGGGCGGGGACCGCTGGGTCGGCCATGCCGGGGGCAGCACCCTGAACGGCCGGCCGATCCGCACCCGCCCCTGCCCGGACCTGGCCAGCGCCACCTTCTGCGCCACCGCCGCCTTCGGCCCCGGGGCCGCCGCACCCGAACTGACGGCGCGTATGGTGGCCGCCACCCGCTATGCCGTCTGGGGCGGGGATGCCTATAGCTATGGCCTGCTGGCCGCGGGCTTCATCGATGTGATGGTGGAGGCGGGGCTGCAACCCTATGACTGGGCAGCATTGGTCCCGGTGATCCAGGGTGCGGGCGGCATCATCACCGACTGGTCGGGTGCGCCCTTGCGCCTGGGCACCGACGGCAATGTCATCGCCGCGGGCGATGCCCGGGTGCATACGGCCATGCGGGCGATGGTGCAGGGATAGGCGGGGCGGGCGGCCCCACCCCTGCCCCCGCAGCCGTCACGCTTGCGGAAAGGGGGCGGCGGGCCGCATGCTGACGGCATGCTTGCCTATACCATCCGCCGGCTGCTGCTGATCGTGCCCACACTGCTGGGCATCCTGGCGCTGAACTTCGCCATCGTGCAGGCCGCACCCGGCGGCCCGATCGAGCGGATGGTGGCGGAGCTGCAGGGCGATGCGGTCGACGCGACGACGCGGTTCGGCGGGGCGGGCACAGCCACAGCGACAGCCATCGGCAGCGGCCCGGGCCGCGGCGCCATCGGGCTGGACCCCGCCATCATCGCGGAGTTGGAGCGGGAGTTCGGCTTCGACCGCCCCTGGCCGGAGCGGTTCGCGACCATGGTCGGCAATTACCTGACCTTCGATTTCGGCCGCAGCTTCTTCCGGGATGAAGCGGTGATCGACCTGATCGCCCGCACCCTGCCGGTCAGCATCACCCTGGGCCTGTGGACGACGCTGCTGGTCTATGTCGTGTCCCTGCCGCTGGGCATCGCCAAGGCGGTGCGGGCGGGTACGCCCTTCGACGCGGTGACCAGCCTGGCGGTGATCACGGCCTATGCCGTTCCCGGCTTCCTGTTCGCGCTGCTGCTGGTGGTGCTGTTCGCGGGCGGCGGCGTGTGGCAGGTCTTTCCCCTGCGCGGCCTGGTCTCCGACAACTGGGCGGAGCTGTCCTGGGGCGCCCGCATCCTGGATTACCTGTGGCATGCGGCCCTGCCGGTCACGGCACTGGTGCTGGGGGGATTCGCCGGCCTGACCCTGCTGACCCGCAATGCCTTCCTGGAGGAACTGGGCAAGCCCTATGTCACCACCGCCCGGGCCAAGGGCCTGTCGCCCCGGGGTGTCCTGTGGGGCCATGTCTTCCGCAATGCCATGATCGTGGTGGTGGCGGGCTTCCCCCAGGCCTTCATCGGCGTGCTGTTCACCGGCGCCCTGGTGGTGGAGGTGATCTTCAGCCTGGACGGGCTGGGCCTGCTGGGGTTCGAGGCGGCGGTGAACCGGGATTACCCGGTGCTGTTCGCCAGCCTGTACATCCTGACCCTGCTGGGTCTGCTGGCCAATCTGGCGGGGGACCTGTTGACCGTGGCGGTGGACCCCCGCATCGGCTTCGAGGCACGGCGATGAGGGCGGGCGGGGCCTGGGCCGCCTTCCGCGCCCATCGGCGGGGCTGGTGGTCGCTGATCGCGCTGGCCCTGCTGGTGGGGGTGACCCTGCCGGCGGAGTTCGTGGCCAATGACCGGCCCCTGCTGGTCCGGCTGGACGGCGGGTTCCTGGTCCCGGTGCTGACCGATGTGCCGGAAACGGCGCTGGGCGGGGAGTTTCCGACCAATGCCGATTTCCGCGATCCCGTCGTCCAGGCCCTGGTCCATGACCGGGGCGGGTGGATGGTCTGGCCGCCCGTGCCCTTCGGCCCGGACAGCATCAGCCACGGCCTGCCCGGCACCGCCCCAACCCCGCCGGACGGCACCAACCTTCTGGGCACCGACGACCAGGGGCGGGACGTGCTGGCAAGGCTGATCCACGGGTTCCGGCTGTCGGTGCTGTTCGGCATTGCCTGCGCGGTGTTGAGTGCGGGGCTGGGCATCCTGATCGGGGCGGTGCAGGGCTATTTCGGAGGCTGGGTGGATCTGGCGGGCCAGCGGCTGGTGGAGATCTGGTCGGGCATCCCCGTCCTGTTCCTGCTGATCGTGCTGGGCGCGCTGGTGGAACCGAACGCCCTGTGGCTGCTGCTGGTGCTGTGGCTGTTCGGCTGGATGGGCCTGGTCGGCGTGGTCCGGACGGAGGTGCTGCGCACCCGCGCGCAGGACCATGTGCGCGCCGCCCGGGCGCTGGGGGCGGGGGACGGGCGGATCCTGGCGCGCCACATCCTGCCCAATGCCCTGACGGCCGCCCTGACCATGCTGCCCTTCCTGGCGACGGGCGCCGTGTCCACCCTGGCGGCGCTGGATTTCCTGGGCTTCGGCCTGCCCCCCGGCACCGCCAGCCTGGGGGAGCTGCTGCGCCAGGGCAAAGCCAACCTGGACGCGCCCTGGCTGGGCCTGACCGCCTTCCTGGCCTTGGCCCTGACCCTGACCCTGCTGGTATTCATCGGGGAAGCGGCGCGCGACGCCCTGGACCCGCGGCGGAGCCGGCGATGACGACGGCGCCGGACAATGAACCCCTTCTGGAGGTGCGGGACGCACCCATGTTGAAGGTGCGGGACGCACCCATGTTGAAGGTGCGGGACGCACCCATGTTGGAGGTGCGGGACCTGTCCGTCACCTTCCCCGGCCGCACAGGGACCGGTGGGGTGCAGGCCGTGCGGGAGGTTGGCTTCACCCTGGACAGGGGGGAGACGCTGGCCCTGGTGGGGGAAAGCGGGTCCGGCAAATCCGCTACGGCGCTGGCCCTGCTGCGGCTTCTCCCGGCGGGCACGATTGTTTCAGGAACGGTCCGGTTCTGCGACCGCATCATCTCCACCCTGCCGGAGCCGGCGCTGCGATCTTTGCGGGGCAACCGCATCGCCCTGGTGTTCCAGGAACCGATGACCAGCCTGAACCCCCTGCACCCCGTCGCCCGCCAGGTGGGGGAGGCGTTGGCCCTGCACCAGGGCCTTTCCGGGGCGGCCCTGCGGGCGCGGGTGGCGGATCTGCTGGATCTGGTGGGGCTGGGCGGTGATCCGCGCATTCCCGGTGCCTATCCCCATGAGCTGTCGGGCGGGCAGCGCCAGCGGGTGGTGATCGCCATGGCCCTGGTCAACGACCCGGACCTGCTGATCGCGGATGAGCCGACGACCGCCCTGGACGTGACGGTCCAGGCCCAGATCCTGGACCTGCTGGCCGGGCTGCGCGCCCGGTTCGGCATGGCCCTGCTGCTGATCACCCATGATCTGGGCGTGGTCCGGCGCCTGGCCGACCGGGTGGCGGTGATGGCGGATGGGCGGATCGTGGAACAGGGGCCGGTGGGCACCGTGCTGACCACCCCCGCCCATGCCGTGACCCGCCGCCTGATCGCGGCAGTGCCGGCGGGCACCCAGCCCCCTGTCCCCCCGGGGGCGCCCGCCCTGCTGAGCCTGACCGGAATGACCGTGCGCTATGGCGCCAGTGGTCTGTTCCGGAAGCGGAATGAGAGCCCGCCCGCCTGCCAAGACATCACCCTGACCCTGCACCGGGGGGAGACGCTGGGGATCGTGGGCGAAAGCGGATCGGGCAAGACCAGCCTGGGCCTGGCCGCCCTGCGGCTGGTGGACAGCACCGGGTCCATCCGCCTGGACGGGCGGGAGATCCAGGGTCTGGGCCCGCGGCCCCTGCGCCCCCTGCGGCGGCGGATGCAGCCGGTGTTCCAGGACCCCTATGGCAGCCTGTCCCCCCGCCTGACGGTGGGGGAGATCGTGGGCGAAGGGCTGGCCATCCACGGCATCGGCGCGCATGCCGCCGAACGCCGGGACCTGGTCGCCGCCGCCTTGGCGGAGGTGGGGCTGGACCCCGCCCATGCCGCCCGCCACCCCCATGAATTCAGCGGCGGCCAGCGCCAGCGCATCGCCATCGCCCGTGCCCTGATCCTGAAGCCGGCCCTGATCGTGCTGGACGAACCCACCTCCGCCCTGGACCGGACGGTGCAAGCCCAGGTGGTGGACCTTCTGCGCAGCCTTCAGGCCCGGCACGGCCTGTCCTACCTGTTCATCGGCCACGACCTGGCCGTGGTCCGCGCGATGGCCCACCGGGTGGCGGTGATGAAGGACGGCCGCATCCTGGAATCCGGCCCCACCGCCACCGTCATGACCCAGCCGCGGCACGACTACACCAAGGCGCTGCTGGCGGCGGTGCTGGAGGGGGTGGGGGGATAGGGCGCCGAATGGCCCTGCCCCAACTCCCCGCAGCCATGCTAATCTGTACCGATGGACGGAGGGGCGCGATGACCCTTGTGCGCAAGCCGAGACCGACCGGACGTGCGGATTTCCTGGCCTGGGAGACGGCGCAGGATGACCGGTGGGAGTTGATCAACGGGCTGATCCGCATGATGGCGGGCGGCAGCGCCGACCACAACATCGTCACCGGCAACATCTTTGCGGCACTGCTTCCCGTTGCCCGGTCCCGCGGCTGCATGGCCTTCCAGCAGAACCAGAAGCTGGCGCCCGACGGGGTGGACGATGTGGTCTATCCCGACGTCTTCGTCACCTGCCGCCCCTTCGCCGGGACGGATCAGACCATCGGCAGCGCCGTGGTGGTGGTGGAGGTCACGTCCAAATCCTCCGTCGAGATTGATCGGGAGGACAAGTTCGAGCTGTACGCGCTGATGCCCGACCTGCGCCACTACCTGATCGTGGACAGCCGCCGACGCAGCCTGGTCCACTACCACCGCACCACCCCGGGCGAGGAATGGCGCGTGGCCCTGCACCGCGCCGCCGACGACGCGGTGACCCTGGACGCGCTGGGAACGGAACTGACCCTGGCGGCGGTGTATGAGGGGGCGGGGGTGTAGGGGCGTCTATCCTTTGCACGTTCCCCGGCCGGTCGGCAGGTGGTCCGGCCTCAACCTGCCTTCCGCTGGTGTTCCATGAAGGAGCGTAGGACGGCGTTGATGCGGGTCTGGTAGCCGGGGCCGCCGTCCTTGAAGAACTCCACCACCTCCCGGTCAAGCCGGATGGTCACAGGCACCTTCGGGTCCGGCTCCACGATGCGGGCGGTTGCGAGCCAGGACTCATCGATCAGCGGGGCCGCATCCGGGTCCTGCGCCACCTGCCGCGCGATCTCTTCGTCCGTGGTCCCGTCGAAGCGCGCCCAATCCGTCTGTGATGGTGGGCGTGGTTCACCGCGCCTGTAACGCACTATAGAGTCTTTGCTCACGATCGTTGGCCTTTCTCGCCGAAATGATGCGCCGGACACCCTCCCGGTCTGTGAAACTCACGGAAACAATGCGGTCGTTCAGCAGCCCCAGCGCGTTGCAGCGCACCTCACCGTAGGGCCGTCGATTGTCGATCCATTGGAGGACGGAACGGTCGAAAACGGACGGAACATCGAAGAAATCGATCCCATGCTTCGAGATGTTGGCGATCCGCTTCGCCTCATCCCATTCATAGTCCATCGATGCTCCCGCGAGGGCACAGTGTCGAAGAGGATGCCCTGCACGGGCCACAACGTCCGAAAGGATCGGCGTGAATCCAAGATGTATGTGCAAAGCGTACGTACACGGAACATGGTTGTCAATCCTGTCATGGGCACCTTGCGCCGCCCGGGGCCCCCGCAGCAAAAAAGCCGCCCCGGTGCCGGGGCGGCTTTTTGCATGGGTGCGATGGGGATATGTCGGACCGGTGCCGTGTCGCAATCCGGGCTTCGCCCTTCTCGCGACCTACGCTCGTAGGTCGCAAGGAGCGCAAGCGGATTGCGACAGGCCCCGGGCGGGGCTTCAGCCCATCGCCTTGACCATGGTGCTGCCCAGGCTGGCCGGGCTGTCGGCGACGTGGACGCCGGCGGCCTTCAGGGCTTCCACCTTGAAGTCGGCGGTGTCGTTGCCGCCGGAGATCACGGCACCGGCATGGCCCATGCGGCGGCCCGGGGGAGCGGTGCGGCCGGCGATGAAGCCGACGACGGGCTTCTTCAGGCCGCTGTCGCGGATGAACTCCGCCCCCTTCACCTCCGCATCGCCGCCGATCTCCCCGATCATGATGATGCCTTCGGTTTCCGGGTCCTCGGCGAACATCTGCAGCGCGTCGACGAAGTTGGTGCCGTTGACGGGGTCGCCGCCGATGCCGATGCAGGTGGTCTGGCCCAGGCCGGCGGCCGTGGTCTGCGCCACCGCCTCATAGGTCAGCGTGCCGGACCGGCTGACAATGCCGATCTTGCCGCGCTTGTGGATATGGCCCGGCATGATGCCGATCTTGCACTCATCCGGCGTGATCACGCCGGGGCAGTTCGGCCCGATCAGGCGGGTGCCGCTGTTCTGGAGGGCGCGCTTCACCCGCACCATGTCCAGCACCGGGATGCCCTCGGTGATGCAAACGACAAGCGGGATCTGCGCGTCGATCGCCTCCAGGATCGCGTCCGCCGCGAACGGCGGCGGCACGTAGATCACGCTGGCATTGGCGCCGGTCTTGGCGACCGCATCGGACACGGTGTCGAACACCGGCAGGTCCAGATGCAGGGTGCCGCCCTTACCGGGGGTCACGCCGCCGACCATCTTGGTGCCGTAGGCGATGGCCTGTTCGGAGTGGAAGGTGCCCTGCGCGCCGGTGAAGCCCTGGCAGATGACACGGGTGTTCTTGTCGACGAGAACGGCCATGTTACGCGGCCTCCTTCACGGCCTTGACGATCTTTTCCGCGGCGTCGGCCAGGTTGTCGGCCGACAGGATGGGCAGGCCGCTTTCGGCCAGGATCTTCTTGCCCAGGTCCACGTTGGTGCCTTCCAGTCGGACGACCAGGGGCACATGCAGGGACACTTCCCGGGCCGCGGCCACCACGCCTTCCGCGATCACGTCGCAGCGCATGATGCCGCCGAAGATGTTGACCAGGATGCCTTCCACGTTCGGATCGGACAGGATCAGCTTGAAGGCGGTGGTCACCCGTTCCTTCGTCGCCCCGCCGCCCACGTCGAGGAAGTTCGCCGGCTCCCCGCCATAGAGCTTGATGATGTCCATCGTCGCCATGGCAAGGCCGGCGCCGTTGACCATGCAGCCGATATTGCCGTCCAGCTTGACGTAGTTCAGGCCGTGCTTGGTGGCCTCCGTCTCGCTGGCCTCCTCCTCCGTCTCGTCGCGCAGCTCCTCCACGTCCGGGTGGCGGTAGAGCGCGTTGTCGTCGAAGTTGATCTTGGCGTCGAGCGCGATGACGTCACCAGCCCCAGTGACCACGAGCGGGTTCACTTCCACCAGGCCCATGTCCAGGTCCATGAAGGCCTTGTACATGGCGGTGAGGAACTTGACCGCGGCCCCAACCTGCTTGCCTTCCAGGCCCAGGGCGAAGGCGACCTTGCGGGCGTGGTAGCCCTGCAGCCCCTCCACCGGGTCGATGGCGACCTTGGCGATCTTCTCCGGCGTATTGTGGGCGACCTCCTCGATCTCCATCCCGCCTTCGGTGGAGGCGACGATGGTGACGCGGGAGGTGGCGCGGTCCAGCAGCATGGAGAGGTAAAGCTCACGCTTGATGTCGGCCCCTTCCTCCACATACAGGCGGTTGACCTGCTTGCCCTCCGGCCCGGTCTGCTTCGTGACCAGGACCTTGCCCAGCATGGCGCCGGCATTGGCGACGACGTCGTCGATGCTCTTCACCACGCGGACGCCGCCCTTGCCGTTCGGGTCGTCCGTGAAGCGCCCGGCGCCGCGGCCGCCGGCATGGATCTGGGACTTCACGACCCAGATCGGGCCCCCCAGCTCCTCCGCCACCTTGCGGGCTTCCTCGGGCGTGTAGGCGACACCGCCGCGGGGCACCGCGACGCCGTACCTCTTCAGCAGGGCTTTCGCCTGGTATTCATGGATGTTCATTGGATCGCCGGCCTGTCGTGAGTGGGGACGATTCGGGAGTGGGACGCGCGGAGCGGGAACGATCCGGCCCCGGCCGGCGGCAGCGGAAACCGCTTTCCGCCCCGGCCCGGGATCGGCCCCACCCGCGGGGTTCCCCCACGGGCGGCGGCACTTTAGCACCGCACCGGATCGGATCAACCGGCTAAAGGACCGGAATCGCTGCATGGCACCATCCTTGTAACGATCACAGCCCGTTACAAGGACACTTGATCCAGCGCAGGGCGGACGGCCCGCGGGTGGTTGTAGCCTTGCGATCCCATGGGCTAGTGTTCTCCCGATCCGCCGCGGACATGACGCGGCCACAATCCGGGGGTCCAGTGGCGGACGTGAACCCGAACCCGACACCCACCACCTGCCGACCCGGCCGCACCGCCTGCCGATCCGGCCGAACGACTGGCCGGAACCCGGGCGGACGCCTGCGCCGATGCGCCGGTTCGTTGGCGCTTGCGGTCATGGTCGGGGCCGCTCCCGCCGCTGCCGCGGCTTTCCAGGGGGCGGAACCGGGCAGCAGTGCGGCCCCACCGCCCCCGGGCTTCCTGGACCGGCCCGCGCCGCTGCCGGAAATGGCGCCCGCCCGGCTGCCCGATCCCCTGCCCGTCCCGCGGGACGCCCCGGCCGCCGCGGCCCGGCCGATCCCCACCGCCCCCCCCGTTCCGGGAAATGCCGCCCCGCCATCCGGTATCCAGCAGATCCGGCCGATCCGCCCGCCCGCGGCGGGAGCCGGGAGAGTGGGCGCCGGGACAGTGGGAGCCGGCACCATCAGCGCCGTGCGGCCCGTGACCCCGGTCGCCCCGGTGGAGGCAGTGGCACCGGTCGAAGCCCCCACCACACCTGCGCCACAGAAGGCAGCGACCGCCCCGGCCGTGCCGGTGGCGGACATTCGGCCCGCCAGCCTGGATTTCGCCCCCCAGGCCGATGCCCTGTCCCCCGATGCGGCCCGCACCCTGGACGGAATCGCCGCCCGGCTTCTTTCCAACCCGGCGGAGCGGCTGGCCCTGCGCGCCCATGCCGCCCCGGGCATCCAGGGTGACGGGGCCGCCCGGCGCCTGTCCCTGGCCCGGGCCGTCGCCGTGCGCGATTACCTGTTGAGCCGCGGGATCGCCCGTGACCGGCTTCTGGTCTTCGCCCATGGCAGTGCCGCGGCGGAGGGCGGGACCCAGCCCGCTGCGGTGTCGCGCGCGCCTGCTTCGTCCGAGGGGGCATCCTCCGAGTCCCCTGCCCCGCCCTCCCCGGACCGGGTGGATCTGCATGTCCTGCCCTGACAGCCGTCTCTGACAAAGTCCTTCCGCCCCGCCCCCCTCCGTCACCAATGTCGTGCCGCCCATGCCAGACCAGCCCAGCCTGACCGCCCCGCCGAAGGACAAGCGCCGACCGGAACCGCGGGCGGAAGTCACCCCCCCGGTCATGTCCCGGCCCCAGCGCTATCTGACCCGGATGGTCCTGTTCCTGGTGGCGGTGCTGGCGGTGGTGGCGGTGCTGCTGCCCGCGATCGAGGAGGCGTTCATCGCCAATCCCGGCCTGAACGGGCTGATCCTGTCGGCGCTGCTGCTGGGCATCCTGTTCATCTTCCGCCAGGTGCTGATGCTGCGGCCGGAGGTGCGCTGGCTGGAGGCGTTCCAGGCGGGCGACGTGCAGCCCCCGCCCCGGCTGCTGGGCCCCATGGCCCGCATGATCGGGGAGAAGCAGGGGCGGCTGATGCTGTCGGCCGTGTCCGCCCGGTCCCTGCTGGACGGGGTGGGATCGCGCCTGGACGAAAGCCGGGAGATCAGCCGCTATCTGATCGGGCTGCTGATCTTCCTGGGTCTTCTGGGCACCTTCTGGGGCCTGTTGCAGACGGTATCCGCCATCGGCGGGGTCATCGGCGGCCTGAACGTGCAGGAAGGCGATGTCGGCCAGATGTTCGGGAACCTCCAGGCCGGGCTGGAGGCGCCGCTGGCCGGAATGGGCACGGCCTTCAGCTCCTCCCTCTTCGGGTTGGCGGGGTCGCTGGTGCTAGGGTTCCTGGAGCTTCAGGCGTCCCAGGCCCATAACCGCTTCTACACGGATCTGGAGGATTGGCTGGCCGGGGCCACCCGCGTCTCCTCCGGCGCGCTTGCCGATTCAGGGGAGGGGGGCGGGTCGGTTCCCGCCTATCTCCAGGCGCTGCTGGAGACGACGGCGGAAAGCATCGAGCGGCTGCAATACACGCTGGCCGCGTCGGAGGAGGGGCGGCGGTCCCAGACCGGGCACCTGATCCAGATGGCGGAGAAGCTGTCCGTCCTGACCGAGCAGATGCGGGCGGAGCAGCAGCTGATGGTGCGGCTGGCCGAAACCCAGCTGGAAATGCGGCCGATCCTGGCCCGGTTGGCGGAATCCCTGTCCGGCGGGATCAGCATGGACGAGGCGACCCGCACCCATATCCGCAACCTGGAACTCTACACCGCCCGCCTGCTGGAGGAGACGACCCAGGGCCGCCAGCAGACGGTGGCGGAGCTGCGCAGCGAGATCAAGATCCTGGCCCGCACCATCGCCGCCCTGGGCGATGGCGGCGAGCGCTGACCGGCACCGGAACGGGGGAGGGACAGCGCGATGCCGGGATACGGGCGCCGGATACGGGGGGGCCAGCCGGATATCTGGCCCGGCTGGGTGGATGCCCTGTCCAGCCTGCTGATGGTGATCGTCTTCCTGCTGATGGTCTTCGTCCTGGCGCAGTTCTACCTGTCCACCGCCCTTCAGGGTCGGGACCGGGAGCTGGCGGCCCTGAACACCCGCATCGCCGAGCTGGCCGATCTTCTGTCCCTGGAGAAGGACAACGCCGCCCGGCTGCAAGGCGACATCGCCGCCCTGACGGAGCGGCTGCGCGCCACCCTGGGCGAGAAGGAGGAGGTGCAGGCCGCCCTGACCGCCATGGCGGCGGAGCGCGACCAACTGGCCGCCCGCATCCTGCAACTGGGCGATGAGGCGGCGGCCCGCGCGGCGGAGTTCGAGGCGGCGCGCGGTACCCTGTCCGCGGAGCTGGAGGGGGAGCGGCAGGTGAGTGCGCAAGCGCGGGCCCAGGTGGACCTTTTGAACCAGCAGATCGCCGCCCTGCGCGAACAACTGGCCGCCATCGCCGCCCAGCTGGACGCGGCGGAGAAGAAGGCCGCGGACCAGAACGCCCAGATCGCCGATCTGGGCCGCCGCCTGAACGCCGCCCTGGCGGGCAAGGTGGCGGAGCTGGCCCGGTTCCGGTCGGAATTCTTCGGCCGCCTGCGGGAGGTGCTGGGCGATCGGGAGGATGTGACCATCGTCGGCGACCGCTTCGTCTTCCAGTCGGAAGTGCTGTTCGAAAGCGGCAGCGCCGAGCTGGGGGCGGCGGGCCAGGCGCGCCTGGCCCAGCTGGCCGTCACCCTGAACGAGGTGGCGGCGAAACTGCCCCCCGACCTGAACTGGATATTGCGGGTCGATGGCCACACGGACGTGATCCCCATCCGCGGCGGCCGCT
>JBJOKR010000114.1:0-15472 GCA_046045995.1 Pseudomonadota bacterium | reverse complement strand
CGAACAGGTCGGCGGCCATGCCAGCGCAGTCACCCACGTTGTCGCCCACATTGTCGGCGATGACAGCGGGGTTGCGGGGATCATCCTCCGGGATGCCTGCTTCCACCTTGCCCACCAGGTCGGCGCCCACATCCGCCCCCTTGGTGAAGATGCCGCCGCCCAGGCGGGCGAAGATGGAGATGAGGGAAGCGCCGAAGCCCAGCGCCACCAGCGCATCGATCATCCCCCGACCGGAGATGCCGAGGCCCAGCAGCACGGCGTAGTACCCGGCCACACCCAGCAGGGCCAGGCCCGCCACCAGCATGCCGGTCACCGCACCCGAGCGGAAGGCGATGTCCAGCCCCTGGGCCAGCCCCTGGCGCGATGCCTCCGCCGTGCGGACATTGGCGCGGACAGAGATGTTCATGCCGATATAGCCGGCCGCCCCGGACAGCACCGCGCCGATGACGAAGCCGATGGTTACATACAGGCCGAGCAGGAAGCCGATCAGCACGGCGATGACGACGCCAACGATGGCGATGGTCGTGTACTGGCGGTTCAGATAGGCCCCGGCCCCTTCCTGGATCGCCTGGGCGATCTCCTGCATCCGGGCATTGCCGGGGCTGGCTGCCAGAACGGACCGGGCCGTCACAATCCCGTAGAGGATGGCGAGCAGACCGCACCCCAAGACGAAATAGAGCACACCTTGATCCATGTCGTTTCCTTACCCTGTTCGCGGCGTCGGTGTTGTTTTCTGTCCGCTTGCGCGGGCCTGACGCCAGTTTGGTGCGCGACAAAATGACATGGGGAACAACCCCTTGGCAATCCGCACGCAGGAAACGGGGGGTGGGAAACAGGGGGTTGGGAACGGACCTTCCGTTGGGGGTGGTCGGGGGGTGTGAGCGGATGGATCAGAGGGCGGGGCGCTGGTTCACGGCCTGGATCAACACGTCCCAGACGACACCCGGGCCCAGGACCCGCTCCGACGCGGCCATCAGTTCATCCCGCACGGCGTCCACCCGGATCAACTGCCCGTCGATCACATTGCCGGTATGGATGCCGCCGTAAAGCGCCCGCAGGAAGGCATCGACCAAACGCGGCGTCTGCTGCCGGACGGAGTCGCGCACCGGATCACCATATACCTCCAGGGAAACGACAATCAGGATGTTCTGCTCCACCCGCTTTTCCCCGATCACGGGCACGACGATGGGGCCGACAGTGACGAACTGGGGAATGCCCTGCGGCTTCACCGGGGCCGCGGGTTCCGCCGTCTCCTCCTTCTTCTCATCCGGCTTGGGGCCGAAGACCAGCCAGCCCCCCACACCGGCGCCGATCAGCACCACCAGGGCCAGGAACAGGAAGATGATCTTTTTCATGGGCGCCGCCACGGGATCGGGTCACGGGGCCGTGTTTTCGGCCCTCCAAAGCGGCAGTATAGGGTATCCGACGGGGTGACACGACCGGATTACGCACGACTCGGGGCAGATCACCCGCCCGGAATGCGGCAGGTTGGCCAGGTCAGAAGGCGCGGTCAGAAATGCCGCCAGCCGCCCGGTCCCAGCTCGATCGGCGCACCGGCCCGGTCGATGACCCGCACACCCGATCCCGCCTGCCCTCGTCCCCCTTGCCCTCGTCCCGCTTGCCCTGGCCCCACCTGCCCTTGCCCCGCTTCCCAGATATCGGTCACCCGGCCGATGACCGCGACCGGCACGCCCGCTGCGGCGGCGGCCTGACCGATTGCGTCCGCAGCCGCCGCTGGGGCGGTAAAGGCGACCTCGTAATCATCCCCACCGGTCAGCATGTCCGACAGCAGGCCGGGCCACAGCCCCACCTGCTCCGCCGCGGCGGGGGAGACTGGAACCTTCGCCGCCTCCACCACCAGGGTAACGCCGGACGCCCGGGCGACATGGCCCAGATCGGCCACCAGCCCGTCGGAGATATCGACAGCGGCCGTGGCATGGTCCCGCAGCATCGGGGCCAGGGAAAGGCGCGGTTCCGGCCGGCGCAGGCGGGCGATCAACGCCTCCTCCCCCGCCAGGTCGGTGCCCCGCTCCAGCCGCCCCAGCACCAGGGCCAAGCCCAGGGCGGCATCGCCGATGCTACCGCTGACGAAGACCAGATCCCCCGGCCGCGCCCCGGCCCGGGTCACCATCCGTCCGGCGGGCACCAGCCCCAGGGCGCTGACAGTCAGGGAGATCGGGCCCGGCGTGGACACGCTGTCCCCCCCCGCCAGATGCACGCCCCAGCGATCCTGCCCCGCCGCCAGCCCGGCCGTGAAACCCGCCAGCCAGGCAGCGGGCAGGTCGCGCGGCAGGGCGGTGACCAGGCTGTAGGCGAAGGGCTGCGCCCCCTTGGCCGCCAGATCGGACAGGTTCACGGCCAGCAGCTTCCAGGCAATGTCCCCCGGCGGGTCGCCGGGTAGGAAGTGGATCCCCGCCACCATGGCATCGGTGGTGACGACCAGCTGCATCCCCGCCGGCACATCCAGCACCGCCGCATCGTCGGCAAGCCCCAAGGCCCCCGGCAACCCCGCCGCCAGGGGCCGCAGATACCGCTCGATCCGGTCGAACTCACCAAGGATGGGGGTGGAGGTGGGGGTGGGCCGGTCGGGCATGGCACGGGCTCCAGCGATGGCGGGGCAGCGCAGATCCCTTCTCCCTCAAGGGGAGAGGGGCTTCCTCCGCCTCTTGGAGAGGGACTTTCCCTCAGTCCTTCGTCTCCAGCTCGCCTGCGCGCAGTGTCCGGGCCAGGCGGTCCAGGACGCCGTTGACCATGCCGGGTTCCTTGCCGCCGAAGAAGGCATGGGTGACGTCGATATAGTCGTTGATGACGATATGGGCCGGCGTCTCCGGCTTGCCCATCAGCTCGAACACCCCGGCGCACAGGATCCAGCGCAGCAGGGTTTCAATGCGGTCGAAGGACCACTGTCCGGTCAGGGCGCCGCGCAAAACCGCCTCGATCTCCGCCCGGCGGGCCATGGTACCGCGGACGATGTCGGCGAAAAGCTGGCCGTCGGCGGTGACCAGGGTTTCCCCGTCATGTTCGCGGCCGATGCGGTACTTCACGAATTCCCCGACCACGATCTCCGTCGCCGCGTTGCCCAGCTCGATCTGGTACAGGGCCTGCACGGCGTGCAGCCGGGCGCTGCTGCGCCGCGCCTTGGCGGAACCGGTCTGCTTCGGCTTCGGCAGGTCCGGCTCGGCAGGGGTGGAGATCTTCTTGGCGCGGGGCATGGGCAGGGTACTCGACGGGCGGAAAGGAGCGGGAGAAAGGGAACGGTCAGCGGTCGTGCAGGCGGAACTGGCGCTTCAGCTCGATCATGTCCAGGCAGGCGCGGGCCGCCCCGCCGCCCTTGTTCTTACGGTGGACATAGGCGCGGGCCCAAGCCTGCTCGTCATTTTCCACCGTGATGATGCCGTTGCCGATGGCCAGTGTGTGGCGCAGGGCCAGATCCTGCAAGCCGCGGGCGCTTTCGCTGCAAACGTAATCGTAATGGGTCGTCTCCCCGCGGATGACGCAGCCCAGCGCCACATAGCCATCGAAGCGGCGGCGGCCGGAGAAGAAATCCAGGGACTTCACGGCGAACTGGATCGCCGCCGGGATCTCATAGGCACCGGGGACGGCGAAACGCTCATAGGTGGCGCCGGCGGCTTCCAGCTCGGCGATGGCGCCCTTGGCGAGTTCGTCGGCGATGTCCTGGTAGAACCGCGCCTCGACGATCATGATGTGGGAACGTTCGGCCATGGCCTTTCACTCCTTGCCGGCAGGGCCGGTGGGTATGGCGCGCTGGCCGGCGATGGTCAAGCCATAGCCGTCCAGCCCGACGACGGTCTTGCGCGTATTGGTCAGCAGCACCATTTCCGCCACGCCCAGGTCGGACAGGATCTGGGCTCCGACGCCATAGTCCCGCAGCTCGCCCGACGGCGCAGGACCCTGACCGTCGGCCGCGCGCAGCCGGTCGGACAGGGAGAAGGGCTGGGCCTCGCGCAGGACGACGACGACGCCGCGCCCCTCCTCCGCGATCAGGCGCATGGCCGCCTCCAGGTCGCCGCCCGGGCCGCGCCGCGTGTCGCCCAGCAGATCCTTGACGATGTCCAGCGCATGCATGCGCACCAGCGGGGCGGCCCCGCCACGCACATCGCCCTTGACCAGGGCCAGATGCTCCGCCCCGCTGACGCGGTTGCGGTAGACGATCATCTCCCACCCGCCGCCGAAATGGCTGTCCAGCCGGGTCTGGTAGCTGCGCTCGATCAGGGTTTCGGTGCGTCGGCGATAGCCGATCAGGTCGGCAATGGTGCCGATCTTCAGCCCGTGCAGCTGGGCGAAGCGGACCAGGTCCGGCAGCCGGGCCATGGTGCCGTCATCGTTCATGATCTCGCAGATCACGCCGGCAGGCAGCATCCCGGCCATGCGCGCCAGATCCACCGAGGCTTCCGTATGCCCGGCGCGGACCAGCACACCACCGTCCCGCGCCAGCAGGGGGAAGACATGGCCGGGGGTGACGATGTCCGACGGCTTGGTGGCCGGGTCGATGGCGACCTGGATCGTCCGCGCCCGGTCGGCGGCGGAGATGCCGGTGGTCACCCCCTCCCGCGCCTCGATGGACACGGTGAAGGCGGTCTGGTGGCGGGTGCCGTTCTGCTGGGCCATCAGGGGCAGGTTCAACCGCCCGATCTGGCCGGAATCCATGGCGAGGCAGATCAGCCCGCGGCCGTAGCGGGCCATGAAATTGATGGCCTCCGCCGTCGCCGCCTGGGCCGGGATGACCAGATCGCCCTCATTCTCCCGGTCCTCGTCATCCACCAGGATGAACATACGGCCGGCCTTGGCCTCCGCGATCAGCTCCTCGGGCGGGGACAGGACGATACGGTCCTCATCCGGCAGGCGGGCATCGGTCAGGCTCATCGGCGGCTCTCCGAAAAGGCGAGCATGCGGTCCACGTAGCGGGCAAGCATGTCCACCTCCAGGTTCATGCGGTCCCCCGGCGCCAGGCTTCCGAAGGTGGTGCGCTCTGCAGTGTGGGGGATGATGTTCACCCCGAACACCGCCCCATCCACCTCGTTCACGGTCAGCGACACGCCATCCAGGCAGACGCTGCCCTTGGGCGCGATGAAGCGGGCAAGGGCGTCCGGCGCACGGAAGGTCCAGCGGTGGCTATCCCCGTCGGCGCGGACGGACAGGATGTCCAGCACCCCGTCCACATGACCGTAGACAAGGTGGCCGCCCAGCTCATCCCCGAAGCGCAGGGACCGCTCCAGATTGACCGGTGTGCCCACATCCCAGGCGCCGATGGTGGACTTCGAAACGGACTCGGCGGAGACATCGACCGCGAAGCGCCACGCCCCCTTTTCCACCACGGTCAGGCAGACGCCGTTGCAGGCGATGGAGGCGCCCATGGCGACGGTGTCCATGTCGAAACGGGTGTCGATGACGAGGCGAAGATCGCCCCGCCGCTCGATCGCGGCCACATGGCCGATGTCGGTGATGAGTCCGGTGAACATGGCCGGTAAACTAGGGCGCCGGGGCCCAACTTGCGAGGGGGATTTGCGTGCGCCGGGCGCATGGAAGGTACATGGCATGAAGGGCCGCAGGTCGGATGTGGCCGTGTCTGCCCCCCTGGAGGCAAATCACCTTCCGACGTGTTCATACATGGGGTCGGATGCCGTCGGGTGTGCGGCCATCGGGATGCCAACGCCCATGGCCGCGTGCGATCATGGATTGCTGGTGGGCGGGTCCGGATCGGTGCGAACGCCGGAAGGGGCGACAGTGCCGATCCCGTTTCTGCCCTTGATGGTTCGCACCTTGCGCTCCTGCGCTGCACTTTGGGTGAAGTCCTTTGGTCTCCGGCCTTTGGTTACTGCCCGCTTCCCCTGCCGGGTTGTCCTGGATAGGCTGGCCCCGTCCGCCATCCGGCCCGGCCCGCCATCCGCAAGGACCCGCCATGACCGAGATCCAGTCCCGCACCGCCACAGCCAACGGCATCACCCTGCACTGGCTTGAGGCGGGAAGCGGGCCGCTGGTGCTGCTGGTCCATGGCTGGCCGGAGCTGTCCTGGTCCTGGCGGCACCAGATCCCGGTGCTGGCGGCGGCAGGGTACCGGGTGGTGGCACCCGATCTGCGCGGATTCGGCGGGTCCGATGTGCCGGCCGATCCGGCCGCCTATACCCTGTTCCACCATGTGGGCGACATGGTCGGCCTGCTGGACGCGCTGGCGGAAGCGACGGCCATTGTCGTCGGCCATGACTGGGGGGCGCCCGTCGCCTGGCACTGCGCCCTGTTCCGGCCGGACCGGTTCCGCGCTGTCGCCGGCCTGTCCGTCCCCTACAGCCCGCGCAGCCCGGCGGGCAGCCTGATCGCCCTGGCCCGGGCCCGCGGCCTGCATGATTTCTACATGGTCCGCTTCCAGGAGCCGGGGCAGGCGGAGGCGGAGCTTGATGGCGATGTGCGGGAGATGCTGAAGCGGCTGTTCGTCGCCGCCTCCGGCGAGGGGACGCGCGCCGGGCGGAGCTGGCCCGCCCTGCTCCCGAAGGAGGGATTCGCGGCCGCCCTTTCCCCCGTCGAAACACTACCCCCCTGGCTGACGGAGGCGGACCTGGACCGGTATGCCGAGAACTACAGCCGCACCGGATTCACCGGCAGCTTGAACCTCTACCGCAACATGGACCGGAACTGGGAGATGGGCGCCCCCTGGACCGGGGCGCCGATCACCGTGCCCGCCACCTTCATCGTGGGTGAGCTGGACGGGGTGATCCGCATCCCCGGCCTGGACAAGGCCTTTGCCGCCCTGCCCCGCACCTGCCTGGATTTCCGCGGCACCACGCTTGTCCCCGGTGCGGGCCACTGGGTGCAGCAGGAGGCCGCCGACACGGTGAACGCGGCTTTGCTGGCGTTCTTACAATCCGTCGCGCCGGGGGCGTAGGAAACGTAGGTCGGATTAGCGAAGCGTAATCCGACACCCGCCGACACCCCGGCACCGGCCCGTCGGATTACGGCGCCGGGGCGCCTAATCCGACCTACGGGTAGCCCCCCCTCACAGCCGCTGCCGGATCGTCTCCACCAACGCCGCGCGGGGGATGCTGGTCTGGTCGCCGGTGACCATGTCCTTCAGGGTCACCGTCCCCTTCGCCTTTTCATCCCCGCCCATGATGACGCAGAAGCGGATGCCGGCCTTGTCGGCATAGGCGAACTGTTTCTTGGGCTTGGCCGATTCCAGCTGGATTTCCGTGTTGATCCCGGCGGCGCGCAGTTCCGCACCGATAGCCAGGTAATCGGGCATCAGCTCGGGGTCGAACTGGGTCACCAGGGCCTGGACCGTGCTGGGCCCGTCCTGGACGATGCCCGCCTGTTCCAGCACATAGAACAGCCGCGTCAGCCCGATGGAGATGCCCACCCCCGGCAGCTTCGACTTGGTGTAAAGCCCGGCCAGATTCTCATACCGCCCGCCGGAGCAGACGGAGCCGATGCCCGGATGGTCGGTCAGGAACGTCTCATAGACCGTGCCGGTGTAGTAATCCAGGCCGCGCGCGATGGCCAGGTTGATGCGCCAGTGTGTTTCCGGCACGCCGAAGGCGGTCAACGCCGCCGCCACCTCCTCCAGCTCGGCGATGCCGGTGCGGAAGGTGTCACCGTCCAGCCCCAACCCGCGCAGATGGGCCAAAGTCTCCGCCGCCGGGCCGGCGAAACCGATCATGTCCAGCACCGTGCCCGCCACGTCCGGGGCCAGCCCGATCCCCTCCCCCGTCAGCAGGGCCAGGACCTTATCGCGGGACAGCTTGTCCAGCTTGTCCACCTGGCGCAGCACCAGGGCGCGGATGTCGGGATCGGCGATGCCCAGCGCCTCGAACAGGCCGAGAAGGACCTTGCGGTTGTTGAAGTTTATCTGGAACGGCCCGACATCCAGATCCTTGAAGATGGCGTGGATGACGGCCGGCATCTCCGCATCATAGGCGACGGCCAGGCTGTCCTTGCCGATCACGTCGATGTCGCACTGGTAGAATTCCCGGTACCGGCCCTTCTGCGCCCGCTCCCCCCTATAGACCCGCTGCATCTGATAGCGCCGGAAGGGGAAGGCCAGATCGCGCTCATGCTCCGCCACATAGCGGGCCAGCGGGACGGTCAGGTCGAAGCGCAGGGCCAGATCCGGCTTATGCCCCTGTTCCAGCCCACCGGTCGACTGCACGAAATAGACCTGCTTCTCCGTCTCCCCCCCGGATTTGGAAAGGAGGACATCCGCCACCTCGAACACTGGCGTCTCCACCGGCAGGAAGCCGAACCGCTCATAGGTGCGGCGGATGGTGTCCAGCATGCGCTGGAAGGTGATCTGCCGACGGGGCAGCAGCTCCATCGTACCGGGGGGCGTGCGGGGGGTGATGATGGACATGGGCGTGAACCGATCGGTCTTCGGGCGGGACTTGCCCGTGATTTATCCGCAAGCCGATGATTCCGCCAAGCCCCAACCGGTTGTTACCGTCCCGAAACAGGTGGGCACGGGAAATTGTGGGCCGCCCGCCCTATCTTGTGCCCCAGGCGCCCGAACGGGCCGGAACAGGGAGATGAGGGGGACATGATCGAACTGACCGTGAATGGACGGAGGGAGCGGCTGGATGCCGATGCGGACATGCCGCTGCTCTGGGCGCTCCGCGACCTGATGGGCCTGACGGGCACCAAGTACGGCTGCGGCGTCGCCCAGTGCGGGGCCTGCACCGTGCATCTGGACGGGCAGCCGGTGCGCGCCTGCGTCACCCCCGTCGGTGCCGCCGCGGGAATGACGGTGACGACGGTGGAGGGGCTGGGCGGCGATCATCCGGTGCAGAAGGCCTGGGTGGAGGCGCAGGTGCCCCAGTGCGGCTACTGCCAGTCCGGCCAGATCATGAGTGCCGCCGCCTTGCTGGCCGAAACCCGGAAACCGACCGATGCCCAGATCGACACGGCGATGGAAGGGAACCTGTGCCGCTGCGGCACCTATCCCCGCATCCGCGCCGCCATCAAGCGCGCGGCCGAACTGGCCTGACCCCGGGGAACACGACCATGCCGCACAGCCTTGATCCCATCGCCCGCAGCGCCGCCGCAGCCGACAACACCGCCATGCCCCTGTCCCGCCGTGCCGTTTTGGCCGGGATGGGCGGGCTGACCGTGGCGATCAGCCTTCCGGCCTTCGCCCAGACCGCCCAGCAGCCGCCCGCCCCGCCGCCGACCACGGCCGCCGGGGCGGGCATGAACGCGGTGGCGGAGATGCTCACCGCCTATGTCATCGTCCGGCCTGACAGCACGGTCCATGTCCTTTCCCCGACGACGGAGATGGGCCAGGGCACCCATACCGCCCATGCCGCCATCGTCGCGGATGAACTGGGGGTAGATATCGCCGCCGTCAGCGTGGAAACCGCCCTGCCCGCCGATGCCTATCGCTGGAACGGCAATATGGGATCGGGTGGAAGCTGGGGCGTGCGGCGCTGGCACAGCTTCCTGCACAAGGGTGCGGCCCAGGCGCGGGAGATGCTGATCACCGCCGCCGCCGCCCGCCTGTCCGTCCCGGCCGCAAGCCTGACGCTGGCGGACGGAAAGGTGACCCATGCGGCCGGCGGCCGGTCCCTGCCCATCGGCGACCTGGTGGCGGACGCCGCCACGCTGACACCGCCGGAGGCGCCGACCCTGCGCGATCCCGCCACCTGGCGCTACATCGGCAAGGGCACGGCCCGGCTGGACATCCCGCCCAAGGTGACGGGGCAGCAGGTCTACAGCCTGGATTTCCGCCTTCCCGGCATGCTGTACGCCTGCGCCCGGCTGACGCCGGTGTTCAAGGGGGCCGTGGCCGCGGTGGATGACAGCGCCGCCCGGGCGGTGAAGGGCGTGCGGGATGTGGTGGCGGTGCCGGGCGGGGTGGCCGTTATCGCGGAAACCACATGGGCCGCCATGAAGGGGGCCGACGCGGTGACGCTGACCCTCACCCCCGGCCCGACGGACAGCCTGTCCACCACGGCGCTGAGCACCGCCATGGCGGAGGGGCTGGGGGCGGCGGATGCCGTCAACGCCAAGGTGGACGGCGATGTGGACGGTGCCTTCGCCGCCGCCGCCCGGGTGATCGAGGCGGATTACGAGGTGCCCTATCTCTCCCATGCGCCGATGGAGACGTGGTCGGCCACCGCCCTGCTGAAGGACGGGGAGCTGACCATCTGGGCGCCGACCCAGGTGCAGGACCGCAGCCTTCGCACGGCCGCCACGGCGGCGGGACTGCCGTCGGAGAAGATCCGGGTGCACACCCTGCAGATCGGCGGCGGGTTCGGCCGGCGCCTGACCGCCGATGACGGCATCCCCCACACCGTGGCCTGTGCCAAGGCGGTGACGGGCACACCGGTCAAGTTCTTCTGGCGGCGGGAGGATGAGATGGAGCGGGGCTGGTTCCGCCCGGCCCAGATGGCCCGCCTGCGCCTGGCCGTGGATCAGGCGGGCAAGCCCACCGCCCTGCATATCCGGACATCCGGCCCGTCGCTGCGGGCGGAGTTCGCGCCCGGCGGTCTGAAGCCGGGGGATCTCGACCCCTCCTCCGTCCAGGATCTGGGCACGATGCGCTACCGGGCGGGGGCCTACCGCCTGGAATGGGTGCAGCGCCACATACCCGTCACTGTTGCGCCATGGCGGGCGGTGGGGGCGACGCAGAACGCCTTCTTCCTGGAATGCTTCATCGATGAGGCGGCGGCCGCCCTGGGCAAGGACCCCGTCGCCTTCCGGAAGGAGCTGCTGGCCCACGATCCCCGCGCGGTGAAGGTGGTGGAAACGGCAGCGGCCAAGGGCGGATGGGGCACGCCGCTGCCCCCCGGCCGGGCCCGCGGCTTCGGCTATTTCGAAAGCTATGGCAGCCTGTCCGCCCATGTGGTGGAGGTGTCGATGGAAAACGGCAGCCCCCGCGTCCACAAGGTGACGGCCGTGCTGGATTGTGGCCGGGTCGTCCTGCCCGACGGGGCGCGCAGCCAGATGGAAGGCGGGGTGATCCAGGGCCTGTCCACCGCGCTCTATGAGGCGGCGACGGTGGCGAACGGTCAGACGGTGGAGAAGAATTTCGACACCTACCGCCTGATGCGCCTGCCCGAAGCCCCGGTGGTGGAGGTGCACTTCATCGAAAGCGGAGAGACCATGGGCGGTGTCGGCGAACCCGGCCTTCCCCCCGTCATCCCCGCCGTGGCCAACGCCGTCTCCATCCTGACCGGCAAGCGCATCCGCAAACTGCCGATCAGCAAGGCGCTGGAGGTGTGAGCCTGTCCGGACCTCAGCGCTGTCGCACTACCCGATGAACGGCTATTGGAAGAACGGGCAAAACCCCCTCGCCCTCGGAGGGGAGAGGGGGTTGTCCTTGAGCCGTGAGGATGCCTTGCGCCGACACGGGCTTGAGCCGCCGCACCCTTCGGCCTAAACAGGGCGGGCGATCCATCCCCTTTTGTCCGGATATCCCGCCATGACCGAAGCCCCGCAGCGACTGACCATCCGCCGGCCGGACGACTGGCACCTGCATATCCGGACGGGGGCCATGTTGCGGGCGGTGCTGCCCTTCACGGCGCGGCAGATGGGCCGGGCCATCATCATGCCGAACCTGGTGCCGCCGGTGACGACGACGGCGAAGGCCATCGCTTACCGGGCGGAGATCAGGGAGGCGCTGGGCCCCGATGCCCGGTTCCAGCCCCTGATGACCGCCTATATGACCGACGGCACCGATGCCGACGATCTGGAGCGCGGGTTCCGGGAGGGGGTGTTCACGGCGGTGAAGCTGTATCCCCAGCACGCCACCACCAATTCCGCCCATGGCGTGACCGACATCGCCACGATCCACCCGGTTTTGGAGCGGATGCAGGCTATCGGCATGCCCCTGCTGATCCATGGGGAGGTCACCCACCGGGAGGTGGATGTCTTCGACAGGGAGGCGGTGTTCATCGAGCGGGTGCTGCGCCCGCTGCTGGCCCGTTTCCCCACGCTGAAGATCGTGCTGGAGCATATCACCACGGCCGAAGGCGTGGCGATGGTGCGGGAATTCGGGCCGACGGGACGCTTCGCGGCCACTGTCACGGTGCATCACCTGATGATCAACCGGACGGACATCTTCACCGGCGGCATCCGCCCCCATCTCTACTGCCTGCCCATCGCCAAGCGGGAAACACACCGGCTGGCCCTGCGGGAGGCTGTCACCTCCGGGGAGCCGTGGTTCTTCCTGGGCACGGACAGCGCCCCCCATCCCATCGGGGCAAAGGAAAGTGCCTGCGGCTGTGCCGGCATCTTCACCGCCGCCAACGCGATCGAGCTGTACGCCCAGGTCTTCGACCAGGAGAACGCCCTGGACAAGCTGGAGGCCTTCGCCAGCCTGAACGGGCCGCGCTATTACGGCCTGCCGGTGAACGAGGATACGATCACCCTGGAACGATCCGGCCAGATCGCCCCCGATGTCCTGGATGTGGAAGGCAAGGACGCCGTCCTGCCCTTCCTGTCCGGCGAGCGGCTGGACTGGCGGGTGGTTGCGTAGGTCGGATTAGCGTAGCGTAATCCGACATCATCTTCACCGACCCTGTCGGATTGCGCAGTTACGCGCGAAGCCGACCACCCCCGCACCGAGACACCCCATGATCGACGCCCAGACCGCCGCCACCCATACCGCCCGCATCCTGCTGGAAACCAAGGCTGTGCATTTCAATGCCGCCCAGCCCTTCATCCTGACATCCGGTCGGGCGAGCCCGGTCTATATCGACTGCCGGAAGCTGATCAGCTTCCCGCGGGCGCGGCGCTTCCTGGTGCAGGCGGCGCGGGACCAGTTGTACCGGGATGCCGGGTTCGAGGCGTTCGACGCCGTGGCGGGCGGGGAGACGGCGGGGATCAGCTATGCCGCCTGGATCGCGGACGCGCTGGACCTGCCGATGCAGTACATCCGCAAGAAACCCAAGGGATTCGGCCGCAATGCCCAGATCGAGGGGCACCTGACGGAAGGGCAGCGGGTCCTGCTGGTGGAGGATCTGACCACCGACGGCGGCAGCAAGGTCAATTTCGTCAACGCCCTGCGCCAGGCGGGCGCGGTGGTGGAACATGCCTGGGTGGTCTTCCACTACGGCATATATCCCAAATCGAAGGAGACGATGGCCGCCATGGGCGTCACGCTCCACGCGCTGGCGACCTGGTGGGATGTGCTGCGGGTCGCCCGGGCCGATGGCGGCCTGGACGCCGCCACCCTGGATGAGGTGGAGAAGTTCCTGCACGCACCGGAGGCCTGGTCCGCCGCCCATGGCGGGAAGGAACCGGGGGTGGATGGCTGACCCCAGCCCCCCCACTCCTCAGCCATCCCCCCGCTCCCGCCCTGCTTTGCGCGCAGTCGGCCAGGGTCAGAGCTTGCCCAGGTCCACATTCACCGTGACCGCGCCGACCGGCCGGCCCGTGGCTGGATCGGTCAGGGTGCCGCTGGCAGTCATGACATAGGTGCCCGCCGATTCGTCGAACTTTGGCGGCTCCACATGGATGGCACCGGCCCCGCGGGTGAAGGTCTCCTGGTACTTGGCCTCATCCCCCTGGAAATAGTCGCTGGTGACATTGGTCTGGGCGACGTTCAGGCCCTTGGCGCAGAAGACGAAGATCTCCGCCTTCAGGCCCAGGCTGCGGGCCTGTTCGGCGCGCAGCCGGGCGGAGGCGGCGTTTGACAGAATCGGGTCGATCAGGGGGCCGCGCCCGGTCTTCGTCTGCTCCCGCCAAGCGGTATCCAGGGCGCCGATATCCGTATCCGTGTGCCCCTGATGACCGGAAGCCGCATCCGTCAGCGCGGACATGATGACCGGGTCCGCTTCGATCGCCTTGACCTGGGCCTGGATCAGGTCCGTCACCTTCTCCTGGGCGGCGACCGCGTCCAGGGCTGCGGCCGGTGCCGTCACGAGCCCGGCTGCGGCCGCGGTCAAAAACGATGCCGTGATCAGGACCGCGCGGGTGGCAGCGGTGTTGCGGTGCGTTGTCATCCCAGATACCCCCATGGCTGTTTCTCCGCCGCTGGTTTCAGCGGCCGATGCGTCCGGTTGTCCGGGCGTCGGGGAAGCATGCGATGGTATGGTTTAATGGCCCTTTAACAGAAAAACCCCCGTACCGGGGGGTACGGGGGTTCATTGGGATAGAGATCCGGCTGTAGTGCCGGGATGTTCCCCTATGCGGTACGCAGGCTTTCTTTAGGCGCTCCGCACCGCTTCAGTTAGGCGCTCCGCACCGTCGTCTCCACTTAGGCGCTCCGCACCGTCGTCTCCACTTAGGCGCTCCGCACCTGGGCCAGGAAGCGGTCCACCTGCTTGCGCAGCTCATCCGACTGGCGGGACAGGGCGCGGGCCGATTCCAGCATTCCGTTCGCGGATTCGCCCGTCTCATGGGCGACCTGCTCCAGGCTTTCGATGTTGCGCGTGACCTCCATGGTGCCCATGGACGCCTGCTGGACATTGCGGGCGATTTCCTTCGTCGCGCTGTCCTGCTCCTCCACCGCACCGGCGACCATTTCGGAGATGCCATTGATCTCATTGATGGTCTTGGAGATGGTGAGGATAGCGTCCACCGCTTCCTTGGTGGCTTCCTGCATGGTGGAGATCTGGGCGGAGATTTCCTCCGTCGCCTTGGCCGTCTGGTTGGCAAGGCTCTTCACCTCGCTCGCCACGACGGCGAAGCCCTTGCCCGCCTCACCGGCGCGGGCCGCCTCGATGGTGGCGTTCAGCGCCAGCAGGTTGGTCTGGCTGGCGATGTCGGAGATCAGCTTGACCACGTCGCCGATGCTCTGAGCCCGCTGGGCGAGCGACTGCACGGTGTCGTTGGTCTTCTCCGCGGTCTTGGAGGCGTCTCGGGCGATCCGGGCCGACATGTTGACCTGGGTGCTGATCTCCGCGAGGGAGCCGGCCAGTTCCTCCGTCGCGCTGGCGACGGATTGGACGTTGGCGGAGGCCTGCTGGGTGGCAGCGGCAACGGCGCTGGTCTGCGCCCGGCTTTCCTCCGCCGAGGCGGACAGGCCTTCGGCCGTGCCCTGGACATTGCCCGCGGCACTGGTGAGCGCTGCGACCACGCCCTGGACCGAGGCCTCGAAGTCGGAGGCGAGCTGCTGCATGGCCCGGCGCTTCTCCGCCGCGGCCTGGGCATCCTTCTCCTCCTGCGCCCTCTTCAGGCGATCGACCTCCAGGGCGTTGTCCTTGAAGACCTGGACCGACTTGGCCATGGCGCCGATCTCATCCGCGCGCTGGGTCCCGCCGATCTCCACCCGCAGGTCGCCGCCGGCCAGCTTGGTCATGGCGGTCTGGAGCATTTTCAGCGGCGATCCGATCAGGCGCTGGAGCATGAAGACCAGGAAGCCGATCAGGATGACGATGACGGTCACCGCGACCAGCACATTCAGCAGCATCGTCTCGGCGATGGCTTCCTGTAGCCCATCCCGGCTCCACGCAACGGTCAGTGTGCCCACCTGCTCCCGGTTCGCACCGGCGCGGACTGGCACCTGGACGATCAGGTGGCTTTC
>JBJOKR010000113.1:0-15693 GCA_046045995.1 Pseudomonadota bacterium | reverse complement strand
CTTGGTCAGGAAACTGTCGGCGTAATCGCGGAAGGTGGCTGTCCTCTGATGCGCCCGATCCAGCCATGCCTGGATGGCGATGGCCCGTTCCTGATCGGTCTTGCCGCCCGTGGACAAGACGCGGCAGGCATCCCGCAGCAGGCGATCATCGACGGCCCCATCGCGGCAGGCGGCTTCCACCAGGGTCGCCTCCGTCTCCGCCGGGGCCACGTCCAGGTGGCGGAAGATGGCGGTGATGGTGGGGTCCAGCCCGCCATGCCGGTCCAGGATGCGCCGCACCCGCCCGCGCTCCGTCGTGATGTCGGACAGAAGGCTGCCGAACTCCTCCTCCGACAGGGCGGCGGCCAGCCGGGCTACGGCCTCCCCCAGGGGGCTTTCCGGGCGGTAGCGGGCGAAGGCCAGGATATCCGCCCGCACCTCCGCCATCAGGTCGGCGGCGGTGCGGTCGTCCATCACCTCGAAATTCGGGGCAAGCCCCGCCTCCAGCGGGAAGCGGCGCAGCAGCGACTGGCAGAAGGCGTGGATCGTCTGGATCTTCATGCCGCCGGGGGCGTCCAGCACCCGGGCGAACAGGCGCCGGGCCGCCGTCACCAGATCCGCCGGCGGCCTGACCCCGGTCAGGGCATACAGGTTGTCGATCAGGTCATCATCGGGCTGCACCGCCCATTTGGACAGGCGGTCGTTGATGCGGTTCGCCATCTCCGCCGCCGCCGCCTTGGTGAAGGTAAGGCAGAGGATGCGGGAGGGATCGGTGCCCGCCAGCATCAGCCGCAGAACCCGGTCGGTCAGCACCTTGGTCTTCCCCGTCCCGGCCGAGGCACCGACCCAGACGGAGGCTGTGGGATCGGAGGCGCGGCGCTGCAACACGTTCGGGTCCACCGGCAGCGGGGCCGGGACGGCAGGAACGGGGGCGGCGGGAACGGGGCTGGCGGCGATGTCGGACAGGCTCATGCGCGGGAGCACTCCGGCGGCGGGCAGGCAAGCAGGCAGCGACTGCGCCACCCTACCCCCCCACCCCGTCCGGGTCCACCTTGGTCCAGCCTGGGCGGAATCCGCCCCTTTGGGACAGGAAAGAACCTGATCGGGCCTGACGATGACTCGTCAATTACTTAAAAATTGCGGATAAAATCGAAGAATAAGAGACATGCAATCGGAGGGTAACACTTTCTATTTCGCCCCGATCTGATCCATGTCATTACCCGATCCCGACAGCGCCACACCTTCCTGTATGTCACGTGACGGTGGATGGCGCACCCCGCACAAGATGGAGTGACCACCGTGACCAAGACCCTTCGCGCCGCCCTGATCGCCGCCGCCCTGATCACCGTTCCGGGCATTGCCGCCGCCGACTGCACCCTGGGCTCTGCCCCGCAGCTGCCGAACGGCGCCACCGCGACGGAGGCGGAGATGGTCGCCGCCCAGGGCGCCGTTAAGGCTTATCTGGCCGAGACGCAGGAGTTTCTGGCGTGCCTGGAGGGTTCCTCCCGCGGTCGTGGCAGTGAGGATGTGACCACCCGTTACAACGCCGCCACCAAGACCATGGAAAAGCTGGCCGCCGACTTCAACGTCCAGCTCCGCGCGTTCAAGACCCGCGGCTGATCCCACGGGTGATGCCGCCCAGGCCAATAGGCCCGGGTGCAGGACAGTTCCGGTACTTGACTGGATGACAGACGGCCGGTGGGGGCGACCCTGCCGGCCGTTTTCCGTTTCGGCCCACACGGCCCACCGCAGTCACCTGATGCAGGGCACCCCTGCAATGGACGCGGGGCCTGCGCCTTCGCCTTGGGCGCCACCCCTGAATCCCCCCAAATCCCGGGCTGTCGACTGATCTTCCCGGGAGCGGTGGCCGCACCTGCCCGGAACGGGTAATCACGCCGGTTCCACGCGAAAAGGGAGAGCGCTGTCAAAAACTCATTCCTTTGGAACAAAACCGCCGCACCGCCGTCACTAATCGCGGCGACGTTACAGTATTAACCCCAGACACCATTCAAAAAACTGTCAACGAACTCTGGTATCCCGCGCCTGACCTTATCGCCCTGATAAGATTTTACTGGTGGGGAAAGAGATGAAGATCGGATTTGCCATGGCGGGCACCGCGCTCGCCGTGATCGGCGCCGTCTGTCCGGCGCTGGCCCAGCCGGCCACCGGGATTGGGACCGGGACCGGGACGGCCCCGCTGCCACCCGCCGCCGCCGGGATGGAGGAGATCGTGATCCTGGGCCGGGGGGAAACGCGGCAGGTCCAGACCCTGACCGCCAATGCCATCGCCCTGTCCACCCCCGGCACCAGCCCGCTGCTGGCCATCCAGAAGCTGCCGGGTGTCAGCTTCCAGTCGGCCGATCCCTTCGGCGCCTATGAATGGTCGGCCCGCATCGCCATCCGCGGCTTCAACCAGAACCAGCTGGGTTTCACCATGGACGGGGTGCCGCTGGGGGATATGAGCTACGGCAACCACAACGGCCTGCACATCAGCCGCGCCATCATCGCAGAGGATGTGGGCAGCGTCACTGTGGCCCAGGGTGCCGGCGCCCTCGGCACCGCGTCCACCAGCAACCTGGGCGGCACGCTGCAATTCGCCGCCCGCTCCCTGGATGACAGGGCGGGTGGCTTCGCCGCCGTGACCGGGGGCAGTGAGAACACCTGGCGCGGGGTTGCCCGGCTGGAGACGGGGGCGTTGGACACCGGCACGAAGCTGGGCCTGACCGCCGCCGCCCAGAACGCCGACAAGTGGAAGGGTGACGGCATCCAGAAGCAGCAGCAGGTCAACGCCCGCTTCGAACAGCCCGTGGGCAAGGGGTCGCTGACCGGCTGGCTGAACTGGTCCAAGCGGCGGGAGAATGATTACCAGGACCTGTCCCTGGCGATGATCCGTCGCCTGGGCTACGGCTGGGACAACATCTCCGATGATTGGGCCCTGGCCGTCCGTGTCGCCGATATCGGCAACAACCGGGGGGACAGCGGGGCCGCGGTGACCAATGCCGCCGCCGGCACTGTCTATCCCGCCCCGATCCAGACCCTGGACGATGCCTATTTCGATGCGGCCGGCCTGCGCGACGATACGATCGGCGCCCTGACCCTGGAATACCCGGTGACGGACAGGGTGACGGTCAACCTGACCGGCTATGGCCACACCAATGACGGCCAGGGCATCTGGTTCACCCCCTATGTGACGACGCCGGGTGCCGGTGGGGCCCCCATTTCCGTCCGCACGACGGAATATGGTATCGACCGCTACGGCCTGTTGGGCGATGTCTCCGTCATCATCGGCGACCACACGGTCACCCTCGGCGGCTGGTATGAGACGAATGACTTCACCCAGGCCCGCCGCTTCTACGGCCTGAACCGCGCGAACCCGGGCCGCAGTTCCACCCAGTTCCAGCGCAGCCCCTTCGCCACCCAGTGGGCCTATGATTTCGAGACGACGACCCGGCTGCTGTTCATCGCCGACAGCTGGGCGGTGACGGAAGCCTTGACCGTCGATGCCGGGTTCAAGGCCGTGAAGGTGGAGAACGAGGTCCGCACCATCGAAGGCAGCCCGGTGCGCAACGGCTCCATCGAGTCGGAGGACAATTTCCTGCCCCAGGTCGCCGCCAAGTATGAGGTGAACGAGTCGGTGGAGCTGTTCGCCTCCTTCACCCAGAACATGCGCGCCTTCGTCTCCGCCGCCACTACGGGCCCCTTCTCCACCTCCGCCGCCGGTTTCGCCGCCATCCGCGACAGCCTGAAGCCGGAGCGGTCCAACACGGTGGAGGCGGGTCTGCGCGTCCGCCTGGACGGGGTGCAGGCCAGCGCCACCGGCTATTTTGTGGATTTCCAGGACCGGCTGCTGTCCGTCACCCTGGGGCCCGGGATCGTCGGCAACCCGGCGGCCCTGCAGAACGTGGGCAGCGTCACCACCACCGGCCTGGAAGGGGCGGTGGTCTGGGACCTGACGGATACCCTGTCCCTGTTCGGCTCCGCCACCTGGAACCAGTCGGAATATGATGACGACGTGCGCGACGGCGCCGGTGCCGTCATCGCCCGGACCGGCGGCAAGACCGTGGTGGATACGCCCGAATTCATGGCCAAGGGGGAGTTCGGCTATGACGACGACGCCCTCTTCGCCAAGCTCGGCGTCTCCTACACCGGCAAGCGCTACTACACCTATCTGAACGATGCCTCGGTGGACGGCTACACGCTGATGGATCTGACGGTCGGCTACCGCTTCAGCGGCTCCGCCTGGGCGGAGGATCTGGAGATCCAGGCGAATGTCACCAACCTGCTGGATGAGGAGTATGTCTCCACCATCGGGTCGAACGGCTTCACCAACAGCGATCCCACCGGCACGTCCCAGACCCTGCTGGCCGGCGCCCCGCGCCAGGTCTTCGTCAGCCTGCGCAAGCGGTTCTGATGACCCAGCCCCCCCGCCCCGGCCGGGGCGGGGGGCTTCCCTTCCTGGATCCCTCCCGCCCCCATGAGGCCCCCATGTCCCCCGCCGATACCGACCGCCGCGGCCTTCTGGCCGGCCTGGTCGCCACCCCGCTGGCCCTGTCCGGCCTGACCGGTGCCGTTCCCGCCCGGGCGGCAACACCGGCGGCGGCCTCTGCATCGGACGGGCATGGGGAGGGGGTGCTGACCCGGATCGCCTTCGGCTCCTGCGCCAAATCCGACAAGGACCAGCCGATCTGGGATGCGGTGCTGGCGGCCAAGCCCGACCTGTTCATCTACCTGGGCGACAATGTCTATCTGGATACCCGCGATCCGGCGGTGATGGCGGCCCGTTATGCGGAACTGGCGGCCAAGCCGGGCTTCCAGCGGTTGCGGGCATCGGTCCCCCTTCTCGCCATCTGGGACGACCATGATTACGGGGAGAACGATGCCGGGGCCGATTACCCGATGAAGGAGGAATCGCGCCGGCAGTTCCTGGATTTCTTCGGGGAACCCGCGGAGTCGCCCCGCCGCCGGCGCGACGGCATCCACACCGCCCGCACCTTCGGCCCGCCCGGGCGGCGGGTGCAGGTGATCCTGCCCGACCTGCGCTGGAACCGCACGCCCCTGACGGCCCTGGAACTGGGCGGGCAGGAGTATGAGGCCTGGGCAGAGGCGCGGCACAAGGCGGGCCTGCCCGTGCCCGGCCCCTATGCCCGCAACCCCGACCATGCCGCCACCATGCTGGGGGACGCGCAATGGCAATGGCTGGAGGCGCAGCTTGCCGAACCGGCCGATCTGCGCATCCTGGGATCCAGCCTTCAGGTGGTGGCGGATTTCCCGGGCTGGGAGGCCTGGATCAACTACGCGGGCGACCATCAGCGCCTGTTCCAGGCCATCCGGGAGAAACAGGCGCATGGCCTGATCGCCCTGTCGGGCGACACCCATTACGGGGAGATCTCCCGCCTGGACCTGAACACGCCCTATCCCCTGTGGGACATCACGTCGTCCGGCCTGACGGAGACCTGGCCCGTCCTGCCCCCCAATTCCCGCCGGGTGGGGGAGGCGTGGCGGGAGCGGAATTTCGGCCTGCTGACCATCGACTGGCGCGGCCCCGCCACCACCGTGACCGCCCAGATCCGGGACGAAAGCGGCACCGTCCCGGTGGAACAGACCATCCCCCTGTCAACGCTGCGGGTGGGGTAGGCGGGACAGGATATCCGCGCGCCCGTCCCCAGGCCGCAGACCGTAGGTCGGTGCGAGCGGAGCGAGGGCCGACAATCAAGGGCACAGGTCCGCGAAGGAAAGTCACCCCTCCAGCATGCGGCGCAGGAGTTCCACATCCTCGGCGAAGGCGGGGTCGGTGCCGCAGAGTTCTTCCACCTTCTTGACCGCATGCATGACGGTGGTGTGGTCGCGGTCGCCGAATTTGCGGCCGATCTCCGGCAGGCTGCGCTGGGTCAACTGCTTGGCCAGATACATGGCAACCTGGCGCGGGCGGGCCACGGCGCGGGCGCGGCGGCTGCTGCTCATGTCGGACAGGCGGATGTTGAAATGCTCCGCCACCTTCTTCTGGATCTCCTCGATCGTCACCCGGCGGTTGCTGGCCCGCAGCAGGTCGTGCAGCACGTCCTGGGTGCTTTCCAGGGTGATGGCCCGGCCCACCAGTTCGGCATGGGCGACGATGCGGTTCAAGGCCCCTTCCAGTTCGCGCACATTGCTGGTGATCTTGTGGGCCAGGAATTCCAGCACCTTGCCGGGGATTTTCGATCCCATCTGGTCGGCCTTGGACTGCAGGATGCCCAGGCGCAGCTCATAGGTGGTGGGGTGGATATCCGCCACCAGCCCCCAGCCCAGGCGGGAGCGCAGCCGCTCCTCCATCCCCTCCAGGTCGGACGGGCTCTTATCCGCGCTGATGATGACCTGGCGGTTCTGGTCCACCAGGGCATTGAAGGTATGGAAGAATTCCTCCTGGGTGCTGTCCTTGCCGCTGATGAACTGGACATCGTCGATCATCAGCACATCGACGGAGCGGAACTGCTCCTTGAAGGCCATGGTGTCCTTGTACCGCAACGCCCGGATGAACTGGTACATGAACTTTTCAGCGGACAGATATATCACCCGGCGGGACGGGTCCTTGCGGCGGATGGCCCAGGCGATGGCATGCATCAGGTGGGTCTTGCCCAGGCCGACCCCGCCATAGAGGAACAGCGGGTTGAAGGTGACGCTGCTGGCATCGGCCACCCGGCGGGCGGCGGCGAAGGCCAGCTCGTTCGGCTTGCCGACGACGAAATTCTCGAACGTGAAGCGCGGGTCCAGCGGGGCTGACAGATCGTCCGACCGTTCCTCCGCCACCACGGCAGCACTCGCCTCCCCCTCCGCCCGGTAGGAGGGCGACGGGGATGACGGGGGCAGGGTGGCGTGGGACTGGCCCGAATGGGCGATCGGGCCTTGGGACAGGGCGGCGGGGGCGATGGTGGCCGGGCTTCCCGGGGCCGATTCGTCCTCCAGCGCGCGGGCGGCGGCGGATAGGGTGGATCCGGCCGGGCCGCTACGACCGCTGTCACCGCCGGGGGCGGCGGGCAGGTCCGTCTTCTGGCTGGTGGCGACGACGATCTCCACCGACTGCACCCCCGGATTCTCACCCGACCAGAGGGCGCGGATGCGGTCGGCGTAATGGGTGCGGATCCAGTCGCGCATGAAACGGGTGGGGACGACGATCCGCACCTGGCCCTGGGTCAGGTCGGCCACCGTCAGCGGTTTCAGCCAGCTGCGATAGGCGGTCTCCCCCACCTCCTCCTTCAGCCGACCGCGGATGCGGGCCCACTGTTGATCCAACGTCCCCTGCACAGACATGCCGATGTTGCTCCCGCCTTCCGCCACCGGGGTGATTGATCCCTGTCCCGGTGCTGTGGGCCCGCGCAATGGGCCCCGTACCATACCTGGTGCCATACCCTGTGCCACGCCGGGCACTGCCCGGGGCGCACCACCCTGCGCCGACCGGCTGGCCGCGTCCATCCCCGCCTCGCCACGCCCGCCATGGACCGCAGCCCCGATCCGGGGACCACCCCAACATCCCACAGGGGCGTCCGCCCCCTTGGGTGGGGGTGCCCCGGTCGCCCCATCCCCGTTCCCCAACATGATCCCAAACCTGATTCCCACCGCTCAGGCCCCGTTCATCCAAGACAAAACTCGCCTGTTCCAGGCAATTATCTAAACTGCCAGGTAATTTCAAAGATCATCAATGTGGAAGAGGGCTAGTCCGGAAGCTCAATTGATTCGGGAGAGATTGGACATCAACTACCCCGTGGGCATTCCGGTCTTGCGCATCTGATACTGCACAACGGGAAGATTGGCATCAAGCCACCAGTCCGTCCTGCGGTGAGGGATGCTAGACGGGGCGGCGCCCCCTGACAACAGGACCGAAAAGGGAACGGCCCAAAAAGCAAAAAACTGACTCGGGAGCGGCCTCTCAGCGCCTTGCCGGCGCCCGTCGACACCGGTCCTGCCACCACCAGCCCATGACCCGGTCCATGCGGATCAGGTCGGCGGATCTGCGGCTTTCCCGGGAAGGACGGCCCGCCGGGCATCGGCAGGCCAAAGAAAAACCGCGCGGCCCTGCGACCGCGCGGCTCACCTCACCCGGTCACAGCACCTGGGCTCAGGCGCCCAGCGCCTTGATCCGGCCGGACAGCCGGGACAGCTTGCGCGAGACGGTGTTCTTGTGGAGCACGCCCTTGGTGGCGCCGCGCATCAGCTCCGGCTGGGCATCGCGGAACGCCTGGTCGGCGGCGGCCTTGTTGCCGCTGGCGATGGCCGTTTCCACCTTCTTCAGGAAGGTGCGGATGCGGCTGATGCGCGCGCGGTTCACTTCCGTGCGGCGCGCGGTCTGACGGATACGCTTCTCAGCGGACTTGTGATTAGCCATAGGTAACCTTTATGCGGACCGGGTGGGTGCCGTTGGAAGCGCGGCTTATAAGCCCGAAGCCCTGGCCCGTCAAGCGGAAGAGTCGTCGTTCCAACGTGTTGCGACCATCCCTTGCGGCATGGGCCGGTTGCCCCGGCCGCACGGCTGGCGGGGGTGGTGGGGGGCCGTCAGCGGTCCTTGAAGTTGGGCTGCCGCTTCTCGATGAAGGCGGCCATGCCTTCCTTCTGGTCCTCCAGGGCGAAGGTGGCGTGGAACACCCGGCGCTCGAACAGCAGGCCTTCCATCAGGCTGCTTTCATAGGCACGGTTCACGCATTCCTTCACCATCATGGCGACCGGGCGGGACATGTCGGCGATGCGCTCGGCCACCTTCATCACCTCCTCCATCAGGTCGGCGGCGGGGACGACCTTGGCGACCAGGCCGGAGCGTTCGGCTTCCGCCGCGTCCATCATCCGGCCGGTCAGGCACATCTCCATGGCCTTGGCCTTGCCGATGGCGCGGACCAGGCGCTGGGTCCCGCCGGCCCCGGGGATGGTGCCGATGGTGATCTCCGGCTGGCCGAACTTGGCCGTGTCGGCGGCGATGATCATGTCGGCCATCATGGCCAGCTCACAGCCCCCGCCCAGGGCATATCCGGCCACGGCGGCGATGGTCGGCTTGCGGCAGGTGGCGAGACGACCCCATTTCTTGGTGATGAAGTCGTTCAGATAGGTGTCGATATAGCCGAATCCGGCCATTTCCTTGATGTCCGCCCCGGCGGCGAAGGCCCGGTCGGAACCGGTGACGACGATGACCGCGATCCCCGGATTGTCCTCGAAGGCGTTCAGCGCCTTCTCCATATCCGTGACCAGCCCGTCGGACAGGGCGTTCAGAGCCTTCGGCCGGTTCAGCCGGACGATCCCGACCCGCCCCTTGGTTTCCACCAGGATGTTCTCGTAGGTCATAACCTGTCTCCTTCTCTCCGTCGGTCCCGCCCGGGGCCGGGTCGTCCCTGGTTCGTTTCTGTCGGCATCATTGCAGCGGTTTCAGCAGGAACCGCACCTTCGTTCCGGCCCCGCCGGGGGCGGGTTCCACCGTGATCTCCAGCCGTTCCCGCTCCCGCCGGAACCGGCCGGGTGCTTCGGCGGTCCAACCCAGCTGTGGCAGGGTATCGGCATAGAAGCGCAGGATGGCCGTCCCGTCCTGCGATACGGGGCCAGCTGGCCCGGGGCCCTGCGATCCGGAACTTGGCCGGCGGAAGGCCACCGCCTCCACGATCCGGCCGCCGGGCTGGTCGAACACCACAGCCCCATGCCCAGCCCAATGCCCTGCCCCATTCCCGGCGCCGTCCCCTGTCCCGTCCGCGGCGCCTTCCACGGCCAGCCCCGGCATCAGCGGAACATCGGCAAGGCCGGGGACGAAGCCGTCGCCCGCCCGGGCCGGGCCCGTCAGGACGGTCCCACCGGCCAGCACCAGAAGGGCAAGGCCGGCAGCCAGCACGGTGTGCAGGGGGGACCGGAAACGGCGGGATGTCTGCATGGGCGGGTTCCTACCCTAGCGCTGGCGTCGGGGACAGTGGAAAGTGGACCGGCCGGACTGGAGGATGCGGCGGATGCCGCCGGTGCGGGCCACATCGCAGTCGCAGCCGGGGCAGGCCATGCCCTCCCGGCCATAGACCTGGAAGCTGTGCTGGAAATAGCCCAGCTCCCCGTCGCCGCTGCGGAAATCCCGGATGCTGGACCCGCCGGCCTCGATCGCTTCGGCCAGGACATCGCGGATCACGGGCACCAGCCGTTCGGCCCGCTTGCCCGCCACGGTATGGGCGGGGCGGGTCGGGCTGATGCCGGCGCGGAACAGCGCCTCGCACACATAGATGTTGCCCAGCCCCGCCACCACCCGCTGGTCCAGCAGGGCCATCTTGATGGGCGTGATCTTGTCGGCCAGGGCGGCGGACAGGGTTTCCGCGTTGAAGCCGTTGCCCAGCGGCTCCGGCCCCAGGGCGGCCAGCATGGGGTGGCTGTCCAGCCCATCCTCCTCGATCAGGTCCATGAAGCCGAAGCGGCGCACATCGTTATAGGTGACGGTCCAGCCGTCATCGGTGCGCATCACCACATGGTCATGGGGGTTGCGCGGGCCCGGCGGGGACCCTTCCGTCACGATCATGGTGCCGGACATGCCCAGATGGGTCAGCCAGGTCACCCCGTCATCCAGCCGGATCAGCAGGTATTTGGCCCGGCGGTCCAGCCCCACCACCCGCCGCCCGGTCAGGCGGGAGGCGAAATCCGCCGGGAAGGGGAAGCGCAGGTCCGGCCGGTGCTGCCGCACCTCCGCCAGCACCCGCCCCTCCAGCCGGAGGGCCAGGCCGCGTCGGACCGTTTCAACCTCGGGAAGCTCGGGCATGGGCGGGACGGCATCTCCGGTGACAACCAGTTCCCGCATAGCACAGGCACACCTCTATGCCCAGCCGGGCACGGGCGGGACAGGATCATGACCCGGCCAGGATAGGGGGGTCGGTTCAGCCATGCATGATTGTAACCTCTGAGGATTAACCATATACCGATGCGCCTATCGCTTTCTGTCGAAGCGACTGTATCTTTCGGTCGCGTCGGGGGAGGGGGGAACCATGATCCAGTCCGCACGTCGGGGCAGGGGCACGACAGGGACGGTCACGGCGGCAGCCACGGCGGCAACCATGGCGGCAGCTCTGGCGGCAACCACGGCGGCGGTCGCCGGTGGCCCTTCCGCGCACGCCCCCTGGCCGGCGCGGTTCCGGCTGCTGGCGTTGCTGGCGGTGGTGGTCCTGGCGGCTGTCCTGCTGCCGGGGGCGGCACCAGCCCGGGCATCGGTCCCGGGGGGGGAGCGCCCGGCCTTTACCCTGGCCTGGACCCCCTATATCGGCTGGGCGCCGTGGCAGGTTGCGGAGGATGCGGGGATCGTCCGCAAATGGGCCGATGCCCATGGCATCACCATCGATGTGGTGAATGCCGGCAGCTATCTGGAGTCCCTGACCGATTTCAGCGCCGGCCGCTATGACGCGGTGACCATCACCAACATGGACGCCTTCGCCCGCCCGCCCACCGATGGCGGGTCGATGACGGCGCTGGTGGTGGGTGGCTTTTCCCGCGGGAATGACGCCATCGTCGCCCGCAACGCCCGCCGCCTGACCGACCTGAAGGGGCGGACGGTTAAGCTGGTGATGTTCTCCGTCTCCCATTACCTGCTGGCCCGGGCCATGGAAAAGGCGGGCCTGTCCCGGTCCGACATCTCCTTGATGAATCTGGGGGAGGAGGAACTGGTCTCCGCCCTGGCGGCCGATCCCGATGGGGTGGTGGTGACCTGGAACCCCTTCCTGTCGCAGGCGGCAGCCCTGCGCGGGGCGACCGTGCTGTTCGACAGCGCCTCCCTGCCGGGGGAGATCCTGGACCTGACCGTGGTGCACCAGGATACGCTGGCCGCCAACCCGGCCCTGGGCAAGGCGCTGACCGCCATCTGGTATGAAACCATCGCCCTGCTGACCGCCGATACGCCGGAAGGGGCGGCGGCCCGGACCGATCTGGCCCGGATCATGGCCACCGATTCCGCCGGGGTCCAGTCCCAGCTGGGCACCACCCACCTGTTCCGTTCGCCGCAGGAGGTGTCGGCCTTCCTGCTGGGGGACCGGTTCCGCGGCTTGACCAACCGGATCATCAGCTTCGTCTTCCAGCAGGGGCTGCTGGGCGACGTGCCGTCCGTCGACGCGGTCGGGGTGGAGATGCCGGACGGCCAAGTGGACGGCAACCCCGGCCTGGTCCGCCTGCGCTTCCCCCTGCCCATGGCGGAGGTCGCCCAGTCGCGGTAGGGAAAGCCTTGCTCACCACGGCGGCACGGCGACACGGCGGGGTTCCACCATGGCAGGGCAGCGCCGCAGGCAAATAGAGCAGCGCCGCAGGCAAATGATGCTGCTGCGCTTCACGCGGCTTGGACACCAAGATCACCAAGATCACCAAGGATTCACGGTGATCCGCCGTGAACGCCGTGGCGAATCCTCCGCTCGGAGCATGCTGATAATCCCGCCGATCGCACCCCTGTCGCCCCAGGCCCTTGGTGTTCTTGGTGACCTTGGTGTCCGAACCAAATTCAGCGCGGTGTCGGCCAGCGTCACACGAAGACCAGGTGATGGCCGGGCGGTGTTTCCGACAGCAGGGTGACGACACCGGCTGTTTCCACCACCAGACCGGGGGCGGGCGGGGGCGGGGTGGGGTGGCCCAGGGCGCGCCAGCCCATTTCGCAGGCGATCAGGCGCACGCCCAGCTCGGCACAGGCCTCCCGCAGTTCCACCAGGGTGGCGACACCCCGTTCCGCCAGGGTTGCGTCCCGCAGCGCGGGCGGGGTGCCGTCATCGGCCGGGTCCAGCCCCCGCCAGCCCGGATCGGGGAGCAGCACGGTCAACGCCCGCCCGGTCAGGAACAGGGTGGCCGGCCGCCCCGTCGCCGCCGCTCCCGCCGCCAGGACGAAGGCATAATGCACCCGGTCATACCCGCCCGCCTGGACGATCACGGCCAGACCGCTGCTCCCGCCCCCGCTCCCGCCCGCGCCCGGTCCCGTATCAGCCATGATGGGACAGGTCCGTGTAGCGGGGCCGGCTGCCGCACAGGGGGCAGTCCGGGTCCTTGCGCACCTTGATGCTGCGCAGCGCTCCCTCCAGCGCGCCATACATCAGCAGCCGGCCGGACAGACTGTCACCGATGCCCAGCACTTCCTTCAGCACCTCCACGCTTTGCAGCGACCCCATGGTCCCGGCCAGGGCGCCCAGCACCCCGCCCTCCGAACAGGTGGGGATCATCCCGGGCGGCGGCGGCTCGGGGAAGACACAGCGGTAGCAGGGGTGCGGATCGCCCAGATGGGCCTTGAAGGTGGACAACTGCCCCTCGAACCGCAGCATCGCCGCACTGATCAGGGGCCGCCCGGCCAGGAAACAGGCATCGTTCAGCAGGAACCGCGTGGCGAAATTATCCGTCCCGTCGGCCACCAGATCGTAGCGGGCGATGATGTCCAGCGCGTTCCCTCGCGTCAGCCGGGTGCGGTAGGTGGTGACCTTAACGTCGGGGTTCAGGCGGCGGATGCGGGCGGCCGCACTGTCCACCTTGGGCAGGCCGATGGCGCCCGTATCATGCACCACCTGGCGCTGAAGGTTGGACAGGTCCACCACATCGTCATCGACGATGCCGATATGCCCGATCCCGGCGGCGGCCAGATAGAGCAGCAGCGGCGCCCCCAGGCCCCCCGCCCCCACCACCAGGACGGACGCCCCCAGCAGCCGCGCCTGCCCCTCCCCCCCCACCTCCTTCAGCAGGATGTGGCGGGAATAGCGCTCCACCTGCGCATCGCTCAGCTCGATCACCGCCCCCTCCCCGTCCCGGCCATCCGGCGGATTGCGCCTGCGACTATAGGGACCCTGGCCCGGCTGTCCAAGGGGGTGGGCGGGATTGCATTCCCAGCAGCGTCGGATCAGAATAAAGTTGTAGGACGTGAAAAGAGGCACCGCTTTGCGCGACCAGATCACAACATCGTCGCAAGACATCAAGGAACGCCTGTCGATGGCCTATCTGGTCATGGTCGCGGCTGCTTCCGGATGTGAGGTGCGGCCGGTGGCAGTGGATCGGGAAGGCATCGATGCCACGGTCTGCCCGATCCGGGGCATCAGGTCGAAACTGGATGTTCAGCTGAAAGCGACAAGCCACCCGACCTGGGTGGCTGGCGGAAACGCATTGTCCGTTTCGATGGCGCGCCCGACCGTCGAACGGTTACGCAACGGCCCACGCCTGTTTCCAGCCATGCTTGTTGTTCTGGTTCTGCCGGAGAAAGAGGATCAGTGGCTCAGTATCGAGGATGGAAGGACCTGTCTTTCCGCTTCAGCATATTGGACCGACTTCGCTGCTGTTGAGGAAGGTGATACCTGCCCCGACGGCGCCACCATGGCGATACGGGTTGACCGATCCCGTCTCTTCACCCCGGCGGTGATTCGCGATACGCTGATTGCTGTTCATGCCAGAGCCAAAGCGGCCGACAGTGATGGCCCCTATCCTGTCGGCGGGAGGCAGTGACCATGACCCAGCCCTTTCCTGCAACCATAAGACACCCGCGGAGCCCGTCACTGGTGGCGGATTACCTGCGGCAGGCAGGCTGGACGGATGCGGGACCCTATGGGCCCTATGCGCATCTGTACCGGTCCCGGACAGGCCGGGAGATCGTACTTCCCATCACCGATACCATCCGGGATTTCGACCGCCGTATGGTCGAACTGGTGCAGGACGTGGCGGCGGAGGAGGGGCGGGCCGCGGCGGTCGTCGCCCTTGCCATGGCCGATCGCAGCCCCCATCCCGCGGTCGCCGAATAGCCCGTCACCCCCCGGCCAGCCAGCCGCGCACCATCTGCTGGATCGGGTGGTCGGGGGCGGAGACAAGGCGGATGGTCAGGGCCAGGCACATCACCACCAGCAGGGGCCGGACCAGGCCCGCGCCGAAGCGGATGGCGGCGTTGCTGCCGGCCCAGGCACCCAGCGCCTGACCCGCCGCCATGCACAGGCCGACCAGCCACAGGATGTCCCCGCCGATGGCGAAGACACCCAGGCTGACCACATTGCTGGTGAAATTCAGCAGCTTGGTGTTCGCCGTCGCCTGCCGGATCGGCAGGCCCAGCAGGGCGACGAAGCCGATGGCGAAGAAACTGCCGGTACCGGGGCCGAAGAACCCGTCATAGAAGCCGACACCGAATCCGACCGTGAGCGCGAAGACGTTCAGGCTGACGATCTGGCGGGCCGGCATGTCCCCTGCCTTGGGGCTGAGCAGGAAGTAGAGCGCGATCCCCACCAGCAGGACCGGGATCACCGCCTCCAGGAAGCCGGGCTTCAGCACCTGCACCAGGGCGGTGCCGCAAGCCGCCCCCAGGGCGGTGCAGATCACTGGCACCACCATGGCCCGCAGGTCGATCAGCCCCGCCCGCCAGAAGGTCAACGTGGCCATGCCGCTGCCGAAGGTGCCCTGGAGCTTGTTGGTGGCCAGCGCCTGGGCCGGCGGAATCCCCGCCGTCAGCAGGGCGGGAATGGTGATCAGCCCGCCCCCGCCCGCTATCGCATCGATGAACCCCGCCACCAGGGCAGCAGCGGACAGGAACAGCAGGATATCGGGGTCGAGCATGATGGCGGGGCACCGGGAACCAAGCGATCGGGCCCGGCATCCCACAGGTCCGGCAGGGTTTTGGCAACGCCCATCTTCACCGGTACCGCCATGCCCCGGGTCCCTTGCGGAGGGCGCGGGCGGGACCGGTGCCTATTGCGGGTCACCGCCCGCTGTCGGCTGATCCCTTCACCACGGGGGCACGGGGCACACGGGGTTCCACGG
>JBJOKR010000112.1:0-15767 GCA_046045995.1 Pseudomonadota bacterium | reverse complement strand
CGAACGGTGTATAGATGCCGTTCCGGGCCTTGGTGACCATCTCTCCCGACAGGTCGGTGGCGATGATCTCAAACTTCCAGCCGGCCAGCCGCGCCCCTTCCTCGTTCAACAACATCGCAAGGCTGTAGGGCTCCTGGCCGGAAGAACAGGCGGCGGACCAGATGCGGATATGCCGCCGGGCCGCGCGGGCCTGGAGCAGCATGGGCAGGACAACGGCTTTGAACTGGTCGAACGGTTTCTGGTCACGGAAGAAGGACGACTCATTGGTCGTCATCGCCTCCGTGATGTCCTTCAGAAGCGCCTCATCCCGCTTGCTCCGGACGGCCACGGCCAGTTCATCCAGCCCCTTCAGGTTCCACTTCCGTGCCACCGGCATCAGCCGGGATTCCAGCAGGTAAGCCTTATCCTTGGTCAGGACCAGGCCCGAGCGCTGCCTCAGCAGGGTGCAGAACATATCGAAATCTTCGACTTTCATGCCGCCTGCCTCGATGCGATTTTGAGGATTTGGGGACCGATTTCCTTGAGCGGAAGGACGGCGGCGCACAGGCCCGCGGTGGCCACGGCCCCCGGCATGCCCCAGACCACGCTGGTTGGTTCGTCCTGGCCGATGACATTCCCCCCGGCCTGGACCACATGCTCACAGCCCTTCTGCCCGTCATGGCCCATGCCGGTCAGGATAACCGACAGCACCTTGCGCCCCCAGACCCGGACGACGCTGCGCAGCATCGGATCGACGGCGGGCCGACAGAAATTCTCCGGCGGGTCCTTGGTCACCTGGATATGGGGCGACCCGTTCTTGGACACGATCAGCATGTGGAAGTCACCGGGAGCGACATAGGCGCGCCCGCCCAGCACCGGCTCCCCGTCCTTCGCTTCGGTCGTCGGCACCCCGCATTGGCGGGTGATGTGCTCCGCCAAGATGGTGGTGAAGGTCGCCGGCATGTGCTGGGTGATCAGGATCGGCTGATGCACCCCGGATTTCAGGTGCGACAGCACCTCGAACAGGGCCTGGGGCCCGCCGGTGGAGCTGCCGATGCAGATCACGTCCGGCCGCATGTCGACGAAGGGGCGCAGGCTGATCGGCCCATGCTCGATCTTCGGACGGACCGGGGTCGGCAGGGTATAGCCGCTGGTGGGCCGCGCCGTATCGGCGGCATTGCCCGGCACGGGCCGGGGCATGACCCTGGGTTCCTGCGGCATCCCGGCCTTGCGCGGATCGGCCTTGCGGGCAGCGGAGCCCAAGGCCTTCACCTTGTCCGTCAACTCACGCTTGAAACTATCCGCCCCGGTCAATTCCCGGGTGCTGGAAGGCTTCGGGATGTAATCGGCCGCACCGGCCCGCATGGCACGCAGGCTGACATCGGCCCCCTTCGCCGTGAGGGTGGATGCCATGACGATCTTGACGTTTGGATCGGTCTGCAGCAGATGCGGAAGCGCCGACAGACCGTCCAGCACCGGCATTTCGATATCCAGCACGATGACATCGATGCCGGGCTGTTGGCGCTGCAGGGTGTTGATGGCCATCTGCCCGTTGGCGACGGAGGCGACGACCCGGATATCCGGGTCCGTCTCCAAAGCACGGGTGATAAGGCCGCGGATCACGGCGCTGTCATCCACCACCATCACCCGGAAGGGATCGGCGCCGGCCTGAACTGTCCCCGCGAGGGCTGGTCTTCCGGGTGAATCGGTCATTGAACGTCGGTCCATGGCCTCACAGGAGGCCAACCTGCTGGAACTTGGTCTGGATGATTTCGCTGTCGAACGGCTTCATGATGTACTCATTGGCACCAGCCGACAGGGCTTCCTGGATATGCGCCAGATCGTTCTCCGTCGTACAGAAGACGACCTTGGGCGCATCCCCGCCGGTCATCTTGCGCAGGCGCCGTAGAAATTCGATCCCGGTCATGACCGGCATATTCCAGTCCAGCAGGATCGCCTGCGGCATGGACACGGCGCACCGCTCCATCGCCTGTTTGCCATCCTCGGCCTCTTCACAGGCAAATCCCAGTTCTTCCAGTATCTTCCGCGCCACCTTCCGGACGACGCGGCTGTCGTCCACGACAAGGCAGGTCTTCATCCAGGCAACCTCTCTCCCGGGGGGTGCGGTCACGCCGCTTCCATGTTGGTGAAATTCAGCAGGCGCGACACCTCCAAAACGACGAGAAGGGTGCTCTGCAACCGGTAGATACCGGTTGATACTTCCCGCCACCGCTGGTCCATGGTCGCAGGATGGCGTTCGAACTGGTCGGATGACAGGGACAGCACCTCCCCCACATTATCGACCATCAGGGAATAAAGCTCCCCCTTCAGGTCGACGACGATGCTCATCCCCTTGATCTCCGGCGGGCGCGGCGGCAGACCCAGGCGCTTGCGCACGTCCACAGCGGTGACGATACGACCACGCAGGTTCAGGGAGCCGGCGATTTCCGGCGGGGCCAGTGGGATGCGGGTGATCTTCTGCGGTCCCAGCACATCCTGAACCTGGAGCACCGGGATACCGAACATCTGGTCGGCGATGCTGGCCGTCACGAAGTCCTCATTCCGGAGGGCGGATTCCGTAAGCTGGGTCTTCTTCGTGGCGGCGACAGGCAGGCGGGCGTTCATTCGGCACCTCTGATCTCGGCGAGGGTCTGCTGCAGGGTGAAGAGCAGGGCGTCACGGTCGAACTTGGCCACATAATCCGTGAACCCGGCCTGACGGCCGCGATCCAGATCCCGGGGGCTTGCATGGCTGGACAGGGCGACCAGGGGAACGCCCGCCCAGTGGGCGCTGCTGCGCACCGCCCGGGCGAAGTCCAGACCGCTCATGCCCGGCATCTCGATGTCGGAGATGATGACGTCGTAGTCTTCGCCCGCCTCGCACAGGGCCAGCGCCTCATCGGCACTTTCCACCGCGTGGACGTCGTAGCCGGAAACGGTCAGCATCGGCGTCAGCAGGTTCCGGAAGAACGGGCTGTCATCCACCAGCAGGATTCGGTGGGCCCGGCCATACTCTGCCGAGTCCATGCTGGCATTGCCGAACCAGTCCTTGAAGGCCTGGGTCAGGAAGAAGCCCGCATCGGTGACATCCGTCGCCTTGCCGGCGATGATCGCGCTGCCGAGGAAGCCCGGGCGCTCCGTTCCCAGTTCGACCTGGAGCTTGTCGTCGACGATGTCGACGATCTCGTCCACCACCAGCCCCATGGAGCGGTCGCCGTCGGCGAAAACCACCACCGGCTGGCGAGTGTTGCGCTTGATCTCCCAGCCGCTGTCGATCGGCACCAGGGGCATGAGCTTGCCGCGGTACTGTACAACGGGAGACCCATTGGACAGTTCCACCTGATTCATGTCGATGTCTTCCAGGCGGGCGACCAGGGAAAGCGGTACAGCCTTCGGCCCTTCGCTGCCGGCACGGAAGACCAGGAGCGCCATTGTATCCTCTTCGCGGCGGGCGGACTTGGTGGTCAGCTCCTGGGCCGTCTGGCTGTCCTGCACCGCCATCTCGCCGGAGACGGTGGCGATCCCGTTCGGGTCCAGGATCATGATCACCGAGCCGTCGCCCAGGATCGTGTTGCCGGAGAACAGTTCCAGGTGCCGCAGGATCGGCGCCACCGGCTTCACCACGATTTCCTCGGTATCGAAGACGCGGTCGACGATGATACCGAAGGTATAGTTGCCGACCTGGCTGACGACGATGAAGGTCTCGCGCTTGTCCTCCTCGTCATCGCCCAGCTTCAGCAAGCGCTGGAGGGAGACGAGCGGCAGCAGGCGGTTGCGCAGGCGCAGCACCGGGGTGCCGTGGATGCGCTCGATCTTGTGCTCGCTGTCGGACGCCGCACGGACCAGCTCGATCACGCTGATCTGCGGTATGGCGAAGCGCTCACCGCCGCACTCCACGATCAGGGCGGAAACAATGGCCAGTGTCAGCGGGATCTTGATGGTGAAGGTGGTGCCGCGGCCCTCCACCGACTTCATCTCGATCGTGCCGCCGATCTTCTCGATATTGGTCTTCACCACGTCCATGCCGACACCGCGACCAGAGACGCTGGTCACCGCGGCGGCGGTGGAGAAGCCGGGCTTCATGATGAATGACTGGATCTGCTGATCCGACATGGAGGCCAGCTCGATCTCCGTCGCGAGGCCGTTCTGGATGGCCTTGCGCTTGATCGCCTCGATGTTCAGGCCCTTACCGTCATCGCTGATCTCGATGATGATATGACCGCCCTCATGGAACGCGTTCAAGGTGACGCGGCCCGCCTCGGGCTTGCCCTTGGCGACACGGTCCGCCGGCCGTTCCAGGCCATGGTCGGCGGAGTTGCGGACCATGTGGGTGAGCGGATCCTTGATCAGCTCAAGCACCTGGCGGTCCAGCTCGGTCTCCGCCCCCAGCATCTGGAGGTCGATCTTCTTGCCAAGTTCATGGGCAAGATCGCGGACCAGGCGGGGCAGCTTGGCCCAGGCGTTGCCAATGGGCTGCATGCGCGTCTTCATGACGCCTTCCTGCAGCTCCGACGTCACATGGTTCAGCCGCTGCAGCGGGGTGGCGAACTCGCTGTCCTTCTGGGATCGAAGGATCTGCAGAAGCTGGTTTCGGGTCAGCACCAGCTCAGACACCATCGTCATCAGGTTTTCCAGCAGATCCACGTTCACGCGGATCGTCTGGTTGGCGACGGCCGATTCCTTCGGCTCCCCACCCCCGATCGGACCGTGGTCCGCGGGCTCCGCCCGGGCCGCGACGGGCGCATCGGCGACCGGGCTGACATCACGGGTCTGCGGCAGCGACGGTGCGGCGGCGGAGGCGGCCAGCACTTCCTTCGCGGCTGGAACCGGCACAAAGCCATGTTCGTCCAAGTCGACCCTGGCCGGCGGAGAGGGCGGCGCAGGCACGGGCGGGGCAGGAGCGGCTGCGACGGGAGGCGGCGGAGCAGGTGTCACCGGCTCCGGTGCGGCCGGGGCGGGCGCAGCGGGGGCCGCACCGGCCTTCGGCAGTTCCTTGCCTTCCGCCATCATGTTCAGCCGGTTGATCAGATCACTGTCGGAGCCCGGCGGCTCCGCCTCCGTCTGCTCCAGAACGGAGAGGATGCTCTTGATCGTGTCCAGCGACTCCAGGATCAGGGTGACGGCATAGGGCGTCACCTCCAGTTCACCGTCCCGGAAGCGACCAAGCACGTTTTCCGCGGCATGGGCCACCGATTCAAGTCGGGGCAGGCCCAGGAACCCACAGGTTCCCTTGATGGTGTGTACCAGGCGGAAAATATTGCTGAGCAGGTTCGGATCGTTCGGGTTTTGCTCCAGCTTCACCAGCTCGACGTCGAGGACCGACAGGTTCTCGTTGGTCTCGGTGAGGAATTCGCTCAGCAGGTCATCCATGTCCTTGCCCCATGTGGCGCCCCATGCCGGGATTGCAGTTGCCGCTTCGACCGCACCCTTCCTGTAGGAAGGGCCCGGATCCAGGCTGCCCCTCGGCCCCGCGGCCGTGAACCTGACGCATTACTGTTAAATGCCGTTTACACCGACGTTCATTGATGGCGCGGTGGCCGCGCCCTGGCAAGGGGGGAGATTACCCTGTCGGCGTGGACAAGACCACTTCCGATATCGACCCTCACCTTATTCGCTGCAAATGTCCCGGCCCGATACGGCCGTCCCGCCGCCCGTCATCCGGGCTTCCAGGCGAAGGTGGATGCGCCCGGCATCGCCCGCATCCGCCGTCAGGGACTTGCCGTGGGCAGCGGCGAGGCGTTCGGCCGCATGGGCCAGGATGGACCGGGGCGTCAGATCGGCCAGTTCCGCCCGGCCTTCCAGGGCGAGTCGCACCTCTGCCCGCAGGGCCGCCTGGGGACCTGCCCCTTCGATCCGCACCAGTTCCCCCGTACCGGACAGATGCAAGGCGCCCCCCTGGGGCATCCCCTCCTCCGCCAGGAGGCAGGCGATCAGCAGGAGCTTCAGCATGGTCGGCTCCCCAACCGCGCCCGCCTCCACCCCCCAGTTGAAAGCGATACGGCTGCCGCGGAACCAGCCGTCCAGCAAGGCACGGGTATCGGCCGCCGTGACCGATTGCTGCACCCCCGCCGCCCCGAAGGCCAGCCGGAACAATTTCAGACGCCGGGCGGCGATGGCGGCACTGTCGGCGATCAGGTCGAAGGCATCCCCCTCGACTCCGAGTCCCGCCTCCTCCACAAGTTCGACCCCGTTGTTGATGGCCCCGATCGGCCCCACCAGATCATGGCAGAGGCGGGAGATCAGATGTTCCATCGCCCGCACCCCGATCACCACCTCCGATGCGGGTTGCGGGACCGGCGGTGTGATGGGATCTGCATCAGGACCGGACATCGGCGCACTCAATACTGGCGGCACTGAATTGGCGGAACTGACGGCCGGGTTCCCGGCGGACAGGGGCGATGGTCTGGACCAACAGCGGGCGGCGGCGGGTATCCGCAGGTCCGCCCCGCAGCACCGCCGGCAACCTTCCCCATCGGGTCCGGCAGGCGTAGTATAGGGTCCTGCGTGACCACAGGAAACCGCTTTCCCATGACAGATATCCTGGCACCGGGGTGCCTGGTTCGCCATCCTGATCGCCCCGATTGGGGCCTGGGGCAGGTGCAGTCCGTGGTCGGCCCGCGGGCGACCGTGAATTTCGAACATGCGGGCAAGCTGCTGATCAACCTGGCCAGTGTGACGCTGGAATCGGTCGATCCGGACGATCCCGCCGCCGCCCTGGACCATCGCACCTGATCAAGAGCAAGAAGGTGGCTCCTGCCCCCTTGGACGAACGGGGCGATGATCGCTATATGCATTCGGATACGACCCTACCTTCCCCGACGGCCGGGCCCCCCTGGGTTCACAAGGACAGGATTGATCGGATGGACGGGATGGTGCCGCCTTCCGGGCGGCGGGCGCCCTTATCCCTGGTCGATCCGTTCGGCCGGACCATCACCTATGTGCGGGTATCGGTGACGGACCGGTGCGATTTCCGCTGCGTCTACTGCATGTCGGAGCACATGTCCTTCCTGCCCAAGGCGGAGATCCTGAGCCTGGAGGAGTTGGACCGGCTCTGCACCGCCTTCGTCCGCCTGGGCACGCGCAAGCTGCGCCTGACGGGGGGCGAACCGCTGGTGCGGCGGGACATCATGACCCTGATCCGGTCCCTGGGCCGGCATCTGCGCAGCGGTGACCTGGATGAGCTGACTCTAACCACAAATGGCAGCCAATTGGCCCGCTACGCAGATGATCTGGCGGCTGCCGGTGTCCGCCGCATCAATGTCAGCCTGGACACACTCGACCCGGACCGCTTCGCCGCCGTCACCCGCTGGGGCCGACTTTCCCAGGTGATGGAGGGGCTGGAGGCGGCCAAGCGCGCAGGCCTGGCGGTCAAGATCAACACCGTCGCCCTTAAGGGCGTGAATGACGGGGAGATCCATGACCTGGTCGCCTGGTGCGGACGGGAAGGCTTCGACCTGACCTTCATCGAGGTGATGCCGCTCGGCGATATCGATGGCCAGGGCGGGGCGGAACTGCGGGCCGACCAGTTCTATTCCCTGAAGGACCTGCGCCGGGATCTGGAGACCCGCTGGACCCTGCTGGACAGCGATCACCGCACCGGCGGCCCGGCCCGTTATGTTCGCGTGGGGGAGACGGGGCGGAAGATCGGCTTCATCACGCCCCTGACCCATAACTTCTGCGAAAGCTGCAACCGGGTACGGGTGACCTGCACCGGCACCCTGTACATGTGCCTGGGGCAGGAGGATGCCGCCGATCTGCGCGCACCGCTGCGGGCCGCCCCCACGGATGACCTGCTTATCCAGGCGATCGAAGAGGCGATCGGCCGCAAGCCGAAGGGCCATGACTTCATCATCGACCGCCGCCGCACCGGCCCCGCCGTCGGCCGGCATATGAGCGTGACGGGCGGATGACCCCCAAGCGGATGGTACCGGTCCCCCGCCGGTTCCGCTAAGGTGGCCCAACCATGCCCGACCGCCACCCCCCTTCCCCCGCCGATCCACAGCCCCCCGCCCCCACCCGTTGGGCGGACCGGCCGGCCATGGCCTTCGTCGCAGCCGACTCCCCGGAGGCGCAGGCGGCGCGGGACCGGCTATGCCAGCGCTACCAGGGTGTCCCGGTGGAGGGGGCGGATGTGGTGGTGGCCCTGGGCGGGGACGGTTTCCTGCTGGAGACCCTGCACCGAACGTTACCCCTGCGGCGCCCGGTCTACGGCATGAACCGGGGATCGGTCGGCTTCCTGCTGAACGAGTTCGGTGAGGATGGGCTGATCGATCGGGTCGCCCGGGCACAGCGGGTCACCCTTCACCCCCTGCGCATGCGGGCGCGGACAGTGGCGGGGGTGACGGAGGGGCTGGCCTTCAATGAGGTGTCCCTGCTGCGGGAGACACGGCAGGCGGCGAAGCTGCGCATCGTCGTGGACGGGGTCGTGCGCCTGCCCGAACTGACCTGTGACGGCGCCTTGGTCTGCACGCCCGCGGGCAGCACCGCCTACAACCTGTCGGCCCATGGGCCGATCCTGCCCCTGGGCGCCGATATCCTGGCCCTGACCCCGATCAGCGCCTTCCGGCCCAGGCGCTGGCGCGGGGCCCTGCTGCCCCAGGGGGCGCGGATCATGTTCGAGGTGCTGGAGGCGGGCAAGCGCCCCGTGAGCGCCGTCGCCGATTTCACGGAAGTGCGCGACGTGTCGAGCGTGGAGGTGCATGAGGACAGGGCCGTCAGCTCCACCCTGCTGTTCGACCCGGAGATGAACCTGGAGGAACGGATCCTGAAGGAACAGTTCGCGCCCTGATCCAGGCTGCGGTCAGGCCGCTTATTCCGCCGCCTGGGCCACGCCGGTCTGGAGCGCGAAGGCGCCGATGCGGCGGACCAGATCGGTCAGGTCCCGGCGCAGCGGCTCGAAACCCGCATGCTTCTCCAGCGTCTCCTCATCCATGTAGAGGCTCCGGTCCACCTCGATCTGGAGGGAGTGGCGGCTACTGCGGGGAGCGGCGTAGCGGCGTACCAGTTCCACGCCCTTGTAGGGATCGTTCACCCGCACCCGATAGCCCATGTCCCGCAATTGATCCGCAACGAAGCGGGTGAAGGCGGGATCGCAGCTTGTCCCGTCCCGGTCGCCCAGGACGAAATCCACGGCGTTGGCCGCATCTCCCCCCGGGCCGGCCATTGTCGGCATGGAATGGCAGTTCAGGTGCCAGACAACACCGAAGCGCCGCCAGCACCGGTCCAGCATGGCCGACAGCTCCTCATGATACGGGCGCCAGTAATTCTCAATCCGGCCCGCCACCTCCGCCATGGTCAGCTTGCCGTCGTAGAGGGGCATGCCGGGACGGCACAGGGTCCGGACCAGGCCCATGCCCACGCGGCTTTTCTCAGACGGGGAGAGCGGGCCCGGCCAGGCATCGGCCAGCATGGCGGGATCGATGTCATCCTCCGCCCGGTTCACATCGATGTAGCTGCGCGGAAACAGGGCGCAGAGAAGGGCCGCCCCCTGCTCCGGCGCCTGGGCATACAGCTCATCCACATGGGTATCTTCGGCTTGGCGCAGGATCGCCATGGGGCAGATGTGATCGAAGCCAAGGGGATAGCGGGTTCCGCTGTGCGGCGAATCCAGCACGACCGGAACCGCGATCCCAACGGGATCGTGGCGGACCAGCACATCGTCGATGACCAGACTCATGGAAATGCCGCTCCACCCGACGGGGTCGGTAGATTCCGCTGCCCGCGCGCCTGGGCGCGATCGTGCCGAGGAACTGTCATGCAGGTTTTATGGAGATTTCACAAATTCGTATACAGTCGCGCAAAGCCTGCGTCGACAAAAAGGTTGTGCGCTGCCCCCGGTCATCGGGATCATGGCCGTTGCCCGGTCCTGGCGCTTGAGCGGCGGGCCGCCGCGGGGCACGGTTGACCGGTCCCCGGCCTGCGCCACCATTGCCGAAGGGTGCATCGCCCGTGTCCACCGAACTGGTTGAGCTTCTGCCGCCCGATATCGCCCAGCACCGGTCCCCTGTGGGTACCGATGTGGATTTCACCCACCGCTTCACCGCGGCCGAGCCGGGGCCCCATGTGGTCCTGAACGCCCTGATGCACGGGAATGAACTATGCGGCGCCATCGTCCTGGACCGCCTTCTCCGGGCGGGTCTGCGGCCCCGGCGCGGGTGCTTGACCATGACCTTCGCCAATGTCGCCGCGTTCGAGCGGTTCGATCCGGGCGCCCCCCATGCCTCCCGCTTCGTGGAGGAGGATATGAACCGCGTCTGGGGGCCGGAGGTGCTGGCCGGTCCGCGGGACAGTGTGGAACTGGGCCGGGCGCGGGAGTTGTGGCCCGTCCTGGCCGGGGCGGATCTGCTGCTGGACATCCATTCCATGCAGCACCCGACCGATCCCCTGCTGCTCTGCGGTTCCTCCCCCCAGGGGCGGGATCTGGCCCTTCGCCTGGGTTATCCCGGCTGGATCGTCGCGGATGAGGGGCATGCCGCGGGCAAGCGCCTGATCGATCATCCCCGTTTTATAGGCCCATGCTTGCCGGGCGACAGGCCGGGGCCGGCCGCCATCCTGGTGGAATGCGGCCAGCACTGGCAGGCGGCAAGCGCCGATGTGGCCCTGGCCTGCACCCTGCGCTTCCTGGTACTGGCGGGAACGATCACGCCGGCGGATGCCGCCGCCCATGGCCCGCACCTGGAGCCTTCATCCGCCCAGCCGGCCCGGTTGGTGGAGATCGTGGAGGCGGTGACGGTGGAGGGGGAGGATTTTACCTTCACCGCCGATTATCGGGGAATGGAGGTGATCCCCCGGGCCGGTACCCTGATCGCCACGGATGGCGCCCGGCAGATCCGCACCCCCCATGACGACTGCATCCTGATCATGCCGTCGCGCCGCCTGCGCCCGGGTCAGACGGCCGTCCGCCTGGGCCGGATCGTAGGATGACGGACGGGCGGGCTGGGGCGGATCGGGCGGATTCCGGGGGCGGGGGGACGGGCGGCTGGACCCCGGCCAGCCTGGCCCTGGCCCTGGGGCTGGGCACTGCCGGCGGCATCCTGTTCTTCCTGCTGCATGTTCCGCTGGCCTTCCTGATCGGGGCCATGGTGGTGACCACCGCCGCGGCCATGGCCGGGCTGCCCGTGGCGGTGCCGGGCCTGCTGCGCGGGGCGATGGTGGCGGTGCTGGGCATCATGCTGGGCAGCGCCTTCACCCCCGCCATGATCGACCAAGTGCCGGACTGGGCCGTCAGCCTGACGGGGCTTCTGGTCTATGTGATCGTGGCGGCGGCGGTGGGGCTGGCCTATCTGCGCCGGGTGGCCCGGTATGACCGGGTCACCGGCTATTTCGCCGCCATGCCCGGCGGCTTCAATGAGATGGTGATGATGGGGGCGGCCATGGGCGGGGATGACCGCACCATCGCCTTGAACCATTCCCTGCGCATCCTGATGACGGTGATGCTGGTGCCCATCGCCTTCTCCCTCCTGCCGGGGTTCCAGGCCCAGGCACGGGAATGGTCCATCGCCGGCCTGGGCCCGGCCCTGGATGCCCTGCCGGTCTTGGACTGGGTCATCCTGGCAGCCTGCGGCCTGATCGGGGTCCCGGTGGCGAAGTGGCTGAAGGTCCCTGCCGGAATCCTGGTCGGCCCCATGGTGTTGAGTGCGGCGGTGCATCTGGCCGGCATCACTGCGGGCAAGCCGCCGGGGCTTGTGGTGGCGGCAGCCCAGATCGTCGTCGGTGCCGCCGTCGGCGCCCGTTTCGCCGGCGTACCGCTGCGCCAGGTCGCCCGCACGGCCCTGGTGGCCTTGGGACTGACGGTCCTGCTGCTGCTGGTGACCGTGGTGATGGCGCTGGCTGTGCATGTGGCCACGGGCCTGGATCTGGCCGCCTTGATCCTGGCCTATGCCCCGGGCGGTCTGGCGGAGATGAGCCTGGTCGCCCTGTCGCTCAACGCCGACCCCGCCTTTGTCGCCACCCACCACATCCTGCGCATCGGCATTGTTGTGATGCTGGCCCCGCTGGCCTTTCGGATCTGGGCAAGGCTCCGGCCCTGATCCAGCACCCGGCCGGCGTTACCCGCCCCGGCTCAGATGAACTGAGCCTGCCGCAGCAGGTCATAGAAACTCCGCAGCGCGTTCAGCTTGTCTTCATTGTTCAGGCCCTCGACGAATTTTCCGTCGAAATTGGGCTGACGCAGGTGCCCGATGATCTGGTCCCGTACCATCCTGCGGGCCTTCGGGCTGGACAGGATGTCATTGGCCGCGAACTGCATCAGGCGCAGGGCGCGAATCCGCAAGGGGGCCGAGGGATCGTCCAGCTTCTCGATGATCTTGTTGGCGACGATGTAATCGGCGATCAGACCATCCAGCCGGTCGGCAAAGGCCGTCCGCTCCTCCACCGGGATGTCGCTGGCGACCATGGTCGAATAGATGGTGGCCAGGGTCTGCATCCGCGGCTTCAGGGCGACGGTCGCGGGAATCAATCCGCCAACCCCGTTCGGGGCCAGAAGCAACAGGCGGATCCGCTCCATCAGGGTCGGCATCTCCTTGGCGCCCGTGGGCGTGCAGGCCATGGACAGCAGGTACAGCAGCCGTTCCGCCCCGCTCTTCATCATGGCGGTGACGCCGTCGATGGCGATGCGCCGTCCCTCCGCCCCGCCCTGTTGGATGAAGCGCAGATAACCGGTGGTGAAGGCTTCCGCCATGGGCGGACCGGCGGTGAAGCCGGCCGGGCCGACGACGCGCGACAGCAGGGTCGCATAGGCGATCCGCTGCGCCTCCGGCTCCCCGCGGGAAAGCGCCTGGGTACCGCCGATGCCCTTCAGCACACTCTCGATCAGGGTGGCACGGGACTGGGGCGCCCCGCCGGAGCCGATCCAGCGGCTGAGCGCGGCGGTCACTTCCGGCGCCTGTTCCAGGCCCTGGCTGACGAAATTGCCCTCCACCACATCCAGAAGACGGATCAGCGCCGCGCCCAGGTCCGGCTGGCGGCCCAACAGGTCCTGGACCACGCTGGACGTTGCGACCGCGTCGGAGACAAGGGCGTCCAGAACCTCCAGCTGCCAGGGTTCGGCCTTCCCTTCCGCCGCCAGGGAGATCAGCCATTCGATCTTGCCCAGCAGGTTTTGGATTTGGGTCAGGTCGTTGCAGAGGACGAACTTGGCCAGGTAATCCTGCTCCGCCGGGTCGCCCTTGGCGGCCGCGTCCACCTGCCCCATGGCAACGGTGAACCCGTGTTTGGCGGCAGTCGGCAGGTTGATCTTCGCCGCCCGCTCCGCCCGGGCGCGCAGTTGGCCCAAGGCATCGAAAATGACATCACGGCGCTGGCGGGTATCCTGGTTCAGCATCTTGCCCTGGATCGCCGCTGCGCGCCCGACCGCACCGGGCACCAGGTTTTCAAAATTCATCACCCGGCGGATTTCAGCCGGGTTGTACAGCAGTTCTGACGCGGTCAGCGACCGCTTCTCCAGGTACTGGCGCAGCAGCTTTGTGATGGTGCGGCGGCTGGCGGGGCCCAGGAAATCGGTCGTCTGCTCACAGACCGGTGCTTCATCGATCGGCTGGGGCTGGATCGATTGCCGGTTCGTGTTCCGCATCTCACTGAAGATGACGGTTTCGACCAGCCCGGCGGTGGGGGAGTTGAATTCCCGAATGACGCGGACGCCTTCCCGGGCGTTCTGGATCCGGGTGGCCTCGGCACGTGCCTCCGCCTCTGAATCACAGATGACTTCCGTCACCCAGTGATCGACCTTGAAACTCTGGACCTCGAAGCTGATGGCCTTCGCCTTCTGCGAGGGCCCGCCCAGCACGTTCGTCAGCCACATCTATCCCTCACATGGCGCGGTGCCAGTGAATCGCTGTTCAGAATCCGTAACCGCGATTTAGGCGGATTTTCACAGCAATGTTGGGGTAATCCCGGCTGACAGTCAACTACGGACCGGCCTTCGGCATGTGCATCGTCGTCTAGCGCGGCTTGCCCTTGCTCCAGGTCGGGTTGGCGGCGAAAAGCGGCACGGTGGAAATCGCCATTTTGGCGGAAGCATCGGTCACCTGCCGGCTGTAGACCACATAAATCAGGCTGTCATTGGCACGGTCATAGATCCGACGCACGGCCAACGCCTTGAACACCAGACTTTTACGCTCGGAGAACACCTCCTCCCCCCGTTTGGATGTCTCGATATCGTTGATGACGATCGGCCCGGTCTGGCGGCAGGCGATGGAGGCGTTTGACGGGTCCTCGAACCAGTTCCCCTTGGACAGGCGGTCGATGACCGACCGGTCGAAATGCACGATGTGGCAGGTCACGCCCTCCACCTCCGGGTCGTGCACGGCCACGACCTTCAGCTCATTGCCCGTCCAGTCGTTCGAAAACTCCCCCACTTCCTCCTGCGCCAGGGCTGGCAGCGGCCCCGTGAGAAGGCAGAGCAGCAGGGTGGCGATGGCAGGGATGGGGCTTCGCCGGAAGCGGTCATGGAAGCTGGGGTGGGACGGCATGGCGGATTTCCCTTCGCCGGTTGGGGGTGTTCCATAACTGGCCCGGACGGTGCCGCGGCGCAAGCGCCCCGTCCTGCCATCCACACCGCATCATGGATCACCGGACCCCGACGGCCCCGCCGCTGTTGTGGGGGCATGCCGTTGCCCCACGCCCGAAGGGATGGCCATGCCCCCCGATCCGCCCGTGAATCGACCTGTCAATCCGCCAGCCGCCCCCGCAGCCTCCGCCCCCGGCCTGGACCGGGGCCAGCCCTCCGACGCCGACAGCATCGCCGCGGTCCGGGCCCATGCGGCAGCGTCCCCGCCGGACCAGGGCGCCATGCCGCCGGATCCCGACCGGGTACAGAAGATCGCCCTGTCGGTGCTGGTCGGTCTGTCGGCCATGTACACGCTCTACTTCACCCAGGACATCCTGCTGCCGATCTTCCTGGCCTTCCTGTTCAGTCTGCTGCTGAGGATGCCGGTGAAGGCGCTGCGCCGCATCGGCGTGCCAGAACCGGCGGGGGCGGCCATCGTCATGCTGGTCATGGTGGTGCTGATCGGCGTCGGGGCGTCCCGCGTGGCAACACCCGCCATCGAATGGCTGGAACGGGCGCCGACCATGATGGTGGAGTTGCGGGCCAAGCTGCGCGACGTGGAGGAAGGTCTGGCCGATGCGCGGGAGGCGACGGAGCGCATCCAGCGCATGGCGGCGGCGGACGGCCAGACCACGCCGGAGGTAGTGGTACGGGGCCCCAACCTGGCCGACGCCATCCTGTCCCAGACCCAGATCCTGCTGGCCCAGAGCCTGATCATCGTGGCCCTGACCTTTTTCTTCCTGGCCTTCGGCCGGCGGACCCTGGAAAGCGTCCTGCGCTCCCTTCCGGATCTTGGCGACCGGCTGCACCTAGCGGATATCGTCAACACGGTGCAGATCAACATTTCCGCCTATCTGGGCACGATCACGCTGATCAACCTGGCATTGGGGGTGGTCACAGCGACCATTCTCTGGGCCCTGGGGATGCCGAATCCGATGCTGTTCGGGATCATCGCCGGGCTGCTGAACTTCATCCCCTATCTGGGGTCGGCGGGGACCGTGGTGATCCTGGCCCTGGTCTCCCTGCTCAGCTTCGAGGAATGGCCGCGCATCCTGGCCCCGCCCTTGGCCTTCCTGCTGCTGACGACGCTGGAGGGGAATTTTGTCACGCCCACCGTGGTGGGCCGGCGGCTGACCCTGAACCCCATTTTCGTTTTCGCAACAGTGCTGTTCTGGGGCTGGCTGTGGGGGGTGCCGGGGGCGCTGCTGGCTGTGCCGATCCTGGCGGTCTTCAAGATCCTGTGC
>JBJOKR010000111.1:0-15804 GCA_046045995.1 Pseudomonadota bacterium | reverse complement strand
TACGAAGCGAGTTGACCTCATGGTCACTGGCGGAGTCCCGACCCCGTGAGGCGGGGGGCTAGCCCCCCGCCTCAACCCTCGACAAAGCCCAGTATAGCCTCATCCCAAGAGACAAGGTCACTGCGAGCGAAGCGAGGGCTGACACCTCGCCACGCCCCGATCGCCAAGGCCCGTCACCCCTCGGACCTTCGGTCCTCGCAGTGACCTACGGCCTGCCCCCCTCACATCTCCGCCCAGCGGCGGACCAGGTTGTGGTAGATGCCGGTCAGGCGGACGACGCGGTCGTCCTGCTGGCCTGCCGTTCCGGCGAGGTCCTGGATCGTCTGGTCCAGGTCGAACAGCAAGGTCCGCTCCCCCTCGTCGCGTACCATGCTCTGCATCCAGAAGAAGCTGCTGATCCGCGCACCCCGTGTGACCGGGGTGACGTGGTGCAGGCTGGTGGAGGGGTAGAGCACCATGTGCCCGGCGGGCAGCTTCACCTCCTGGGCGCCGTACTGGGTTTCGATCACCAGTTCCCCGCCGTCATAGCTGTCCGGATCGGCTAGGAACAGGGTGGCGGACAGGTCGGTGCGCAGGCGGACCGGCGTGCCGCGCACGGCCCGGATGGCATTGTCCACATGGGTCCCGAAGCTCTGCCCGCCGGCATAGCGGTTGAACAGGGGCGGGAAGATCCGCAGCGGCAGGGCCGCCGACAGGAACAGGGCGTTGCCCGACAGCGCCTCCAGGATCATGTCGCCCAGCCGGCGGGCGACGGGATCATCCTCCGCCAGCTGGGCATTGTGCTTCACGGCACCCGACTGGACCCCTGCGGTGACCCTGCCATCCACCCAGTCGGCCGCCGCCAAGGCCGCCAGCGCCCCCCGTACCTGCTCCGGCGTCAGGACATCCGGAATCACGATCAACATGGCTGGTCTCCTGTCAGGGGGCGCTGGTCGGTGGGAATCAGAACCGGACGGCCTCAGAATCGAACGGTGGTCGAAAGCTGGACCGACCGGCCGGGGGCGATATAGGCGAAGGGGCTGCCGCTGCGGTAGATGGCGTCGTAATAGACCTTGTCGGTCACGTTCAGGACGTTCAGGCGCAGCCCCACCTGCTCGCTCACCTGGTAGCTGCCCACCAGGTCGAAGCGCCAATAGGCGGGCGTTTCGATGGGTCCGGCGATGGTGCTGCCGGCCCCCTTCTCCCCGCTGTAATAGGCTTGGCCGCCCAGGCTCAGCTCCTGCGTCAGCTGATAGACCGACATCAGGCTGAAGGTGGTTTCGGCGATGTTGGGGAAACTGCCCCCCGCCTCCGCCGCGGTGTTGCCGCGCCGCACCTCCGTGTCCAGCAGGGTCAGGCCGCCGAAGACGGACCAAGCCGGGGTGATGTTGCCGGCCAGGCCCAGTTCCACCCCGTCCACCCGCTGTTTGCCGTCCAGCACCTGGGTGGCGGTTCCGGCCGGGCCGCTGATGCGGGCATTCACCTTGTCGATTCGGAACACGGCGGCCGTGGCGGACAGGTGTTCATCGAACAGGTTCCACTTCACCCCCACCTCATAGCTGCGGTTCTTCTCCGGCTCCAGGTCGGCCGTGGTGGGGGCGATGCCGCCATAGGAGACGCCGCTGCCGTCCAACTGCTCCCCCGACGGGTTGGAGGAGGAGGAGACGGCGGCATAAAGGCTGCCCTCCTTCACGGGCTTGTAGACGATGCCGCCGTGCCAATTGACGAAGGTACTGCCGGAGGACAGCCGCACATCGCCCGTCCGCCCGCCGGTGGACAGGTAATCCAGTTCATAATCGTCGTAGCGCAGCCCGCCGAAGACCTGCCAGTTCTCATTGACGGTGACGGTATCGACCACATAGATCGCCTTGGTGGTCACTTCCGCCGCCGAATCCGTCGTCCCCGGCTCCGCCCGCACATTGAAGCGGCGGTAGGGGTCGGGGCGGAAGATCGGCTGCACGATGCCGGCCGCGGCACCGAGCGGGGTTCCCACCTCCGAATCCAGCAGGGCGAAGGGACGGTTGTACACCTTCTCCCAGCTGTACTCCGCCCCGGCCACCAGCTCATGGGCGGCCGACCCGGTCAGGAAGGACAGGGTGGCATCCGTCTGGTTGACCACATAGCGGTTCACGCCGTTGCGGTTCTTCGGATTGGAAACCATGGTCCACTGGGCGGGATCGGTGGCCGTCAGGTTCGGCCGTTCGGGGGCGGAGGCGACATAGCGGTTGGTGGTCCGGCCGATGCGGGTGCGGTTGCGTACCGTGATCCCGTCATCCACCGGAACGCTGATGCCCAGCGTGCCCACATCCACCTCCACCTCCCGGAAGTCGCGCTCGACGAAGCCGTAGAAGGCGCGGCGACCGGCCCGTTCGAAGGGCTTGTTCAGCAGGGTATCGAAGGGCAGGCCCCAATCCGGGATCTCATCCACGCTCAGGTGGTAGTAATCCAAGTCCAGCTGAAGGTCGCGCTCCGTCTTGTAGCGGACGGCACCGGCCGCCCCCCACCGCTCCTGCGTCACCGCATCGCGGCCCGGCACGCCGCTGTCATGGATCATGCCGGTCAGGCGGACGGACAGGCCGTCGCCCAGGTGGTGGTTCACATCCGCTTCCACCCGGCGCAGGTCGGCGGTGCCCACCGTCACCTCCGCCGTGGCGAAATCCGCCTCCACCGGGGCCTTGGTCACCATGTTGACCGCCCCGCCGGTGGAGCCGCGGTCGGCGAAGGCGGAGCCGGGGCCACGCACGATCTCGATCTGCTCCACCGCGAAGGTCTCCCGTGAGCCCACGCCGGGGTCCCGGAACCCGTCGATATAGACGTCGTTGCGCGCTTCGAAACCGCGGATGAAGACGCGGTCGCCGAAGGCATTGCCCCCTTCGCCCGTGCCCAGCGTGATGCCCGGCTGGCTGCGCATCACCTCCTTGAAGCTGGTGGCGCCCAGGGCCTCGATCACCTCCTTCGGGACGACCATGATGGATTTGGGAATGTCCACCAGCTCGCCCGTGAACTTGCCGGAGGCGGAGCGGTTCACCTTGAACGGCGCTTCCGGATCGGCATAGGGGTTGCCCTCATGCCGGTGCCCCCAGACCGTCATCTCCTCGGTCGCCGCCGCCGCCTCCACCGCCGCCTCCACCGACGGGGGTGGGGCCGTCCCTTGCCGGGCCAGGGCCGGTCCCGCCAGCGGCGCCACAAGGCCAAGCGCACAGGCCGTTCCGACCGTCGCGGCCCCTGGAAGGGCAGGCAGTGTGCGGGGGATACGCTGAGATCCCATTCTGCTATTCCTCGCTATGCGAATAATTCTGAGTCGTAGACGCATGCGCTGGGCCGGCCTGACTGGCGGGGGGCTGGCGGCTGTGCCCGCGCGATATCCCCTAATGCCGCAGGGTTAATTTGCAAGTCAATATCATTTGCAGCACAACATGCCGCGAACGGCCGCTCCGCAGCCTTGGCCCGCTCGGGCATCTTCAAACGGGCCGGGGGTGAACGGAGTCCGGGGGGACGCGTTGGGAAATCATGCCGATGATGGGATACAGGCGCGAGCCCGGAGATGACCCGGAGATGGCCTGCCCCTGTCCCCCGCCGCCCGCAAACTCTGACCCGAAAGGGCAGATACCCAGGATATGGCCAAGACAGAGGAGAACTGTCCTTTACCCAACCCTAGGCCCCCCCCCCGCCCCTCAAACCCGCCCCGCCCGGATGGTGCGGATCAGGTGGGTGGTGGAGGCGTCGTGGGGCTTCTCGGGGCCGCCTTCCAGTTCGGGCAGGATGGCCTTGGCCAGTTGCTTGCCCAGTTCCACGCCCCATTGATCGAAGCTGTTGATGTTCCAGATCACCCCCTGGACGAAAACCTTGTGTTCGTAAAGCGCGATCAACATGCCCAGCGCCCGCGGATCCAGTCGGTCCAGCAGCAGGGTGTTGGTGGGGCGGTTGCCGGTGAAGACCTTGTGGGGCACCAGCCCCTCCCCCGCCCCCTCGGCCCGCACCTGATCGGCAGTCTTGCCGGTCAGCAGTGCTTCCGTCTGCGCCAGGGCGTTGGACAGCAGGATCGGGTGGTGGCGGCCCATGGGGTTCTGGCTTTCCACCGTGGCGATGAAATCGCAGGGGATCAGGTGGGTCCCCTGGTGGATCAGCTGATAGAAGGCATGCTGCCCGTTCGTCCCCGGTTCGCCGAAGATGATGGGGCCGGTGGCGTAATCCACGGAATTGCCCTCCCGGTCCACGCCTTTGCCGTTGCTTTCCATGTCCAATTGCTGGAGATAGGCCGGGAACCGGGCCAGGTACTGGTCATAGGGCAGCACGGCATGGGCCGTCGCCCCCCAGAAATTCCCGTACCAGACCCCCAGCAGGGCCAGGATCACCGGCATGTTCCGGTCCAGCGGCGCCTCCCGGAAATGGTCGTCCATGGCCCGGCCGCCGGCCAGGAAAGCCTCGAACCCCTCCGGCCCGATCATAAGGGCGATGGGCAGGCCGATGGCGGACCACAGGCTGTAGCGCCCGCCGACCCAGTCCCAGAAGCCGAACATGTTCTGGGGATCGATGCCGAAGGCCCGCACCTCCGCCTCATTGGTGGAGACGGCAACGAAATGCCGGGCGATGTCCTGCTCCGGCCCGCCCTTGGACAGGAACCAATCCCGTGCCGAATGGGCGTTGGTCAGGGTTTCCTGGGTCGTGAACGTCTTGGACGCGATGATGAACAGCGTCGTCTCCGGATCGACGCGCTTCAACACCTCCGCCAGGTGGGTGCCGTCGATGTTGGAGACGAAATGGGCGGTCAGGCGCGGATGGGCCCAGGGGGTCAGGGCCTGCACCGCCATGGCCGGGCCCAGGTCGGATCCGCCGATGCCGATATTGACCACATCGGTGATGGGCTTGCCGGTCCAACCCGTCCAGTCGCCGGAGCGGACGCGGTCGCAAAAACCGGCCATGCGGTCCAGCACGGCGCGCACGTCCGACATCACATCGCGCCCGTCCACCAGAACCGGGCGGTCGGCCCGGTTGCGCAGGGCGGTGTGCAGGACGGCCCGATCCTCCGTCGTGTTGATCCGCTCGCCCGCGAACATCCGTTCACGCCAGCCCTCCACATCCCGGGCGCGGGCCAGATCCAGCAGCAGACGCACCGTCTCGGCCGTCACCCGGTTCTTGGACCAGTCCAGCAGCAGCCCGTCCATCCGTACGCTGAAGGCGGCGACGCGGTCGGGATCGGCGGCGAACAGGTCGCGCAGATGCGTCCCCTCCAGTGCCTGGCGATGGGCGGCCAGGGCCGACCATTGCGGAAGGCGAGTCAGGGCGGGACCGATCGATGCATTATGCAATGCACCATGCATAGCGTCAGGCAACGAAGTGCGCGGTGTCTGGGTCATGGCCGATCATCCTCGGGTGCCGATATCGGACCGATTGATAGCATGACCCTGGGGTGCGACAACCCGTCATGCCGCGCCCTGCCCCGGCATGGCAGGGTCGCGGTGCCTTGGGATTAGCCCGCCTGGATACAGTCAGGCCGGCGCCCCCGCCCGGCGGGGGGGCAACAGGCTGCGCGGGCGGTGCATGGTCACCGTCGGCTCCACCCGCGGCGGCGGGGTCGGGGCCGGGGGGGCCGTCTCCCGCAGCAGGGCGGTGTGTTCCTTCACCAGATCCTGCAACAGGGCCCATTGCCGGCGGATCCGCTCCTCCAGCAGGCGCTGCCGGTACTGCCGGTCCTCCGGCACGGCGGAGACGGCGGCCAGGATCTCCGCCAAGTCGCGCTCCTGCTGCGATTCGACCGTGCGGGCCTGGGCCTTGGGGGCGGGCCCGGCCTGGGCCGGCGGGGCTGGCGAATCGGGAAAGGCGATCACCCGGGCACCGGCCGCGGCTGCCACAGGCGGGGTTGGGGCCGGGGTTGGGGCCGGGGTTGCGGCCGGGACGGTGCCCCCGTCCCCGCTGCCCAGATCGATGAAATCCAGGCCGAAATTGTCGTCATCCAGATCGGCCCCGAAGACCGACGAACCCTTGCCCACCGTTTTGGTGCGGGACTCGAACATGGGATCCCCCGTTGATGCAGGTTTCTGCGTAAGGGGGATCACAGCAAACGGTGTGCCAGACGGAAGGCCCCCGGGGGGGGGGAAGACCGCCGGTCAGCTCCCCCCGTCCACCACCCGCGTCGGCTCCAGCCCCACGGGCCGCCCGACCACCACGGTGGCAAGCTTCGCGGGGTCCAGCAGGCGCTTCGCCACGGCATTCACCCGCTCCAGGGTCACCGCCTCGATCAGGGCGTTGCGCTGGTTCAGGTAGTCGATGCCCAGATCATCCTCCTGCACCGACAGCAGCACCCCGGCGATCGCCTCATTGCTGGTGAAGGTCAGGGGGAACGACCCGGTGAGGAAGGTCTTGGCGTCCTGAAGCTCCGCCGCGGTGATGCCGTCGCGCGCGGTCCGGCCCCAGATCTTCTTGATCAGGGCCAGGGCCTCCACCGCCTTCTCATTGGCGGTGGACCCGCCGACGGTCCAAAGGGCGGATTGCTCATAAGGTTGCAGGCCGGAGGAGACGCCATAGGTCAGCCCCCGCTTCTCCCGCACCTCATCCATCAGGCGGGAGGAGAAACCACCACCACCCAGCACATAGTTCAGGATCAAAGCCGGGAACCAGTCCGGGTCGGACCGCTTCAGCCCGGGCTGGCCCATGAACAGGATGGATTGCGGGATCGGCCGCTCCACCAGCACCTTGGCCCCCGCCCCGGCGGGCACCGTCTGCGCCACGGTGAAGGGGGCGGCCATGGCCGGCAGCCCGCCGAAGATCGCATCCAACGCCGTTGCCAGCTCCGCCGCCGTGATGTCGCCGGAGACGCCGATCTTCAGGGTGTCGCGGGCGATCCGGTCGCGGACGAAGCCGCGCAGATCGGCGACCGTGATCGCCTGCACCGTCCCGATCGTGCCGCGCGGCGGCTTGCCATAGGGATGGCCAGGGAACAGGGTCTCGGCGAAGGTGACCTGTCCGGTATAGTTCGGATCGGCCGCGGCCCGTTTCAGCCCCGCGGTGATCTGGGCCCGCACCCGCTCCACCGCCGGATCATCGAAGCGGGGGGATGCCAGGGCCAGGCGCAGCAGCTCGAACGCCTCCCCCTTGGTTTCCACCAGGGTGGTCAGGCTGCCGGAGATTTCCTCCCGTCCCGCGGAGAAGCCAAGGGTGATGGAATTCTCCTCCAGCCGCCGCTGGAAGGCTTGGCTGTCCAGGTCGCCCGCCCCTTCGTCCAGCAGGGACATGGTCATGGTGGCCAGGCCCAGCTTGTCCGCCGGGTCCAGCGTGCTGCCCCCGGTGAAGGAGAAATCCAGGGCGATGATCGGGTTCTTCTCATCCCGGACCAGCCATGCCTCGATCCCGCCGGGGGTGACCACCCGTTCGATCGGGATGGCCCGCGCCGGAAGCGCAGGCAGGATCAGCAGAAGGGCGGCGATGCCGGCCCGGGCGATCAGGCGGGAGATCATGGGGCGGGTCCCGGTCGGGGGGATGGACAGGAAGGCAGGCACGGGGATCATCGGCCGGCTCCCGGGCGGGCAGCGGCGGGGGCTGCCGCGGGGGTGACGGCAGCGGCGGCGGCCGTCTTGGGCAGCAGGATGCCGGTCACACCCGCATCGGTCTGCAACACGGCGCGGGCGGCGGCGATCACCTGCTCCGGCGTCACCGCGGCGATGCGGTCGGGCCAGGCCTCCACCTCCTCCACCGTGCTGCCGGTAGTCAGCGCCATGCCGAAGGCGTAGGCGGGGCCTTGCAGGCTGTCCCGGGCGAAGATCGCCTCCCGCACCAGGCGCTTCTTCGCTGTCTCCACCTCCTCCGCCGTCACGCCGTCGGCGATCAGGCGGGCCAGCTCGGCCTCCACCGCCTGTTCCACCGTCTCCACATCGCCGCCCGGCAGGGGTGTTGCGGAAATGCCGATGGTGCCCAGGTCATAGGCGGACGGGTTGTACCACAGGGAGACATTGGCCGCCTTGCGCTGCTCCACCACGATGCCCTCATACAGGCGGGAAGTGGCGCCGCCGCTCATAATGGTCTGAAGGACCTGCAGGGCATAGGCATGCTCCTTCGCCCCCTTCGTATAGCTGGGCGCCTTCCAGACCCGCTGCCAGGAGGGCTGCTGCACCTGCGCATCCTCCAGCACGATGCGGCGGGTCCCTTCCGTCGGCGGTTCCACCGTGCGGGTGCGGGTGAAGCCGGCCTCGCTCCGGGGGATGGGGCCGAAGGTCTTCTCCGCCAGGGGCTTCAGCTCCGCCGCCGTGATGTCGCCGGAAACGACCAGCACGGCGTTGTTGGGCGCATACCATTGGCGGTAGAATTCCAGAGCGTCCTGCTTGTCCAGCTGCTCGATCTCATGCATCCAGCCGACGATCGGCGTGCCATAGGGATGATGGACGAACAGCATGGCGTAGAGCTGTTCGTTCAGCCGCGCCTGGGGATTGTTGTCAGTGCGCTGGCGCCGTTCCTCCATCACCACGCTCACCTCCGGCGTCACGATCTCCGGCGTGAGCTGAAGATCGGTCATCCGGTCCGCCTCCATCCGCATCACCAGTTCCAGCCGGTCGCGGGCGATATTCTGGAAATAGGCGGTGTAATCCCAGGAGGTGAAGGCATTGTCCCGCCCGCCGTTGCGGGCGATGGTGCGGGAGAATTCGCCGGGCTTGATCTCATCCGTGCCCTTGAACATCAGGTGTTCAAGCAGATGGGCGATGCCGGACCGACCGGGCGGCTCATCGGCGGACCCGACCTTGTACCAGACCATGTGGCTGACCACCGGTGCCCGGCGGTTGGTGACCACCACCACCTGCATGCCGTTGGCAAGGGTGAAGGTCTCCGGCTCCCAGATCCTGGCCAGGGCCGGCGGGGCCGCCGCGGTCACGTACAGGGCCGCCCCCAGGGCCAGCCCGACCAAACCGCGCCGCACCGGGCGGGCCAAGGTGGAAACACGGGGCAAGACATACCTCCCGATCACTGCGGAACTCTCAAGACAGAGGATTGGCGCCCCAGCCCCCGCTTGCAACCCGTTTCCGCCACCTGACGGATTTGTAATCCGGATGGGTGCTGGCGCATCACGGTGTTCCGCCTTGCATCCATGGCCCATTGGGCTAGTATCGACCCATGCGCCCCGTGACCATTGTCGAAACAGCACCCTTCATCCGTGCGACGGCACCCTTGTTATCGGATGAGGAGCGTCTTGCGCTGATCGACCATCTGGCCCGGAACCCGACCGCGGGCGCGGTCATTCCCGATACAGGCGGCGCCCGAAAGCTGCGATGGGGGCGGGGCGCATCCGGCAAGAGCGGCGGTATCCGAACCATCTACTATTTCCACGATCCGGATTTTCCGCTCTTTCTTCTCACAGCCTACGGCAAGGGGTCGAAGGCCAACCTGACCGCCGCCGAACGTTCGTCCATTCGTGAAGCGATCGGTCGACTGAAGCAAAAGATCCTGGTTTCCCGGGCCCGTGGCTTGGCTGGGCAAGCATCGTGAGGGAGTAAGGGAATGAGCGGTTCCATCGCCGACGATATCCTGGAGGGGCTGGATGACGCCGCCCGCTGGCTGGATGGGAACGCGGCCGGTGTCCGGGCCACCACGGTCCTGGTCCCGGATCGGATCGATGTCCGTGCCGTTCGGGCCGCCGTTGGTGCGACGCAGGTGCAGTTTGCCCGACGGTTCGGCATCCCGGTTGATACCCTGCGGAAGTGGGAACGCGGGGTGCGGGAGCCGGATGCCGCCGGCAAGGCCTACCTCACCCTGATCCTGCGCAATGCCCGCATGGTTGAGGAAACCTTGCACGCCGCCTGATATCAGCCGTCTTTTATCGTGACCGATCAAAGACGGCTTCGTTTCCCTCCGTCACCGGGCGGCCACTCCGTGGCCTTGGGCTTCGCCGCTCCCGCGGCGCGGCGTCAGTCGCCGCCGTACCAACGGTCGGGACTTCCGACCGTTGGTATGACAGGCGCGGCCGTCAGGTGCGGGAATCGGAACGCGGATAGGCAAGGGCCCGACGGTTTCCCGCCGGGCCCTCCTTTCAATCCCAAATCCATGCCGGACGGCGCGGGCTTATTGGCCGGCGGTGGTGCCGGTGCGTTCGATGGTGGGCGTGGGGCCCTGGTGGATCGTCCCGGCGGGCTGGTCGCCCTCCTGCCAGAACAACAGGCGATCCAGAAAAGAGCGTTCGCCGACGACGACGCCCGGGTTCTCCCGGTCCACCATCTCCCGGATGGCGGGGTCGGCCTGATCGGCACCGGCCTGGACCAGCAGCGCCACTTCACCCTGGCTCTGGTAGGCGCTGGTGCGCGGGTCGATAAGGCCCTGGGTGCCACCGGCAGCACCGAAGACCGTGGCCGTCGCCCGGCTGTCACGGGCCAGTTCCTGCGGACGGGGCGAGCCCGGGGAAGGCGGACGCAGGTTGAAGTCGGGCGGCATTTCCAGGGGCGCACGGGCCACCACCTGGAATTCGTCCGGGGTGCTGCGGTCGAACATGCCGCAGCCGGTCAACAGGGCCGCAGCGGCCGTCAGGGCCAGGGCGGGGGCGGCCATTCGGTTCCAGGACCGGGTCCGGTGCAGGGGCCGCATCATCGTCACCTTACGCATGGGGTCTTCCATAGCTTTCACAATCCTACCTGTCCGGCCAGCCTGTCCGGCTCGCCCGGCGGCTCACCTGTCCGCCCAGCCTGTTCGGCTCACCCGGCCGGTCGGTCCTGGTCCCGCTGCTCGAACAGCCCGTCGGCCACCAGCAGCAGAACCCCGACCACGATGCAACTGTCCGCCACGTTGAAGGCCGGCCAGTGCCAGCCCGCCACGTGAAGGTCCAGGAAATCGGCCACCGCGCCGAAGCGGAAGCGGTCGATCACGTTGCCCAACGCCCCGCCGATGACAAGGCCGATGCACACCGCCTGGAACAACCGGTCGGCCCGCCGTAGCCATACCACCATGAAGGCCGTGATCGCCAGTGCCACGGCAATCAGGACATAGGGCATGAACTCGGCCTCATGGGCGAACATGCCGAAACTCACGCCCCGGTTCCAGGCCATCACCAGGTTGAAGAAGCCGGTCACCTCGATGGGTGGTGTCTCCACCAAGCACCAGGGGCCGGGAGGCCCGCTGCGGCAGGGCAGCATGATCTCCAGGATCCACCACTTGCTGATCTGGTCCAGGACGAAGGCCACGGCCGCGATGGATGCCGCCACGATGGACAGGCGCCGCCGCACATCCGGCGGCGCCAGGGGCTGGTCGAACATCAGACGACCACTCCGCCGGCCGTGGACGCCGCCTGCCCGTCCAGGTGATCCACCGCGTCAGCGCAGCGCCCGCACAGGCCCGGGTGCGCCTCCACACTTCCAACCTCCGGCAGGATCTTCCAGCAGCGATCGCACTTGTGCCCGTCGGCATGGGCGAAGACGACGGCGACATTGGGCACATCGGGCAGGGTGAAGGTCGCCTCCCCCGCGGGCGGCAGCCCCTCCTCCACCCGGATGGCGGAGGTGATGCAGATCTCCGCGAAATCCACCCCTTCCAACGCATCGTGCCAGACACTGTCCACATGGACGGTCGGCGCCGCCTGGAGGGAGGAACCGATGGTCTTGTCCGCCCGGCGCAGTTCCAGCGCCCCCGTCACGACCCGGCGGATGTCACGGACCTGCGCCCATTTGCCGGCCAGCGCGTCATCCTTCCAGTCCCCCGGGATCTCCGGGAACAGGCGCAGATGCACGCTCTCCGGCCCGGCCGCCCCGCCCTGCTTCAGCCAGTCCTGCCACGCCTCCTCCGCCGTGAAGCAAAGGATGGGGGACAACCAGGCGGTCAGGCATTCCAGCAGGTGGACCATGACCGTGCGGGTGGCCCGGCGGCGCGGATCATCCGGCCGGTCGCAGTACAGGCTGTCCTTGCGGATGTCGAAATAGAGCGCGGACAGGTCGACGGCGCAGAAGTTATGAAGCTCCGTCGTCAGCCGGTGCAGGTCGTAACGGCCATAGCCGTCGCGGACCACCCGGTCCAGCTCCGCCAGCCGGTGCAGGACCCAGCGCTCAAGATCCGGCATCTCCGCCCGCGGCAGACGCTCCGCCTCCTGCCAGTCGGCTAGGGCGCCCAGCAGGTAGCGCAGCGTGTTGCGCAGTCGGCGATACAGGTCGGCCGTGGACTTCAGGATGTCCGGGCCGATGCGCTGATCCTCCGTGAACTCCGTGTTCATGACCCAGAGGCGAAGGATGTCGGCCCCGTATTCGTCCATCACCTTCTGCGGGGCGATGACGTTGCCCTTGGACTTGGACATCTTCTCGCCGTTCTGGTCCAGCGTGAAGCCGTGGGTCAGCACCGCCTCATACGGCGCCCGGCCGACCGTGCCGCAGCTTTCCAGAAGGGAGGAATGGAACCAGCCGCGATGCTGGTCCGACCCCTCCAGGTACAGGTCGGCCGGCCATTTCAGATTGTTGCGGTCGGCCAGGACGAACTGGTGGGTGCTGCCGCTTTCGAACCAGACATCGACGATGTCGAAGACCTGGTCGTAATCGGCGGCGTTATAGGCATCACCCAGGAAGACCTGGGGATCGGTATCGTACCAGGCATCGGCCCCGCGTTCGGTGAAGGCGGCCTGGATGCGGGCGCAGACGGCCTCATCCCGCAGCGGCTCCCCCGTCGCCTTGGACACGAAGATGGCGATGGGCACGCCCCAGGCGCGCTGACGGCTGATGCACCAGTCCGGGCGGCCGGCGATCATCGCCTGGATACGGTTGCGGCCCTGGGCCGGGACCCAGGTGGTGGCGTCGATCGCCGCCAGCGCCTGCTCCCGCAGCCGGTTCGTCTCCATGGAAATGAACCACTGCGGCGTGGTGCGGAAGATCAGCGGTGCCTTGGACCGCCAGGAATGGGGATAGCTGTGCTTCAGCTTGCCATGGGACAGCAGAGTGCCCGCTTCCTTCAGCGCGTCCAGCACCCGGGGATTGGCATCGCCGTGCTTGCCGTCGGGCTTGTAGACATAGGCGCCGGCGAACAGGGGTACGCGGTCCAGGTAGCGCCCGTCCGGCCCCACCGTCTCCGGCACCTCAAGCCCGAACTGGCGGCCGACGACGAAATCCTCCTCACCATGGCCGGGGGCGGTGTGGACGAAGCCGGTACCGGCATCGTCGGTCACATGGTCGCCCGGCAGCAGCGGCACATCGAAGTCATAGCCCTTGCCGCGCAGGGGATGGGCGCAAAGGGTGCCCTGAAGGCTAGCACCCTCCACCTCCGCCACCAGGGACAGGGTCGCCTTGGCATCCTTGCCCACCGCTTCCGCCAGGGCCTTGGCCAGGACGATGCGCTCACCCGGGCGGGCCAGGCTCCCCTCCTCTGCCGCCGTCACCTCATAGACGCCATAGGCGATGCCGGGGCCGAAGGCGACGGCACGGTTGCCGGGCATGGTCCAGGGGGTGGTGGTCCAGATCACCACGGACGCCCCGGCCAGGTCGGGGATGGATGCGGTGGTGACGGGGAACCGCACCCAGATGGTGGTGCTGGTGATGTCGTGGTATTCGACCTCCGCCTCCGCCAGGGCGGTCTTCTCCACCACGCTCCACAGGACCGGCTTCGCCCCCTTGTACAGGCCGCCGTTCATCAGGAACTTGTGGATCTCCCCCACGATGCGGGATTCGGCGGGGAAGGTCATGGTCAGATAGGGATCGGACCAGTCCCCCAGCACGCCCAGGCGCTGGAACTCCGCCGCCTGAACGCCCACCCAATGGGCGGCGAATTTCCGGCATTCGTCGCGGAATTCCAGGATCGGCACCTGGTCCTTGTCCTTCTTCTCCGCCCGGTACTTCTCCTCGATCTTCCATTCGATGGGCAGACCGTGGCAGTCCCAGCCGGGGACATAGGGCGCGTTCTTCCCCAGCATCTGCTGGGAGCGCACCACCACATCCTTCAGGATCTTGTTCAGCGCATGGCCGATATGGATGTTGCCGTTGGCATAGGGCGGCCCGTCATGCAGGACATAGAGCGGGCGGTCCGCCGCGTCCTCCCGCAGGCGGGCATACAGGCCCATCTCCGCCCAGCGGGCCAGGATCTGCGGCTCCTTCTGGGGGAGGCCGGCGCGCATGGGGAAATCGGTGCGCGGAAGGAAGACGGTCGTCTTGTAATCGCGTGTCATGATGATCCGGATGTCGGAAGCCCGGGACCGGTGCCGTGCGGGCACCGCGGGCAATAGGCGCGGATGTTTATGGCGTTTTGACGAACGCCTCGCTCCCCGGCCCCCCTCAGAGGACCGGGCCGATAATTCGGGAGGACATGCCCCCTATCGCGCGCAAGGCCGGTACCATGGGCGCGGATGATAGCGGGGCGGACGGGCGGGTCAAGGCGACTTGCTGCTTGGCAGCCCATAGCCGGGCGGCAACTCGTCACCGGGGCGGGCGGGACGAGGCCCTAGCCCAACACCGCCCGCGCCGCTGCCGCATCCGCAGCGATCTGGGTCTTCAACTGGTCGACGCTGTCGAACTTCATCTCCGGCCGCAGGAAGTGCAGGAGCTGGACCCGCAGGTGCTTGCCGTACAGATCGTCGGCCATGTCGAACAGGTGGACCTCCAGCCGCTCCACCGTGCCGCCCACGGTGGGGCGGCGGCCCAGATTGGCGATACCCTTGTGCCACACCGTCTCCGCGCCGTGATCCACCCCGGCGCGCACGGCGTAGACGCCGAACCGGGGCCGCTGGTATTCGCCCAATTCCACATTGGCGGTGGGGAAGCCGATGGTGCGCCCGCGCTTGTCCCCATGCTCCACCCGCCCCTCGATCTCGAACGGATGGCCCAGGATGGCGGCGGCGGCGGCTGGATCGCCCGCTTCCAGGGCCTGGCGCACCTTGGTGGAGGAATAGACGGTGCCCTGCCCGTCCTGGACCGGCCGCACCTCCGTCACGGCGAAGCCGTGCCGGGCGCCCATGGCCTTCAGGAAGGCGATATTCCCGCCGCGGCGGTTGCCGAAGACGAAGTCATAGCCCGCCACCACATGCCGGGCGCCCAGATCGCGGACCAACACCTGATCCACGAACTGCTCCGCCGTAAGGGCGGAGAAGGCGGCATCGAAATGCTGGACGAACAGGGCATCCACCCCCATCCCTTCCACCAGCCGGGCCTTGATGCGCAGCGGGGTCAGGCGGAAGGGCGGCTGGTCGGGCTTGAAGAACAGGCGCGGATGCGGTTCGAAGGTCAGCACAGCCGCATCCACACCCAGGTCCCGGGCCGCGGACAGGGCGGCGCCGATCACCACCCGGTGCCCCTGATGGACACCGTCGAAATTGCCCAGCGCCACGGCAACGCCGCGCTGGTCGGACGGAAGGTCGGAGGTGTGGCGGTACAGCTTCATGGATTCATGGGTTTAGTGCGCCGGACAGCCCAGGTCCAGTGCCACCATGTCCAGCGTCACCATCTCCCGGGCTGCAGCGTGGGACGCAGACCGTCCGTTAAGCGACCGCACTTGCCGCCGCCGCGGCGGCGGCGCGGGCGGCGGCGGCCTGCACCAGGTCGGCCCGGCGGGGGACCATCACCACCGCCTCCCCCTCGATCACCGGCTTGCCCAGGACGGTGCAGATGGTGGACAGGACGACCCGGCTTTTCGCCTCGTTCATTTCCACCACCGTCACGGTCGTGGTCACCGTCTCCCCGATACGGACGGGGGAGCGGAACTTCAGGTTCTGGGACAGATAGATGCAGCCCGGACCCGGCAGCCGGGTGCCCAGCACCGTGGTGATGAAGCAGGCGGACAGCATGCCGTGGGCGATGCGGCCCTTGAACATGGTCTCCCGCGCATATTCCTCATTCAGGTGCATGGGGTTGGTGTCGCCGGAGATACCGGCGAACATGACAATGTCCGTTTCCG
>JBJOKR010000110.1:0-15818 GCA_046045995.1 Pseudomonadota bacterium | reverse complement strand
GGTCGGGCGGGGGCGCCTTGCGCGGCTCCCGCCCGACCGGCGTTGTACCTGGCCGACCTGGCGCCGGCTCACGCATCCTCCGCCCGCAGGGAGAGGGACAGGCGGCTGTCGGACAGGCGCCGGGGCCAGACTGTCAGCCGGGTGACATGGCCGTTCAGAGGATTCTCAGGGAAGGCCGATCCTCTACCCCCCAGGGTCAGGACCGGGGCGGGCAGATCATCGAACCGGCCGGGGGAGAGGACGGGGGTGGTTACGGCCGCCCCCCCACCTTCCCCGTCGTCCGCAGGTCCGCCCCGTGTCGCGTCCACCGCACTGCCGCCCGAGCGGTAGGCGACGCCTACCCGGACCTCCTCCCCCTCCGACCGGGGCAGAAGGGGGGTGGCGGGATCCGATGCAGCCGTGTCGATCGCCGGCAGCCCCGCCCCATCGTGCAGCGTGGTGACGGCCCCGCCGCTTCGAAGCTCCTCCACCACCAGGCGTGACAATGGTGAACCATCCGGCGGGCCGATGGCCAGGATCGTGGCCCGCTGGGCGATGGCGGGCCGCCGGTACCCCACCACCAGGCTTCCTTCCTGCGGGTTGAACCCGGGGAAGGGGGACAATTCACGCAAGCCCACCGCCGTCACCAGCGTTCCCGTCGCAGCCGGTTCCGCCCCCCCGGGGGGACGGGGCAGGGTGATGGTGATGGCGGGGCCGGCCGCGATGATGGTTTCGGTCCAGGTCCCGGCCCCCCGTGGGGGCAGAAGCGGGGCCCCGTCGATCAGCGGCGCGAAGCCGCCGGCGGGGGCGGTGGTGGTGGTCCAGGTCAGGCGGTGGCTCCGCCCAGGCCGGGTCGCCACCACCTGAACCGGCCCGACCGGGCTGTCCACAAGGTCCGGCGGGCGTAGCAGGACCTGGCCCGGACCCGACCATTCCGCCGCCCCGTCCGGCACGGTCCAGCCGTCCATCCCCTCCGCGAACCCGCCATTGGCGATCAGATCCGGCCCCACCGGCACCGGCCCGATCAGCACAAGATCCGCCGGCCGCATCACCGGATCGTTGCCGGTGGGGATCAGGCTGCTGGGGAAGGCGCCCAACTCACACTGCGCGCCCCAGACCAGGATGGATGCCGCATCATTGGTTCCCAGATCGCCGCGCAGACCGATGCGGAAATCGTCGTTGACAGGGTCCACACGGGCGTCGGCCAGGATGAAACGCTGCCAGGTCGGTGTGACGGTCACGACCCGGGCGGTTCCGGCAACGTCCGACCACAGGGCGACCCGCTGTTCCGGCTGGGTCGGCGAGCGCATCCAGACACTGCGGCAGAAGGGGTGGCGCCGGGCCAGCGATGGGTAGTCCTGGCCGATGGCGCAGCGATCCGCCGCCCCGGTTCCCCCACCCAGGGCCAGGTCCAGAAGACAGGCGACGGCGGTGCCGTCCGGGGCGGCGGCGGCATTCCCCGTCCGCACCGGGACCGGGGCGGTGCCGCCAACGACGGGGACCCATTGCGCTGCCGACAGGTCATTGGACATCAGGGCCAGGTTGGTCCGATCCTCCTCCACCAGCAGGCCCAGGGGGGCCAGGGTGGTGGGATCATGGTCCAGCCGGGGCGTATCCGGTTCCATCGTCCGGACCAGCCCGTCCGGGCCGATGCAGGTGGCCGGTCCGGAACGGATCACCGTGATCGCCGGGGGAAGCGGGGCGGCCCGGAGATCCAGATCCAGGATGCGGGGAACGGCACCGCGCCCCGACACGGTCAAGGAACTGTCCAGCCGCGTCGGCATCGCTCACTCCCGCTCCGAGATGTAGAGGGTGCAGTCGATGCCCGTGCGGATCGCCGCCAGATGGGTATGGGTGGGGCGCTTGCCCCCGCCCAGGGACAGGTCCACCAGGGTATCCGCCGGCAGGAAGTGATCCGTGGCCGCGGCGGTGACGGCGCCGTCGCCCAGTCGGATATGCACCGGCGCCGTCGCATAGACGGAGATGACGCAAGTGCTGGCCGCGAAGGCGATCTGCGTCCGGGTACTGGCGGCCCCGACCGCCAGGGTATGGGCCCCGCCGGGGCGCAGGCCCAGGGCCTGGATGGGGGTTTCATCATCATCGCGGGGAAGAAGGGTGGTCATGCTGCAGGCTCCCGACATGAAAAAAGCCCGACGGCGGGGGGCCGTCGGGCATGGCTATGGCGTCAATATAGGAACAATAGCCTATAATTGGGATTGCGGCAAGGGAAATGGTGCCTGGTTTGGGAAGTCTGTCAGATGAACCGGAATGAGAGCGCCCGGTCCGCCATCCCCCGGTGCCGTCGTCTCACAGGGCGCCACGCAGGGTCAGCATCACCTGGTTGCGGGTGTAATCGGTGCCGAAGATGTTCACATCGCGGTCCCGCAGGCGGTAGTTCGCCCCGACGCGGAAATTGCGGTCGATCAGGTATTCCACCTTCGCCTCGGCGTTCCATAGCTTCTCCAGCCGGTCCACGCCTTCGAAATCATTCTCGGTATAGCCCAGAAGGCCGCCGATCAGGATGTTCGGCCGCAGCTCATGGTCGATCTGAACCGATCCGCCCGTGCTGACGAAGCCGGAGGCGTTTGGCAGGATCGCCTCATTCACCTCATTGATCACGCGCAGGCGGACGGAGGTCAGCGCCGTCGGCAGCCACAGAACGGTGCCGCCGAAGGTCAGGCCGTCACTATCCTGGAACAGCGCAATGTCATAGGTCTGCGCCCGGTAGCCGGCGAAGACCTCCCCCGTCGTGACCCCGTCCAAATCGAAGGACAGACCGACATCGACCTCATACCCGTCGGAATTGCGGATACCGTTGGCGTAGTCACGCCAGTTGAGCGTGCCCTGGACGAAGGCGCTCACGCCCGGCTGGAACTCATACCCCACGCGGGAGCCAAGGGTGTATTCGGTCCGGTCGCGGAAATCCAGGTTCAGGACCACCGATCCGAACCCCAGCGTGCTGTCGTAATCGAACTCATCCAGCGTGCCGGTGACGCGCAGGGTGATGCGACGCCCCGTCCGCTCATAGCCCAGCCGGGCGGAAATGACATCGAACTCTGTCGGTTCACTGCCGCCGACATCGTTGGCGGTTCCGCGCTCCTCATGCTCCCGCCGGTATTCGGCCGTGCCCGTGATGAAATCCCCTTGGGTCGCATCCAGGCGGATATCGGTGCCAATGACGTAATCGTCATAATCCTCGCTGTCGATATCGCGGAAGATCCCGATCTCGGCACCGCCGCGCAGGACCAGGCGATGGCGGGACCAGGTGGAGGCGGCGACCACGTTCGGCATGATGACTGTTATGAAGTCGTCCTGTTTGTCCGTGTCTTGGGCGAAGACGTTGTCATCGTACCTTCCGGTCAGGGTCACGGTCGGACGGACCAGGAAGGATCCCGCGCGGATCCCCTGTGACTGGTAATCGGGTCGGGGCCGTTCCGATACGGAGACGCCGCGGGTATCCTGTGCCTGGGCCGCACCGGCGCACAGTCCAAGCACAAGGGCGGTGATGACTTCCTTCCGCATCAGAACTCCTACAGATCTGGCTGATTGGCTGATTGGCTGAATTGAAGAATGCGCCGGTCATGCGGGGACTGATTATCGGGGACGCTGGTACACAATCAACCCTCGCAACGGAACACTTTCGTCTGGACTAACCCTATTTCGACGGGGCGGGTCCAGCCTGGTTTCGGCAGACCCCCCCCCGGGCACATCCTGACGGTTGAAGATTCAGATCAGTCACCAGTGAAGGGGCGCAGGCCCAGTTTGGTCCGGTGTTCCGGGCTGCCCGCCGTGCCGTCGGGATTGCGGCCGCGGAAATAGGCCTTCTGCCATCCCTGCACCCTGGCTTGCGTCCCCTCCTGTCCCAGATCCTCGATAAAGCTGTGGCGCTCCGCCGACCAGCGTTCATGCTGGGCGGCGAAGGCTGGATCGTCGGCCAGGGGCACCATCACGGGCTCCACCACCTCCACCAGATCCCGGGGCAGGGGGAAGAAGTGGCAGATCGGCTCCCCCGCCGTGAACGTCACCGTCGTATCGGGCGCGGTGAATTTCCAGTTCATGGTGAAGCTGTAGGGGGCCCAGTCCGTTTCCACCACCCCGGTCAGGGGGGCGATACCGTGCTTTGGCGCGTTGACAGGCCCCGAAACCCACAGATTGAGCCCCGGTTCCGTCCGCAGAAGGCAATGGATGTGGAAGGTCAGAACGCCGGACCCGAAATGGCTGACGGGCAGCAGCCCCTCCGGCCCGGCGGAAACGATGCGGATCGCCTCCTTCCCCATGCCCCCATCCCAGGTGGCGGTGACATCCACCGGGCACAGCACTTCCCACCCGTGCTGGTTGGCGATGTTCAGCGGCAGGCAGCGATAGGCGAAGCGATCCGGTGTCGCGTCCATCCATTCCCGGTGCAAGGGGGCGGGACGTATCACGGGCGCGAAGCCGGGCAGGGGATGGCACGTCAGCTTCACGGCAACCGCTCTCCGCTCAAGGCCGGACATATCGGTTCCGTGGTACCCCATACGGCCCGGCCCCGACAATGGGGCGCAGGCCGCCGCCCGATGTGGCGACGGGTTGCCGTCAGGGCGCCATCTTCCGCCCATCCGGCCGCCGCTCCCAGGCCAGCGCGGTGCGGACGATCAGGTCCAGGTCCTCGTGGCGCGGCTGCCAGCCAAGCAGGCGGCGGATTCGGGTATTGTCGGCCACGATCCGGGCGGCATCCCCGGGACGCCGGGCACCCGGGTGGATGGTCAACTCCCGACCCGCCACCCGCTGCACCGCTTCCAGCACCTCCCGGACCGAATAGCCACGGCCATAGCCGCAATTGGTCACCAGGCTGTCGCCGCCAGCGGTCAGGTGGTCCAGTGCCCGGACGTGGGCGTCGGCCAGATCGCTCACATGGATGTAATCGCGCACGCAGGTGCCGTCCGCGGTCGGATAATCGGTGCCGAACACGGTGATGCCGGGGCGCCGCCCGACCGCCGCCTCACACGCCACCTTGATCAGGTGGGTGGCATCCGGTGTCGCCTGCCCGCTACGCCCATCGGGATCGGCGCCGGCCACGTTGAAGTAGCGCAGGGCCGCGTAGCGGAACCGGTGGGCCGCCGCCACGTCGCCCAGCATCCATTCCGTCATCAGCTTGGACCGGCCATAGGGATTGATCGGGCGGGTGGGCGCATCCTCATCCACTGTCTCCGTCTCCGGCATGCCATAGACGGCGGCGGTGGAGGAGAAGACGAACCGATCCACCCCATGCCGGACACAGGCCTCGATCAGCCCAAGGCTGGCGGCCGTGTTGTTGGCGTAATATTTCAGCGGATCGGCCACCGATTCCGGGACGATGATGGACCCGGCGAAATGCATCACCGCGTCGATACCGTCACCCAGGATCCGATCCAGCAGGCCCTGGTCCGCGACATCCCCCTCCACGAACCGCACCGGGGTGGGAACCAGGGACCGCTGGCCGGTGGACAGGTTGTCCAGCACCGTCACCGCCCAGCCGGCTTCCAGCAGGGCAAGCGTGGTGTGGCTGCCGATATAGCCCGCCCCGCCGGTCACCAGTACGTGTCCCTTGGCCATCGCCATCCCCCATCCACGCCCTTCCAGGTGCCTGCCCCTTCTTTGCAGCCCGGGGGCGATCCCCGCAACACCTGTTCGGGAGTAGGCCGAAGGGGGCCGCCCGCCGGGCAAACGGTCGGGAATGCACCGATCGCGGATCGCCCATGCGGGAGGCGGGCAGCTTTCAGTCGCAGCGGGATGGCCGGGTCGGGCTTTGCGGACGCCGAAGGGACATGATCGTATCCGGCGCCATTTGAATTGGAACCGTTTGTTGCGCCTTGGACAGGCGCAGCCCCTGTGTCGGCATGCAATAACCGCGCCAGTTTCGTCTTCTGCGGCGCAGCATGTGGATTTTCCATCAATCAGATCGGATAAATCGATTTCCAGGATAAGGCGTGCCCTGCCTACACGGGATGCAAGGTCATTGTCTGGAGGAGATGGTTCATGAAGACCCACGCGATAACGGTTGCCCGTGGTGACGGCATCGGCCCCGAAATCATGGCGGCCTGCCTGCGTGTCCTGCACGCCTCCGGCGCCCGTCTGGCGGTGGAGGAGGTGGAGATCGGGGAGAAGGTCTATCTCTCCGGCGTCAGTTCCGGCATCTCGCCCGCCGCGTGGGACAGCCTGCGCCGCACCAAGGTCTTCTACAAGGCGCCCATCACCACCCCCCAAGGTGGCGGATACAAGAGCCTGAACGTCACCATCCGCAAGACGCTGGGTCTCTACGCCAATGTGCGTCCTTGCGCCTCCCTGTATCCGCTGGTGGACACCAAGCACCCCAAGATGGACCTGGTGATCATCCGCGAGAATGAGGAGGACCTGTATGCCGGGATCGAGCACCGGCAGACGGAGGATGTGTACCAGTGCCTGAAGCTGATCACCCGGCCGGGCTGTGAGCGCATCGTGCGCTACGCCTTCGAATATGCCAGGGCCAATGGTCGCCGGAAGGTGAGCTGCTTCTCCAAGGACAACATCATGAAGCTCACCGATGGCCTGTTCCATCGGGTCTTCGATGAGATCGGGGCCGAGTATCCGGAGATCGGGAAGGATCACTGGATCGTTGATATCGGTGCGGCCCGCCTCGCCGACACGCCGGAGATCTTCGACGTGGTGGTGATGCCAAACCTCTATGGCGACATCCTGTCCGACGTGGCGGCCCAGATCACCGGGTCGGTCGGGCTCGGCGGCTCCTCCAACATCGGTGAGCATGTCGCCATGTTCGAAGCGATCCACGGCTCCGCCCCGGACATCGCCGGCAAGGACATGGCGAACCCGTCGGGCCTGCTGCTGGCGGGCGTGATGATGCTGACCCATTTGGGGGAGCTGGAAGCGGCGGCCAAGGTCCACAATGCATGGCTCTGCGCCCTGGAGGATGGGGCGTTCACCCGCGACCTCGCCCGTGGGACGAAGGTGCATGACGCGGTCGGAACCCAGGCCTTCGCCGATGCGGTGATCGCGCGGCTGGGCAAGCGGCCCACGGTCTTCAAGGCGTCCCCGATCACGGCGGGGGCGGCGAAGCCCATGTCCCTGGCCCCGCCGAAGCCGCGCGGCCGCTCTGTCAAGACCTCCGTCGGCCTCGACCTTTTCGTGGGCTGGGCGGGATCCTGCGCCAATGATCTGGCAACGATGCTGAAGCCGGCGGAGGCGTCGGGCATGGCGCTGCAGATGATCACCAACCGGGGCGTGAAGGTGTGGCCCGAACAGGCGCCGGAGACCTTCACCGTCGACCACTGGCGCTGCCGCTTCATGGCATCGGAGGGGACGGCCATGACCAACGACATGCACTTGGCCTTGCTTCGCCTGGCGCTGGAGAACGGCATCGACGTCATCAAGACGGAAACGCTCTGCACCTTCGACGGCAAGCCGGGCTATAGCCTGGGCCAGGGGCAGTAAGGCGGTGTTACACCCCGGCCGGATGGGCACCCGGCCGGGGGCGCTTCAGCCGTGTGAAGTATCCGGCCATGCCGCGGCGGCGGCAATGACCAGCCTATCCCGCGCCGCGATAACATCGGCCTTCTGCATCTGAAGTGTCGTTGCGGCGTGGGCAACCATGTCCGGAACCTTCAGTTGGTGCAGCACGGACAGGAGTTTTCGCCGCACATCGTTGCCGTAGGCGGCGTCTGCCTTGGCGACGGCAGCGGCGGGCAGGGTGCCGGTCCGCCGCATCAGCATTCCCAGGTCGATCGCATCCCGAAAGGCGACCGCCCTGTCCAATCCCTGATCCGCATTGGCCAGAAGCTTTTCGGCAACCTGATCGGTGAAGGTCAGGGTGGGCACACCCAGGTCCGGGTCCATCTGCCCCTCCAGTTCGATCCGTGCTTCCCGCACGATCTCCAGCCGGATCGGCTGGCCCTGAAGGGTGACCACACCCCGGATACCGTACTGGTCGGCCAGGAACTCCCTGGCGATGCCGACATGGGTACCGACAAGCCCCCGTCCGCCCTGGCGCATCGCCAGGCTGCGCAAATCACGGTAGCCGTCCCTGTCCGCACAGAGGAAGTCCAGATCCAGGGACAGCCTGTATTCCCCGTTCTGAAGCACGATGCAGGTACCGCCGCCGAACCAGCAGCGCAGATCCAGCAACCGCTCTCCGTCCAGACCCTTCAGGATCTCAGCGATCAGGGTATGCTGCGGCCTGAGAAACCCCATGGCCGCCCCTATCTGCCCAGGAAATGGCCATGGCCATGGGCATCGGTAAGCCTGCGGATCAGGTCCGCTTCCTCCATGGTCAGGTGGTTCTTGTCCACATGGCGCCAGTTCCGCTCATACAGGGCGAAGGCCTCCGCCCCGCTGATCGGGCACGACGGATCCCGGTTCCAGGCCAGCCGCGCCAGCTCCGGGAAGGCGGTGGGGATGATGGTGTCGGGCGGGGCATCCGTCGTCATGGGGCAAGCATAGGGGCGGACCCGGCGGGCTGTCCATGGTTGCTCCAGCGATACCGGGACAACCTCATGGCCGCACCGTTTGTCACTCGCAGCCGGGTTCACCCCCCTAGGCCCGACAGGGCGGCGACGAAGCGGTCCAGGTCGCCGCCGGGGAACAGGTATCCCAGGATTCCGGCGGCCTGTGCCGCCTGGATGTCCCGGTCCATGTCGCCGATCAGCAGGCTGCGGGACCTGTCCACCGGCCAGGCGGCCATCAGGTCCAGGATCATGCCCGGGGCGGGCTTGCGACAGTCGCAGGTCCGGGCAAGGGGGGCGACGATCCCGTCGGGATGGTGGGGGCAGTGGCGCCAGTCGTCGATCCGGGCACCCGCTGCCGCCAGCTCCCCCGCCATCCAGCGGTGCAGGTGGTGCATCGTCGCCTCATCATAGAAGCCGCGGGCGATGCCAGCCTGGTTGGTGACGATGAAGACCAGGTAGCCTGCCGCGTTCAGGCGCCGGACCGCCGCCGCCGCCCCCGGCACCCAGATGATCTGGTCCGGCCGATGGGCATAGGCCACATCCAGGTTCAGCACCCCGTCCCGGTCCAGGAAGACAGCTGGGCGCGGGTCGCTCATGCGCAGGCGACCTCCACCAGTTCGCACAGAAGATGACCGACGGCGATGTGCATTTCCTGGATGCGGGGGGTGTGGTCGGAAGGGACGCACAGGCACAGGTCGCACCGCTCCGCCAGCGCCCCGCCGCGGGTCCCGGTCAGGCCGATGGTGGTGATGCCCAGATCCCGCGCCGTTTCCACCGCCGCCAGGACATTCGGGCTGTTTCCGCTTGTGGACAGGGCCACCAGCACGTCGCCAGCCCGCCCCAGTCCGGCGACCTGACGGCTGAAGACCTGATCGAAGCCGAAATCATTGCCGATGGCGGTCAGGGCGGAGCTGTCGGTCGTCAGGGCCACGGCGGCCAGGGCCGGACGGTTCAGCAGGTACCGTCCCAGCAGCTCCGCCGCCAGGTGCTGGGCATCGGCCGCCGACCCGCCATTGCCGCAGAACATCACCTTGGCCCCGGCCTTCAGGGCGGCCGTGATCCGGTCGGCCGCGTCGGCGATCCGGTCGGCCTGATCGGCCAGCCGGGTGAAATTCTCCGCCGATTGCAGCAGGCTGCGGCGGATGAGGGGCAGGGCGTCACGGCAAGAGGCGTCGGAGGATGTGCTGTCACTGGGCATGGCGGGACCCTGTGCGGTGGTCGATGATCGGCAGGATAGGGGCCCTGCCGCCGCCGCACCAGTGCCGTGGTCGCAGGGGCGGCGCGCCCCATGCTCTTTCTCGGTCGGGATTTATTCCGGCTTGGTATGGGCGGATTTCACCCAATCCGCCAGGGCCTGATCGGCGATGGAGTACGCTCCGCGCGAGGATTTCCACACCAGGTCGCGGTCGCGCAGGGCCTCCAGCGCGGTCTGGACCGAGGATACCTCCACCTTCCGGCCCGTGGCCTCCCGATACACCGCAAGAGCCGCAGCGGAGAACGGCCCTGCCTCCGGTTCGGCTGCCAGACGGCGCAGGACAGCCTGTTGCAGGGGGCTTAAACCCTACCAGGCACCCGTGTACTCACCCCACTGCCTCTGCCGTATTGTTTCCGCGCCGGATCGTAGCGCCTGACCCAGGGCGGGTGCGTCGCCCAGGTCAAGGGCGACATCCTTGAGCAGGCTGGTCAACAGCTCCGGTCGATGGCCCTGGGGATGAAATCCGAATTACGCCTCCGACCATAATTCACCCATAATCCACCGAGGCATGCCAAGAGGGGCGGGGGCCGGCGCCATGGGATGGAAGCTGGCCGGCGGTGCCGGTTCCCGGCCGTTCCCCGATCGCGGGCATCGGTCGGGGACCCGGTTGACGGGCGACACCCGGATTACTCCGCCGCGATGGCCGGGGCGGGGGCTTCCCGGGGCTTGCGCTGCTTCGGCCAGACCTCCCCCTCCTTCACCCGGAACCAGGCGGCGTACATGGCGGGCAGGCTGAACAGGGTCAGCACCGTCGCCACCACCAGCCCGCCCATGATGGCGATCGCCATCGGCCCCCAGAAGATGCTGCGGGACAGGGGGATCATGGCCAGCACGGCCGCCGCCGCGGTCAGCAGGATCGGCCGGGCCCGGCGCACGGTGGCATCCACCACCGCCTGGAACCGGGTGTGGCCCATGGCGATGTCCTGTTCGATCTGGTCCACCAGGATCACGCTGTTGCGCATGATCATCCCGAACAGGGCGATCACGCCCAGCTGGGCGACGAAGCCGAAGGGTGTGGCGAAGGCCAGCAGCGCCATCACCACCCCGATCAGGCCCAGCGGCGCCGTCAGGAAGACCAGCACCACCCGCTGGAAGGACTGAAGCTGCACCATGAGGGTAACCAGCCAGATCACGATCATGGCCGGCACCACCTTCATGATGCTGGACTGGCCCTTCAGGCTTTCCTCCACCGCCCCGCCGGTTTCGATGCGGAATCCGGTGGGCAGGTCGGCCTTCAGCGGCGCCAGGGCCGCCGCGATCTGGGCGGAGACGACGGGCGCCTGGATATTGCCGGTGATGTCGGCACGCACGGTCAGCGCCGTCTCCCGCGACCGGCGGAAGACCAGCCCATCCTCCAGCTGGTAGGAGATGCGGGCCACCTGGCGCAGCGGCACCGGCCTGCCGCTGGCTGTGCGTACCTGGATGTCGCCCAGCCGGTCCAGGTCCGACCGTTCCCCCTTCTCCGCCCGAAGGACCACGTCGATCAGCTCCGTCCCCTCCCGGTACTGGGTGACGGTGGTGCCGGTCAGCACGGTCTGGGTGGCGAAGGACAGGTCCTGGGGCGTGATGCCCAGCTCGCGCACCCGCGCCTGGTCCAGCTCAAGCCGGACGGATTTCACCTTCTCCCACCAGTCGAAATTCACGTCGCGGGTATGGGGATTGGCCCGGATGATGTCCCGCACCTGGGCCGCCACCCCCCGCACCTGTTCATGATCGCGGCCGATCACCCGGAACTGGATCGGGTAGCCCACGGGCGGTCCGTTCTCCAGCCGGCTGACCCGGGTGCGCAGTTCGGGGAAGCGGGCATCCAGATCGGCGCGCAGATCGTGGAACAGGGCGGTCGTATCCTCCAGGCTGCCGGTCAGGGCCACCACCTGGCCGAAATTCGTCCGCCGCAGTTCCTGGTTCAGGGGCAGGTAGAAGCGCGGTCCCCCGCCGCCGATATAGGTGACATAATCGGTCACCCGCGGATCGGCCTCCAGCAGCGCCTCAAGCTCCCGCATGCGGGCATCGGTGGCGGCGTGCGAACTGCCCTCCGGCAGTTCCACATCGATGATCACCTCCAGCCGGGCGGAGCTGGGGAAGAACTGCTGCTGCACGAACTGGAAGGACCAGACCGACAGGCCGAAGGCGGCGATGGTCAGACCGATCACCGTCCAGCGCCGCCGCACGCAGAAGGCCACCGCGGCGCGCAGGCGGCGATAGACGGGCCCATTGTACAGGTGCGCGTGCGGGTCCTCCCCCGGGGCGACCGCGTGGATCACCTTAGGCTTCGGCAGCAGCTTGTAGCCCAGATAGGGGGTGAAGATCACAGCCACCACCCAGGACACCATGAGCGCCGTCGCCACCACCCAGAAGATGGAGCCGGTGTATTCCCCCGCCGCCGACTGGGCGAAGGCCACGGGCACGAAGCCGGCGGCGGTGATGATGGTGCCGGTCAGCATGGGGAAGGCCGTGCTGGTCCAGGCGAAGGCCGCGGCCTTGGCCCGGTCCCAGCCCTGTTCCAGCTTCACCATCATCATCTCCACCGCGATGATGGCATCGTCCACCAGCAGGCCGAGCGCGATGATCAAGGCGCCGACGCTGATCTTGTGCAGGTCGATCCCCGCCGCCCACATGACCAGGAAGGTGATGGCCAGAACCAGCGGCACCGACAGGGCCACGACGACGCCCGTGCGCAGGCCCAGCGACAGGAAGGTGACGACCATGACGATGGCCAGCGCCTCCGCCAGGACCGTGATGAACTCCGCGATGGAATTCTTCACCACCGTCGGCTGGTCGGAAACGAGGGAGACCTCGATCCCATGGGGAAGCTCCGCCTGGACCGCCGCCATCTCGGCCGCGATGCTGCGGCCGAGCGACAGGATATCCCCGCCCTTCACCATGCTGATGGCCAGGCCCGTCACCGGCTTGCCGTTGTGCCGCATTGAATAGACCGTGGGATCCTCCGCCCGGCGGTCCACGCTGACGATGTCGCCCAGGCGCAGGATGCGGCCGTTCACCGCCACCGGCACATCGCGCACCTGATCCTCGGTCGTCAGGTCGCCGTCGATGCGCAACTGCACCCGTTCGGTACCCGTATCGACATAGCCGGTCGCGACCAGCGCGTTCTGCTGGCGCAGGGCATCGATCAGGACGGGGGCGGGGATGCCCAGCTGGCTCAGCTGGTGGGTATCGAATTCCACATAGATGCGCTCGGGCTGGGTCGCCACCAACTCCACCTTGCTGACATCGGGCACGCGCAGCAGCCGCTGGCGGGTGGACAGCATGGCCTGCTTCAGCTCCGTATCGCTGAAGCCTTCGGCGTTGAAGGCATAGATGATGCCGAAACTGTCCCCGAATTCGTCATTGAACTGGGGTCCGATCACACCCTGCGGCAGGGTGTGGCGGATGTCGCCCACGCGCTTGCGCACCTGGTACCAGCTCTCCGGCACCAGGCGGGAGCGGGTATAGTCCTTCAGGAAGACGAAGATCACCGTCTCCCCCGGCCGGGAATAGCTGCGGGTGTGGTAGAAATAGGGCACTTCCTGCACCGCCCGCTCGATCGGGTCGGTCACCAGCTGTTCGATCTCCCGCACCGTGGCCCCGGGCCATTGGGCGGTGACGACCATCAGGCGCAGGGTGAAGGGGGGATCCTCCCCCCGGCCCAGCTTCATGTAGGCCCAGGCGCCGGTGGCCAGGAAGGCCACCAGCATGAAGACGACCAGGGCCCGATGCCGGATGGCCCAGGCGGACAGGTTGAAGCGGCCGGGATCGAACCCGTCGGGGCCGGGGGCGATGGTCATGGCAGGCTCCCGTCCCAGACGGTGACGGAAAGGCCTTCATCCAGGCGGTGGACCCCGGCGATGACCACCATGTCACCCGGGCTCAGCCCTGACTTCACGGCCACACCGTCCCTGGTATAGGCCGCCACCTCCACTGGGCGCAGCAGCACCCGGTCGCGGCTGTCGGTCAAAACCCAGACGGCCGCCTTGTCCCCCTTCTGGAACAGGGCGGTGGGCGGCAGGGTGAACAGCGGCCCTTCCGTCCGTGTATCGTCGAAGCGGGCGGTGCCGGTCATGCCCAGCCTCACCGCGTCCGCCGTCGGCGCGGGCAGGGACAGGCGCACCCGGTAGGTGCGGGTGATGGGATCCGCCGCCGGGCTGACCTCCCGCACCGTCGCGGTCACCGGCTCACCCCCGGTCCAGAACACCACCTCCGCCCTTGTGCCCGGGCCGATGCCGGCGATGCGGCTTTCCGGCAGGTCGATCTCCAGTTCCCGCTCCGCACTGCTGGTCAGGGCCAGCACGGTCTGGCCGGGGGCCACCACTTGCCCCGCCTCCACCCGGATGGCGGTGACGATGCCGTCGGCCTCCGCCGTCAGGTCGGCATAGGACAGGTCGTTGCGCGCCCGCTCCACCCCTGCCCGGGCCGACCGAAGCAGGGCTTCGGCTGAATCCGCCGCCGCCTTCACCCGATCGAACTGGGCCTGGGCGATCACGCCCCGCTCCAGCAGGGGGCGGTAGCGGGCCAGATCGGCGCGGGCCTGGGTGGCGTTGGCGGTGGCGCGGGCCAGGTCCGACTCCGCCGCCTCCAGCCCCAAGCGGTAATCGCGGGGGTCCAGCCGGGCCAGCACCTGGCTGGCGGTGACCCGGTCCCCCACCTCCACCAGCCGGGCGACCATGCGCCCGCCGACGCGGAAGGCGGCTTGTGTCTCCGTCCGGGCCACCACCTCCCCGGCATAGGTTTCCGACCGCTGTGTCGGCTGCGGCACCGCTTCCATCACCCGGACGGGGCGGACCGGCTCCGTCCGGACCGCATCCTCCCCGCATCCGGCCAGCGTTCCGGCCACCAGGGCCAGGGACAGGGCCAGAACGGAATGGGAGGGGCGGGAGCGCTTGGGACGGTCCGGCATTGACGGAAACAGCGCCGGTGATGACAGGGTCGGCAGGACGGGGGGACGCATGGCGGCACGCAGCTCCACCTGGGGCCGGTCCATCGGATCATGGACGATCGGCATTGTCTCGGTACCGGCAGGACGGCAGGGCCACCGGGGGGTGCGCCATGGGGTCGTGACGGAGTGTAGTACTTGCTACACCGGATAATGTAGCGTACACTACAAATGTCAAGAGGAGAGGTGACAGCCACCATGTCGACGGCGGATCCGCGGGAGGAACCGGGGGAGGGCAAGGCCACCCGGCGTCTGGAGGCGCGGCGTCAGGCCATGCTGGACGCAGCCGCCCAGCTTTTCTTTGAAATGGGGTATGAGCGCACCTCGGTGAATGAGATCGTGCGCCGCTCCGGCGGTTCCCTTTCCACCCTCTACCAGCTGTTCGGCAGCAAGGAGGGGCTGTTCGAGGTCATGGTGCAGGAACGGTGCGCTGCCATCCTGGAACCGCTGACCACCCCCGATCTGCCCGCCAAACCGCCGCTGGATGCGCTACGGGCACTCGGCCTGCGCTTCATGCAGGTGATCTACTGCCCCGATGCCTTGGCGCTGGTGCGGACGGTGCATGGGGAGGGGCTGAAGTTCCCCGGCCTGGCCGAAAGCTATTTCCGGAACGGGCCGGATTTCGCCATTGCCAAGGTGGCTGAATACCTGGGCGATCTGCACCGCCGCGGTCTGATCCACTGCCCCGATCCGCTGTTCGCAGCCTCCGCCTTCTACATGACCCTGCATGGGGAGTTGTTCTTCCGCGTCCTGGCCGGCACCCGCCCGATTCCCACGGCGGAGGAGATATTGGCCCAGGTGGAACGGGCGGTGGACCTGTTCTGGCGCTCCGTGGAGCCGCGGCCGGGCAACACGGCAGGTTGACCCGACCGGTGGGGCCTCGACGCCCACCCACCCCCAAAACCTTGCTCTTGCGCGGAGCGGGCGGACGGGAGAGTCTGGGGCAGGGGTAACACGAACGGTGGGTGGGAATGGGGCGGATCGGGCGGTCCATCGGGCGGCTCTGGGTCCTGGCGCTGGGCGCGGGCTGGGTCGCGGCGTCGGCCGGGCTGCCCGTCCCCCTGTCGTCGGCCCAGGCGCGGGAGGTGGTGGTGCCCGTCACCGGCCGGCCCGAGTCCACCAATCCCACACCGCCCGCCCCGCCGCCCGCCGCCACTGATGAGGCCGCGGAGGTGCAGCGCCGGGCCCTGCTGCGGGATTT
>JBJOKR010000109.1:0-15880 GCA_046045995.1 Pseudomonadota bacterium | reverse complement strand
CACCAACAGCACATCGCCCGGCCGGGTCAGGGCGGCGAAGGCGGCATGCATGGCGCCCTGGCCGCCAGCGCCCGTCAGCACCCGGTGATCCGGCACCACCAGCCCGGCGGTGGCGGCGATCCAAGCGGCGGCGGTGCGGCGCAGCCGTTCCACGCCGTGGGCCGGCATGTATCCCATCAGGGACGCCAGATCCCCCCGCTCCGCCACCGCGGCGACAGCGGCCCTCAGCGCCCCCGCATCCGGCCACAGGGCGGTGGCATTCACCGACAGGTCGATCTGGTTGCCCCCGGTTTCCGGCTCGAAGGGCGGGGCGGGGGGCGTCTGGCGCGGATCCTGGACGAAGGTGCCGCGCCCCACCTCCCCCCCGATCAGGCCCTGGCGCTCCGCCTCCTGATAGGCGCGGGTGACGGTGCCGACGGTGACACCCAGGCGCCAGGCAAGGTCCCGGTGGGTGGGCAGGCGGGTGCCGGGGGCCAGCTTTCCGGTGATCACCGCATCATGCAGGGAGGCGGCGATGCGTCGATAGACCGGGCCCGCACGCCCGGCAATCTGCGGGGTCCAATCGGCGACGGGGGAACTTGTCACGGCGACAATGTCCGAATTGACGGTCGGTGAGAGATGAAATATCCGGATTGTACGGCCCTGGCAAGCAGAACAATGCATCTGATGGGGCGGAATTGTATCGATTGTATCGATCTGGAGGGATCACATGATCGGCCCTTTGGACCAGCCACCCAGCGCTGATGCTGTGTCGCCCCCCTATCCGGTGCGGGCGACCGGCCGGATCGTGACGGACCCGATCACCCTGGCCGGGCGCCATGTCCGCCTTGAGCCCCTGGCGGCGACGCATCTGGAGGCGTTGTGTGCGGCCGGGCTGGGGGCGGATGTGTTCCGCTGGTACCCCGCCCCGGTCACCGATCGGGACGCCATGGCCCGCTGGGTCGATACCGCCCTGACGGATCAGGCGGCCGGCCGGGCGCTGCCCTTCGTCACCATCGATGCGACCACGGGCCGGGTGGCCGGATCCACCCGCTTCTTCGCCATCGACCACGCCAACCGCCGGGCGGAGATCGGCAATACCTGGCTGGGCCCGGACTTCCAGCGCACCGCCCTGAACACGGAGGCGAAGCTGCTGATGCTGGCCCATGCCTTCGAGGTCTGGGGCTGCATCCGGATCGAGTTCAAGACCGACAGCAACAACGCGAAATCCCGGGCAGCCTTGGCCCGCATCGGCGCGGTGGAGGAGGGGACCTTCCGCAACCACATGGTCCGCGCCGACGGCAGCCTGCGCCACAGCGTCTATTTCTCCATCACCGACCGGGAATGGCCCGCCTGCAAGGCCGCCCTCCTCACCAAGCTCACCCGACAGGAGCCCGCATGACCCGCTTGCCGATCTATCAGGTGGATGCCTTCACCGATGCCGTCTTCGGCGGGAACCCCGCCGCCGTCGTTCCGCTGGACGCAGCCCTGGAACCGGCCTTGATGCAGGCCATCGCGGCGGAGAACAACCTGTCCGAAACCGCTTTCATACGGCGGGAGGGGGCGGTCTGGTCCATCCGCTGGTTCACCCCGGCGGTGGAGGTCGATCTGTGCGGCCATGCCACCCTGGCGGCGGGCCGGGTGGTGGCGGATCGGCTGGATCCCGGTGCCACGCACATGGTCTTCCGCACCCGGGTGGCGGGGGACCTGACCATCACCCGGGCGGGGGACCGCTATACCCTGGACCTGCCGTCCCGCCCGCCGCAACCGGCTCCCTCCTCGGCTGCCCCGCCCGACGGATTGATCGCCGCCCTGGGCGGGCCGGTGCCGCAGGCAGTGCTGAAGGCGCGGGACTGGTTCGTCGTCTATGAAACGGCGGATCAGGTACGCGACCTTACTCCCAATTTCGAACGCCTGGCCGCTTTCGAGGATATGGTCATCGTCACCGCCCCCGGTCCCCGGGGGGAGGATGCGGGGATCGATTTCGTCAGCCGTTTCTTCGCCCCTGGCAAGGGCATTGCGGAGGATCCGGTGACGGGGTCGGCCCATTGCACCCTGGTTCCCTATTGGGCGGAGCGGCTGGGGCGGATGGACCTGGCCGCGCGCCAGATTTCCGCCCGCGGCGGGCATCTTGGCTGCGCCCTTCGGGGTGACCGGGTGCTGCTGACGGGAGGGACGGCCCTGTACCTGGAAGGCACGATCCATGTCTGACGCCTTGTTGCCCTTGCCGGTCCTGGCCGGGTTCGGGGCATTGTGCCTGGGCATGGTGCTGACGCCCGGGCCGAACATGGCCTACCTTGTCTCCCGCGCGGCCTGCCAGGGGCGGAAGGCGGGCCTGATCTCCCTGGCAGGGGTGGGGGTCGGGTTCTGTGTCTTCCTGCTGCTGACGGTCGGCGGGTTGACCGCGGTGCTGGCGGCTGTGCCGCTGGCCTTCGACCTGCTGCGCTGGTGCGGGGCCGCCTATCTGGCCTGGCTCGCCTGGACGGCGCTGCGCCCCGGCGGGCAGTCGCCCTTCCAGATCCGCGACCTGCCGCCGGACAGCCCGCGCCGGCTGTTCATGATGGGGCTGCTGACCAATCTGCTGAACCCGAAGGCGGCGCTGCTCTATCTCTCCCTGCTGCCGCAGTTCATCGACCCGGACCGCGGGTCCGTCCTGGCCCAGGGGCTGCTGCTGGGGGCGGTGCAGATCACAATCAGCCTGTCGGTCAACGCCGGTTTCGTGCTTCTAGCCGGCGGGGTGGCGCGGTTCCTGACCGGCCGGCCCTTCTGGGCCAATGTGCAGCGCCGGGTCATGGGTGGTGTCCTGGCCGGGCTTGCCGCCCATATGGCGCTGAGCCGGTAAGGGGGGCGGACATGGAGATGACAGTTCCCATCCGCGAACACCGCCACCCGGCGGGTTACCTGCTGTCCAGCGATCCCGCCCGGCTGGACATGGCGGTGGTCCATGGCTACCTGACCCGCAGCTACTGGTCCCCCGGCATCGACCGGGAGCGGGTGGAACGGGCGGCGCGCCATTCCCTGGCCTATGGACTGTACCACCCTGATGGGGGACAGGTCGGCTATGCCCGGGTCGTCACCGACCATGCCACCATCGCCTATCTGGCCGATGTCTTTGTGCTGGAGGACGTGCGCGGCGATGGTCTTGGCACCTGGATGGTCCAGGCAGTGGTACAGGACCCTGGTCTTGCCGACTTGCGGCGCTGGCTGTTGTTCACCCGCGATGCCCACGGACTTTACGCCCGCTTTGGCTTCGGACCGCTGGCAGAACCGGAAAGGGCCATGGTGCGGTTGAATGCATCTCCCCATCCCTCTACCTCTATCGGGTAGTTCCTAGGAACATCTTCTACCGCCATTGGTGATAGTTCCAGGTTTACCCCCGACGGGGATTTGCGCAATATATGGGACCTTTGACGGATCGTTCCTGAACCGCCGCCCCGGTGCCGCGGGCGGTGGATGATGGCTTGCCGGGGCCTTGTGCGTGACGAAGCAGCACCTCATCGGATCGACCCAGACGGCGTTCGAACTGCACAGCTTCCATAGCGACCAGTGGCTGGTCGTGAAGGAAGCGCCGGAACTGCGACTGATCGAACCGGCCGCAGCATTGCTGGTTCAGCGCCAGGAGGTGGATGGAATCCGTCTGGTCCGGCGTACCGATTACCTGGACCATGATTTCTCCCTCACCGTCACGGTCCTGAAGCGGCTGCGCCCCGGGGTGCAGGAGACCGATCCCCTGCTGCGCGCCAATCCCGGCCGTGACGCCTCCTGGTGCGACAAGCCGGAGGATCTGTACGGCGACGTGCAGCGGCAAGTGATCCGCGGGCTGCTGGCCAAATACCTGGACGAACGCCGGGTCACCCCGCTGGAGGTGCTGCATTACGAGGTGCATGCCAAGGCGTTGGACCAGGCGGGCACGACCGTGCAGGGTGCCCTGCAGCGCCTTGCCAGCCAGCAAGTGCGTGGCACCAAGCAATCCGCCCAGTCGCGAATGAAGGAACTGATTATCATCACGGAGGATGGGCTGACCCGCCTGGTCAAGGCGGCGAAGAACAATCCGCCCCTGCCGGTGCTGCCGGCCGGGCTGGCCGCCCTGTTCGACAAGGCCCCGGGGGCGGGTGATGCGGAACGGCTGCCAACCATCCTGCGCGCGGTGGCGGCCCATCTGGCCGGGGCCAAGACCTGGGTGGAAAAGCTGGACCAGCTGTTCCAGCTTTGGGACCCGGACTTCACCGTGCGGGAAATGCGCATCCTGGATAGCCTGGCGGCGGAGATCCTGACCTCCCCCCTGGCGCTCAAGGAATTGGCGGGGCAGGAGGGGAACCGGCTCGAACTGGTGATCCGCGCCATCGACCTCTACACCGGCAAACTCGCCCGCGAGGAGGGGGAGCAGCCCCTCGGCGTGAAGGCCCTGTCCACCCTGCTGGCGGAGGGCGTGCTGCCGCGGACGATGGCCGAACTCCGCCTTGGGCTGCTGCGCCATCTGCATGCCCGGATCCCGCTTCGCAGCGACAGCGGTCTGCGGGAGGAAATGCGGGCCACGGCGGAGGTGCTGACCTATCTGCGCGACAAGGCGCCGGCCCTTGCCCGGGACGAGGAGGTGCTGGAGGCGCTGGCCGTGCGCGCCGACCGGCTGATCCAGCCGGAAGCCATGAGCGACATGCTGGGCCGGTTCCGCACCCAGCTGTCCCGGATCGACACGGTGCTGACCCTGGTGGAGGAGGTGCCGGGCGATCCGCCCAAGGCGAAGCTCGCCCCCTATCTCCGCTCCCTCATCAGCCCGGAGGACATGATCCGCGAGTACGGCAGCCGGGTCGAATCGATCAAGATGCTGGCCGATGTGGCCCGCCGGGTCCATGCCTCCGGCCTGCCGGCGGGGCCGAAGCGGGAAATGCTGGAGATGATCGACAGCGCTGTCTTCGACACGATCCGGACAGAGATCCTGGGCAACACCGCCATCACCTTCACCGACCGCATCCTGATGATCCTGCGCCTCTGCTCCGGCATGGTGGAGGGGCGGGCGAAACAACTGGCCAGCGACACCCTGAACCAGGCGCTGCGGCGGCCGGAATTCATCCTGAACTACCTGGAACGCTTCCCCGGCGCCGGGGAGCGCCGCAACGCCTATTTCAAACTGTGCGAGGCGATGATGGACAGCGGCCTGGTGGACAAATCCCTGGTGCCGTCGGCGGCGTGACAGGGCATCGGCGCAGCAGCTGCAATTTTCTTTCCCGATGCGACCCGTGCATGGCCGGATTGTGTCCCATGCGCGGGTGAGGATGCTTGACCGGGGGGGAGGGCTCGCATAGCTTCGGCGGCGGGACACGCCCCCCCAACGGGGCGCTACTATTCTGGAAGGAATAGCCATAATGGCTCCGCCGTCGCCTTCGGTTCGCCCCGCGAACCCGCAATTCTCCTCCGGCCCCTGCGCCAAGCGCCCTGGCTGGAGCCTCGACGCCCTGAAGGGCGCCCTGGTCGGACGCTCCCACCGGTCCAAGCCGGGCAAGGCCAAACTGGCCCGCGTCATCGACCTCTCCCGCGACATCCTGAACATCCCTGCCGATTACCGGATCGGCATCGTCCCCGCCTCCGACACAGGGGCCGTGGAAATGGCCCTTTGGTCCCTGCTCGGGGCCCGCGGCGTGGACATGCTGGCCTGGGAAAGCTTCGGCAAGGACTGGGTGACCGATGTCGTCAAGCAGCTGAAGCTGCCCGATGTCCGCTCGCTGACCGCCGGCTACGGCAAGCTGCCGGATCTGACGCAGGTGGATTGGACCCGCGACGTGGTCTTCACCTGGAACGGCACCACGTCCGGTGTGCGCGTGCCGAACGGTGACTGGATATCTTCCGACCGCCAGGGGCTTGCGATCTGCGACGCAACCTCCGCCACCTTCGCCATGGACCTGCCATGGGACAAGCTGGATGTGGTCACTTGGTCCTGGCAGAAGGTGCTTGGCGGGGAGGCGGCCCACGGCATGCTGGTGTTGAGCCCCCGGGCGGTGGAACGGCTGGAAAGCTACAAGCCCGCCTGGCCGATGCCGAAGATCTTCCGCATGACCAAGGACGGCAAGATCGTCGAGGGCATCTTCAAGGGCGAAACGATCAACACCCCCTCCATGATCGCGGTTGAAGACGCCATCGACGGCCTGGAATGGGCACAGTCGGTCGGCGGTCTGCCCGGCCTGATCGGGCGGTCGGAGGCGAACCTGGCCGCCATCGCCGATTGGGTCGCCAAGACCGACTGGGTGGATTTCCTGGCCGATGTGCCGGCCACCCGTTCCTGCACCTCCATCTGCCTGAAGATCGTCGATCCCTGGGCCACGGCCAAGGATGCCGACGCCCAAGCGGAGATCGCCAAGAAGGTGGCGACCCTGCTGGAGAAGGAAGGGGTGGCGCTTGATGCCGGTGCCTACCGCGATGCGCCCCCGGGCCTGCGGATCTGGGGCGGGGCGACGGTGGAAACGGCCGACATCCAGGCGCTGCTGCCCTGGCTGGACTGGGCCTATGCGACCGTGAAGGGCGCTTGAGGTCGTGATGCCGTAGGTCGGATTAGCGGGCCTCGCCCGCGTAATCCGACGGGGGCGGTGCTCGGCGTCGGATTACGGCGCCGGGGGCGCCTAATCCGACCTACGGCCCGTACCCTCTCCCACGTTCCGGTCTCGTCGGGCCGCGGGCTCCCGCCCTTGCCCGACCTACACATCGGGGCCTGCCATGTCGCTTTCCCCCTATCTCACGCCGGTGCTGCTGCTGGTGGCCTCCAACGTCTTCATGACGGTGGCGTGGTATGGGCACCTGAAGCACAAGTCCACGCCGCTGCTGGTGGCGATTCTGGTCAGTTGGGGGATCGCCTTCTTCGAATACTGCCTGCAGGTGCCGGCGAACCGCATGGGTCATGCGGTCTATACGGCCCCGCAGCTGAAGATGATCCAGGAGGTGATCACCCTCCTGGTCTTCGCCGCCTTCTCCACCCTCTATCTCGGGGAGCATCTGCGCTGGAACGATTGGGTCGCCTTCGCGCTCATCGCCTGTGCGGTCTTCTTCTCGGTCCATGATTGGAACAGCTGAACCGTAGGTCGGATTAGCGGGCCCCGCCCGCGTAATCCGACACCTGTCGCAACCGATTGCCCGCAACCGATTGTCGGATTACGGCGCCCCGGGCGCCTAATCCGACCTACATCCTGATCCGGAGTCCCCCATGCCCAAGGTTCTGATTTCCGACAAGCTGTCGCCCGCCGCCATCGAGATCTTCAAGGAGCGCGGGGTCGAGGTCGATGTGAAGACCGGCCTGACGCCGGAGGAGTTGAAGGCCATCATCGGCGAGTATGATGGCCTGGCCATCCGCTCCTCCACCAAGGTGACGAAGGATCTGCTGTCGGCGGCGACCAACCTGAAGGTGGTCGGGCGCGCCGGCATCGGTGTGGACAATGTCGATGTCCCGGCCGCCACGGCCCGCGGTGTCGTCGTCATGAACACGCCCTTTGGCAATTCCATCACCACGGCCGAACACGCCATCGCCATGATGCTGTCCCTGGCCCGCGAGATCCCGGCCGCCAACGCCTCCACCCATGCCGGCAAGTGGGAGAAGAACCGCTTCATGGGCGTGGAACTGTACGGCAAGGTCCTGGGCGTCATCGGCTGCGGCAATATCGGCGCCATCGTCGCCGACCGGGCGCTGGGCCTGAAGATGCGCGTCGTCGCCTATGATCCCTTCCTGTCGCCGGAGCGGGCGCAGGATATCGGGGTGGAGAAGGTGGAGCTGGATGATCTGCTGAAGCGCGCCGACTTCATCACCCTGCATACGCCCCTGACCGAGCAGACCCGGAACATCCTGGACGCGGTGGCGCTGACCAAGACCAAGAAGGGTGTCCGCATCATCAACTGTGCGCGCGGCGGCCTGATCGTGGAGGAGGCGCTGAAGGCCGCCATCGACGCGGGCCATGTGGCCGGCGCCGCCCTGGACGTCTTCGCGGAGGAGCCGGCGAAGGCCCATCCCCTGTTCGGCAACGAGAAGGTCATCGCCACCCCGCACCTGGGTGCCAGCACCACGGAAGCGCAGGAGAACGTGGCCCTTCAGGTGGCCGAGCAGATGAGCGACTACCTGATGTCCGGTGCCGTGACCAACGCGCTGAACATGCCGTCCGTCTCGGCGGAGGATGCGCCGCGCCTGCGCCCCTATATGAAGCTGGCCGAACAGCTGGGCGGATTCGCGGGCCAGATCACGGAGACCGGTCTGAAGGCCGTGACGGTGGAGTTCGAGGGCCAGGTGGCCGAGCTGAACACCCGCCCGCTGACCGCCGTCGTGCTGATGGGCCTGCTATCGCCCCTGATGGAATCGGTCAACATGGTCAACGCGCCGGTGATCGCGAAGGAGCGCGACATCAAGATCGCGGAGACCAAGCGGCATGAGGCGGGGGATTACCAGACCCTGATCCGCGTGATCGTGACGACCGAGCGCCAGACCCGCACCATCGCCGGCACCCTGTTCGGCGGCAACAAGCCCCGCCTGGTGGAGATCGAGGAGGTCCCGATCGAGGCGGAGGTGACGCCGAACATGCTGTTCATCCGCAACGAGGACAAGCCGGGCTTCATCGGCAAGCTGGGCACCACCCTGGGCGATGCGGGCGTGAACATCGCCACTTTTCACCTGGGCCGCACGGCCCCGGGTGCCACCGCCATCGCCCTGGTCTGCGTGGACCAGCCGGTGACGGAGGAGCTTCAGTCCCGCATCGCCGCCCTGCCAGGCGTGGTCCGGGCCAAGGGTCTGGCCTTCTGATCCGGCGGCGGGGGCGCTTCGGCCCGGTGCCGGAGTGCCCCTGCGCTGAAATTCGTCATAAAGCGGACGGCACTTTCGTGCTATGTGTGGCGTCCCGGCAGCGTCCGGGCAAACAGATTCCCTTCACCCGTTCGTGATCCACCGACAAACGCAGGTACCCGCCCATGAAGTACGGCAACGAGAGCCTGTCCGCCAATATGTCCAAGTCCGAGCTGTCCGCCGCGTTGCAGGAGATCAGCCGGGAGCTTGAGGGCCTGCGGACCGAGATCGAGAAGGTCGGCACGGTCGCGCAGCAGATCGATGCCATCGCCAAGCAGACCAACCTGCTGGCCCTGAACGCGACGATCGAGGCGGCGCGTGCGGGTGAGGCGGGCAAGGGCTTCGCCGTCGTCGCGGGCGAGGTGAAGAACCTGTCCGGCCAGACCGCGGCCGCCACGGCGGAAATCTCCTCTGTGCTGCAAAGCCTGACCAAGCGCACCCAGCACCTGGGCAACCTGGTCGAGCGCGCGATCACCAGCGCCTGATATCCGGGCTGTCTCTGAACGGGAGCAATGCACCGGGGCCTGTTGCCGCGTCATCGCGGATTGGGCCGGGTGGAGCCATCCCGACATTTAAGAAGGACCGTCCCGCGGCTCTTGGCGCCGGGGACGGTCCTTTCCGTTTAGGGGATCGCCGGGGCCGGGATCATGTTGCCGGGCGACATTTCCACGAATAGGGCCGGTGCATGACCAGGGTGGCGGTGATCGGGGGCGGGCCCGCGGGCCTGATGGCGGCGGAGGTGCTGTCGGCGCGGGGGAGCCGGGTCGATGTGTTCGACGCGATGCCATCGGTCGGGCGCAAATTCCTGATGGCGGGCCGCGGCGGGCTGAACATCACCCATTCCGAACCCATCGACCGGTTCCTCGGCCGCTACGGGTCAGCCCGCAGCTTCTTCGACCCGCTCCTGGCCCGATTCTCCCCCACCGATCTGCGCGCCTGGTGTGAAGGGTTGGGGGTGCCCACCTTCGTCGGCTCCTCCGGCCGGGTGTTCCCTCGCACCTTCAAGGCCAGCGTCCTGCTGCGCGCCTGGCTGAAGCGGCTGGAGGGGCAGGGGGTCCGCATCCACACCCGCCACCGCTGGACGGGGTGGGACAGGGTGGGCGACTTGGCCTTCGACACACCGGCCGGGCCGGTCGCCATCGCCGCCGATGCCACGGTCCTGGCCCTCGGCGGGGCAAGCTGGCCCCGGCTGGGGTCGGATGGGGGCTGGGCCCCGCTGCTGGCGGCGCGCGGCATCGCCCTTAGCCCGTTTCGCCCGTCCAACAGCGGATTCGACGTGGCCTGGTCCCCCGGCTTCATCGACCGGGCGGAGGGGGAGCCGCTGAAGCGCATCGCCCTGACCATTGGCACCCGGACGGTGAAGGGGGAGCTGGTCGTCACCCGCGCCGGGCTGGAAGGTGGCGCGCTTTACGCCCTGTCCGCTCCGCTTCGCGACGCGATCCTGGCGGATGGGGCTGTGACCGTATCCCTGGACCTGAAGCCCGACCTGACGGAGGCGCAGGTGGCGGGCAAGTTGGGCCGTGCTTCCGCCGGGGAAAGCCTGCCCAACCGCCTGCGCAAGGCCCTGACCCTGGGGCCGCCCGCCGGGGCCCTGATCCGGGAGTTCGCTCCCGCGGCCGACCTGGGAACGCCCGGCCGCCTGGCCCGCATGGTGAAGGCCCTGCCGGTCGTGCTGACAGGGGTGCGCGGCCTGGATCGGGCGATCAGCAGTGCGGGCGGAATCCGCCTGGATGAACTGGACGGCAACCTGATGCTGACCCGGCTGCCGGGCGTCTTCTGCTGCGGGGAGATGCTGGATTGGGAGGCGCCGACCGGCGGCTACCTGCTCCAGGGGTGCTTTGCATCGGGGATTGCCGTCGCGGACGGCATAGGACATTGGCGACAGGTTTGACGACAATTTTATCGACAAGGCCGAAGGCTGATCCTACCGTTCCTTTATGGACGATAGGAAATTTCGCTGGCGGAAGGGCCGATTGATTGGGCTGGGCATGGCTATCGCCATGGTGCCCCTTTGCGCGGTCGCGGCGGATACCGCCGCCGGCGAACCCGTGATCATGGTCCATGAAAGCAGCTTCGCCGCCGGCCATGGCGATCAGGATGCCGGGCGGCGGCTGGCGGAGGCGCTGGCCGAGGATATGGGGGGCACCATCCGGTTGGAATCGATGCCCGCCGCCCGCTTCAACGCCCTGCTGGATGCCGGCCAGATGCGCCTGTGCGCGGTGTTCCAATCCCGTACCCCGGAACGGGAGACCCTGCGCCGCTGGGTGGCCGAAATCTCCCGCGGGCGCACCTTCCTGATCGCCCGTGCGGCGGATGGGACCGGGTCCGTTCCGGTCGAGCCTGGCCCGGCCGACCCCGTCGTCGTCCTCGACGGGTCCTCCTATGAAACCGCGGCCCTGCGCCTGGGCTATCGGGTGGAGCCGGTGAAGACCCGGCAGCAGATTTTCCAGATGTTCAGCACGGGGCGGGTCCGCTACTGGCTGGAGGATGCGGCGACGGCCGATACCGCCCAGCGGCAGAACCTGGTACCGCCCTATACCGTGGTGCGCGACCTGGGCACCTCCTCCGGCTGGGTTGCCTGCTCCCTGGCGGTGGAGGAGGAAACGGTGCTTCGCCTTCAGGTGCGGATGCAGGATCTGCGCGGGACCGGCCGGCTTCAGGATATCCTGTCCGATGCCGGGCTCCCGCACCCCGTCGTCCCCGACCTCGATCAGCCGGACAAGACCGGGGCGGAAGACGCTTCCGCGATGAAGGCGATGGTACTGACCCATTGACGGCCTGCGGGTGCGGGTGCGCCCGGCAACCGATCAGGAAGCGGGACGGCCGCCGACCCCGCCTTCCGGATAGGTGCAACAGGATCGACATTCAGATCTATGCATCCTAGGCTCGATCCATGCAGCACATCCGTCACCCCCACCGTGTCCATCACCCCCGATCCGCCCCCGCCGCCGGCGCTGCTTCGGGGCTTGGCAGGGCCATGACCGCGGTTGTGCTGGCGGTGATGCTGGGGGCGGGGCCGGGCCCGGCAGCCGCCCAGGGGACCGGTCAGGCTGCCGGGCGGAGCCCGGTGCCCATCGCCTATGAACCCGGCCAATTGCCTGGCGATCATCGTCAAGCCCCCCGACGTCTGGCCGAAGCCCTGGCCGCCGGCCTTCCGGGGGAGTTGGTGCCGGAACCCATGATCGGGGCCCGGGTGGCAGCGCTGATGACCCAGCCGGACACAAGGCTGTGCGTGGTCATGCATTTCCGCAGCCCCGACCGGGAAAGCAGCCGGCAGTGGCTGGGTGAATTGTCGTCTGGTCGGCTGGTCCTGCTGGCCGCCGGGGCCGGGCTCCCGGATCCGGGGGCGGTGGATGCCGTCGGTGTCCTGGCCGGCAGCCCCTACGAGAAGGTGGCGCGCCAGCGTGGTTTGCTGGTGGAACCGGTGAAGACCCGGGCCCAGCTTCTGCAAATGGTGAAGGCGGGGCGCCTGCGCTATTGGCTGGACGATATCCGGGTGTTCGAGCGGGCGTGGAAGGCGGGCGAACTGGCCGACCACCGCATGGTCCAGGATCTTGGCGTTTCCTCAAGCTGGCTTGCCTGCTCGGTGGCGGTGCCGCCCGACGTGGTCGACCGCCTGACCGCCCGGCTGGAGGCGATGAAGGCCGACGGCAGCTTGCGCCAGATCCTGCGCGATCCGGCGGAGGAGGCGGAGGCGTCATCTCCCACCCTGGCCCCCGGCCCAGCGCCTGGACCAACCCCCGGATCGGATAAGGGCTGACGCCTACCGCCGCACATCCCGCGGCACCGGGATCTCATGCGTGGATTTCACTTCCTCCATCACCATGTAGGTGTGGGTCTGGGCAACGCCGGGGATGCTGGACAGCTTGTCGCCCAGGAAGGCGCGGTAGGCGGCCATGTCGGCCACCCGCACCTTGATCAGATAGTCGAACCCGCCTGCCACCATGTGGCATTCCTGGATCTCATCCAGCGTCGCCACGGCATCGGCGAAGATCTGGAACACATCCGGGTTGGTCCGGTCCAGCCGCACCTCGATGAAGGATTGGAGCCCGCGGCCCAGCTTCTCCGGCTCCAGCAGGGCGACATAGCGGCGGATGTATCCCTCCCGCTCCAGCCGGCGCACCCGTTCCAGACAGGGGGTGGGCGACAGGTTCACCTGACGCGCCAATTCCACATTGGACATGCGGCCGTCCTGCTGCAACAGCCGCAGGATGTTCAGGTCGATCCGGTCCAGGCGGTGCCCTCCCTCCAATCCAACCATATCATTCCCTCCAAGTGACCTGATCAGTAGTGGATCATACTGTGAAATTGGGAAATTTGGAGACATATCATCCAGGGAATGAGGCACTATCCGGGACATTCCGCCACACCCAGTATCCGGATGCCCGTTCCATGTCAGCGAGCGCCACCGCTACCGTCCCCCCGGCCGTCGTCCCCCCGGCCGTCGTTCCCTCGGCAGCCGTCCCCTCGGCCGCCCTCCAGACCCAGCCCGTGACCCGTGACCTTGCCGCTGCGCGGGAGCGCATGCGGGCCGCCAAGCACCGGGAGGAGGTGGCGGTTGTCACCGACCTTCTGGAAGCCCATGGCCTCTCCTCCGACGAACGCTCGGCCATCCAGGCCGCGGCGGAAGGGGTGGTGAAGAATGCCCGCGGGCGCCGGTCCGAACTGGGCCCGCTGGACAATTTCCTTCAGGAATTCGGCCTGTCGAACCAGGAGGGCTTGGCCCTCATGTGCATCGCCGAATGTCTGCTGCGCATCGCCGATCCGGCCACGGCCGACCGGCTGATCGCGGAGAAGGTGTCCAAGGGCCAGTGGGACGTCCATCTGGGCCAGTCCGACAGCGCCTTTGTCAATGCCGCCGCCTGGGGCCTGATGATGACCGGCAAGGTCATCGACCTGGACCGCAAGGGCGATGCCGGCAGCATGCTGAAGAAACTGGTCGCCCGCTCGGGCGAGCCTGTGATCCGCACCGCCATGATGCAGGCCATGCGGATGATGGGCGGCCATTTCGTGATGGGCAAGACCATCACCGAGGCCCTGGCCAAGGCCAAGGACGCGAAGCCCGCGGGTACCGTGCACAGCTATGACATGCTGGGGGAAGGGGCACGGACCTGGGCCCAGGCGGATCGCTACTGGGATGCCTATCTGAACGCCATCAACGCCGTCGGCCAGGCCGCCCAGGGCCGTGGGCCCGTAGGGGCGGACGGTGTCTCCATCAAGCTGTCGGCCCTGCATCCGCGCTATGTGGAGGCTCAGCAGGCCCAGGTGGTGGCGACCCTGGTGCCCAAGCTGAAGGACCTCGCCCTGGCGGCCAAGCGCTGGAACATCAATTTCACCATCGATGCGGAGGAGGCGGACCGCCTCGACCTCTCCCTCGACCTGATCGAGGCGCTGGCCCATGACCGGGACCTTGCCGGGTGGAACGGCCTTGGTCTGGCCATCCAGGCCTATGCCAAGCGCACGGTGCATCTGGTGGACTGGCTGGCGGCCCTTGCCCGGTCGGCCGGTCGCCGCCTGATGGTGCGCCTGGTCAAGGGCGCCTATTGGGACAGCGAGATCAAGTGGTCCCAGATCGCCGGTCATGACGATTACCCGGTCTTCACCCGCAAGGCGGGGACGGACCTGTCCTACCTGGTCTGCGCCCGCAAGATGCTGGCGGCGACCGATGCCATCTATCCCCAGTTCGCCACCCACAATGCCTATACCATCGCTGGCATCCTGCATTTGGCTGGCGGCAACCGGGATTTCGAGTTCCAGCGCCTGCACGGGATGGGCGACCTGCTGTATGCCGCCGCCCGCGATACGCTGAAGGACATGCCGCGGGTGCGCATCTATGCGCCGGTCGGCACCCATGAGGATCTGCTGCCCTATCTGGTCCGGCGCCTGCTGGAGAACGGGGCCAACAGCAACTTCGTGAACGCCTACATGGACCCGGATGTCCCGGTCGACCAGGTCGTCGCCGATCCCATCTCCCAACTTCAGACGGAGGGCCAGTTGCGCCACGCCCGCATCCCGCTGCCGACCGACATCTACGGGGCGGAGCGCCAGAATTCCCACGGTCTGGACCTGACCGCCCGGGAGAAAGTGGACCAGCTGCATGCCGACATGCGCGCAGCCATGGATCGTGCCTGGACCGCCGCCCCCATCGTCGGCGGCCGGGAGTTGTCTGGCCCGTCCCGGCCGGTGACCGATCCGTCCAACCGCTCCCACACCGTCGGCACGGTGGTGGAGGCGGATGCCGCCGCCATCGACCGGGCGCTGACCCTGTCCACTGCCGCCCAGCCCGCCTGGAACGGCCAGGGCGGGGCCGCCCGCGCCGCCATCCTGCGCAAGGCCGCCGACCTGCTGGAGGCAGACACCGCCTTGTACATGGCCTTGCTGGTCCGCGAAGCAGGCAAGACCCTGCCCGACGGCGTGGCCGAGATCCGGGAAGCGGTTGATTTCCTGCGCTACTACGCCGCCCAGGCGGAAGCCCAGTTCCAGGACCCGGTCCGGCTGCCCGGGCCGACCGGGGAAAGCAATGAGCTGTACCTGGTGGGCCGCGGCACCTTCCTGTGCATCAGCCCCTGGAACTTCCCCCTGGCGATCTTCCTGGGCCAGGTTACCGCGGCGCTGGCGGCGGGCAATGCCGTCGTCGCCAAGCCGGCGGAGCAGACGCCCCTGGTCGCCGCCGCCGCCATCCGCCTGATGCTGAAGGCCGGCGTGCCTGCCGATGTCCTGCACCTGCTGCCCGGTGACGGGGAGACGGTGGGGGCGAAGCTGACCGCCGACCTGCGCGTGTCCGGCGTGTGCTTCACCGGGTCGACGGAGGTGGCACGGATCATCAACCGTACCCTGGCCAACCGGGAAGGCCCGATCGTCCCCCTGATCGCGGAGACGGGCGGCCAGAACGCCATGATCGTGGATAGCACCGCCCTGCTGGAACAGGTGGTGGATGACTGCGTCGCCTCCGCCTTCCATTCGGCGGGTCAGCGCTGCTCGGCCCTGCGCGTCCTGTTCGCGCAAGAGGAGATCGCCGACGATCTGGCCCATATGCTGGCCGGGGCCATGGACCTGATCCGTCTGGGCGATCCTTGGACGACGGAAACCGATGTG
>JBJOKR010000108.1:0-16034 GCA_046045995.1 Pseudomonadota bacterium | reverse complement strand
CTCCATGGGCACGGCTCCGACACAGGGCGGGGGGGGCCAGGGCGGGGGGGCTGATGCCGGGGGGGCTGCGGGGCGGATCGATCCGCTGGTGGCCGCCCGCCTGGGTGATGCCGCGGCCCAGGGCCGGATGGGGGAAACACTGCTGCTGACGGCCCATCTGCTGCGCGCCGGACCCGGAGCGGGCGATCCCTATGGCGCGGTGCTGGCGGTGGAGTCCCTGCGGAGCACCGGGCTGGAGGGGGAGGCGCGGGCCCTGGCGGCGGAGGCTGTGGCCGCCCTGCTGCCGCCCTGACCGTTCCAGCGCGCATGCCCGCCAAACCCGCGTCCCCCGCCGGCAACCCGGTCACCAAGCCCCGGCCGGGGCGGCCCAAGGCCCCCCCGCGCCCGCTGCCGCCGCGGGTAGACGCCTTCCTGGATATGCTGGTGGCGGAACGGGGGGCGGCGCGGAACACGCGGGAGGCCTATGCCCGCGACCTGCATGACGCCCATGATTTCCTGACCCACAGCCGGGGCACGCCGCTCGACCGGGCATCCAGCGACGATCTGCGCGACTATCTGGCCCATCTCGGCTCTGGCGGGATCAAGGCGAAATCAGCGGTGCGGACGGTGCAGCGCCGCCTGTCCGCCCTGCGCCAGTATTACCGCTTCCTGGTGAGCGAAGGGATGCGCCTGGATGATCCCAGCAGCGTGCTGGACCGGCCGAAACCGGGCCGCCCCCTGCCCAAGATCCTGTCGGAAGGGGATGTGTCCCTGCTGCTGGCGGCGGCGGCCCGGCGCGGCGGGCCGGAGGGGCGGCGCCTGACCGCCCTGCTGGAGATCCTGTATGCCAGCGGGCTGCGCGTGTCGGAACTGGTGGGGCTGCCGGTGGGTGCCCTGCTGCGGGACGGGCGCGCCCTGCTGGTCAAGGGCAAGGGCGGCAAGGAACGGCTGGTGCCCCTGTCCGAACCGGCCCGCGACGCCCTGGCCGCCTATCTGCCCGACCGGCCCTATTTCATGGTACCGGGGCGGGAGGCAAAGCAGAAGCTGGTGCTGTTCCCGTCGCGCAGCGGGGCGGGCGTGCTGACCCGCCAGCGCCTGGGCCAGTTGCTGAAGGAACTGGCGCTGGAGGCCGGGATCGATCCCGCCAAGGTCAGCCCCCATGTGCTGCGCCACTGCTTCGCCACCCATCTGCTGGACCACGGGGCCGACCTGATGGCGGTGCAGAAGATGCTGGGCCATGCCGATATCGGCACAACCCAGATCTACACCCATGTGGCGGGCGAACGCCTGGCCCGGGCGGTGACGCAACACCATCCGCTGGCCAAAACCCCTGCCGCCAAAACCCCTGCCGCCAAAACCCCTGCCTCCACTGCCCGCCCCCCGCGCCGGAAGACCGACCCGTGACCCCCCAGGACATCGAATCCCGCCTGCTGCATCGCGACGGGCTGATGCTGATCATCGACAAGCCGGCGGGCATCCCGGTCCATGCGGGCCCGGGCGGTGGGGACAATCTGGAAAGGTACCTGGGGGTGTTGAGCTACGGCCTGAAATGGCCGCCGGCCCTGGCCCACCGACTGGACCGCGATACCTCTGGCTGCCTGATCCTGGGCCGCCATCCGAAGGCGTTGCGCAAGCTGGGCAAGCTGTTCCAGGAGGGGCGGATCGGCAAGACCTATTGGACGATCGTGCTGGGCCATCCGGGGGCGGAGTCTGGACAGGTGGGTCTGGCGCTGGCCAAGCGCAGCGATGCCCGCAAGGGCTGGAAGATGGTGACCCTGCCCGCCGATGACCCGGACGGTCAGAAAAGCCTGACCCTGTGGCAGGTGCGGGGGCGGGGCGATCTTCCCAGAATCGGCCCCGTCGCCTGGATCGCGTGCGAACCCAAGACCGGGCGCACCCACCAGATCCGCGCCCATATGGCCGCCATCGGCCATGCAGTCCTGGGCGATCCGGTCTATGGCGGGCGCCCGCCGGGGGTGGACCTGCCGCTCCAGCTGCACAGCCGGTCCATCACCGTGCCGCTCCAGGCCAGCAAGCCCCCCGTCACCGCAACCGCCCCGGTGCCCGCCCATATGCACGCAAGCCTGACCGCCTGCGGCTGGCCGGGAGAGGGGGCGGATCAGGGCTGACGATTCCGGCGACAACACCCCGGGGCGCCGGGCGGTCAACCGCCCGCCCCCCCGCTCACTCGTACAGGCTTTCGATCTCGCCCATCATCTGCTTCACCACCAGGGTGCGCTTGATCTTCATGGTGGGGGTCATCAGGCCGTTTTCGATGCTGAACGGATCGGCCACCAGCTTGAACCGGCGGATGCGTTCCACGCCGGACAGGGTGCGGTTGGCGCGGTCCACGGCGTCGCCCATGTGGCGGCGGAAATCGGGATCGGTGATCAGCTCCTCGATCCGCTCCGACTTGCCCCGCCGCTTGGCCCAGGCCCGGGCGATCTCATGATCCGGGACCAGAAGGGCGACGATATAGGGCTTGCGGTCGCCGCAGACGACGGCCTGGGCGATTTCCGGCTCCAGGCTCAACTGGCTTTCCACCCGGGCGGGGGAGACATTGTCCCCGCCGGAGGTGACCAGGATGTCCTTCTTCCGGTCGGTGATGACGATGCGGCCCTTCCCATCCAGGTGGCCCACATCGCCCGTGTGCAGCCAGCCATCCACCAGCGCCCGTTCGGTGGCGGCGGGATCGTCCCAATAGCCGGTCATGACATTGGGCCCCTGCACCAGGATCTCCCCATCCTCCCCCGTTCGGACGGTGCAGCCCTTCACCGGCGGTCCGACCGTATGGTGGGCGATGGTGGCGAAGCGGTTGACGGAGATCAGGGGTGCCGCCTCCGTCTGGCCGTAGCCTTGCAGCAGGGTCAGGCCCAGGGCGTCGAAGAACAGACCCACCTCCGCGTTCAGGGCGGCCCCACCGCTGACCAGGGCCTTGATCCGCCCGCCCAGCTTGGCCTGGACCTTGGACCGGACCAGCCGGTCCAGCACCCGGTCCAGCAGGGCCTTGTGCGGGGGCAGCCGGCCGCCGCGGCGGTACCGCTCCCGCCCCAGGTCCAGGGCCAGGTCGAACATCTTCTGCCTGACCCCGCCCTGGCGTTCGATCTCCCGGGACATCTTCTGCTGCACCACCTCCATCAGGCGGGGCACGACCAGGACGATGGTCGGCTGCACCTCCCCCAGATTGGCGGCCAGCTTGTCGATGGATTCCACATAGGCGATCTCCGCCCCCAGGCTGACCGGGAACATCTGGCCGCAGGAATGCTCATACGCATGGGACAGGGGCAGGCAGGACAGGAACACCTCCTCCTCCAGCCCGATCTCCGCCAGCACGGCATTGGCACCGATGCAGTTGGCCAGCACCGCCCGGTGGCTCAACACCACCCCCTTGGGCAGCCCCCCGGTGCCCGACGTGTAGATGATGCAGGCGGCATCATCCGCCCCGAACCCGCGGGACAGGGCGACCGGGTCCACCCGGCTCTGATGGGGTCGGGGCGCCCCCCCGGGGGCCGGGGCAGGGTCGGCCGCAGCCCCGTCGACGGGGTCTTGGGCGGCGGCGTCCGGGTCCGGCCCCCCCGCTTGCTCCGCCGTGGCCGTCGGGTCCGGGGCGGGCAGCATCAGCTTTTCCCGGCCCAGGGCCAGCAACCCGTCCCAGGATAGAAGGCGCAGCCGCGGATCGGCGGGCAGGTCGTGTTCCCCGATGGCGATCAGGCTGGTGCAGCGGGGGGCCTGGGCGGCGGCGGCATAGACCTTGCGCGCCAGGGCCCGGCCGGAAACGATCACCGCCGCCGCCCCGCTGTTGGTCAGCACATGCACGTAATCGGGGGTGTTGATGGTGGTATAGGCGGGGACCGTCACCGCGCCCAGGCTCATGATCGCGAAATCGGCGATCAGCCATTCCGGCCGGTTCTCCGCCACGATGCAGACCCGGTCGCCGGTGCCGATGCCCAACGCTGTCAGCCCGCGGGCGATATCCACCACCGCGTCCCGCACCTCCCCCCAGCTCAACCGGACCCAGATCCCGTCGCGCTTCACCCTCAGCATCGGACGGTCACCCAGGCGATCCGCCTGGTCATAGAACATCGAAGGCAGGGTTTCCCATGCCTCGAAGCGCGGCAACGGCGCCATCATCACACTCCTCGGAACCCGTTCTCTCCCCGGCCGCGCCGTGCCCGACTTTTCCGCGGGCGTTGCGACATCGTGCCGCCGGCTACCATGGCGGCAAGCCCTGCCCGGAACAAGCCTCTGTTTCCGCCCGGAACCTTAGCCCCCACAAGGGGTGGGGCCGTGTGACCGCAGGATGGTGGTGGTGGGGAAACCATCGGGTTGGGGCGCGCGCAGACAGGAATTGCGTCGACCGGCCAAGCGCCCAGTATCTGCCGCCGTGGCGATCGAAAGGCGGCTTTGTTTCCCTGATGCGCCGGTGCTGCCCCTCCGTGGCCTTGGGTGCCTCCGCTTTCCCCTTGGTCGTGCCCCGATGCCCCATGCCTTGCGCAGACAGGCGCATTCAATTCCGGCTGATCCTTATCCGCGCGTCCTGGAAAGCTTCACAATCATTTCCGGATACGGCATGGTGCGTGCGCGTTCGCGGCTACGCCCATCGGGCAGGACGGATGCGTCGGCCGGCGCGGAAAAGGTGCCACAGGGGAATTCGACCGCATGAAACTCGCAATACCCAGGGAGCGTCGCGCGAACGAGGTCCGCGTTGCGGCGACGCCCGATACGGTCAAGAAGTTCAAGGGCCTGGGGCTGGACGTGGTGGTGGAGACGGGCGCCGGTCTGGGGGCCGCCATCACCGACCAGGCCTATGAGGCGGCCGGTGCCACCATCGCCGCCGATGCCCGTACCGCCCTGGCCGATGCCGATATCGTCCTGAAGGTGCAGCGGCCGATCGGCCCGGGCGAGGACGGGCCGGATGAACTGGCCCTGCTGAAGCCGGGCAGCACCCTGGTCGCCATCCTGTCCCCCTATGCCGACAAGGCGCGGGTGGCGGCCTATGCCGCGGCGAAGGTCGATGCCTTCGCCATGGAATTCATGCCCCGCATCACCCGGGCCCAGTCCGCCGACGTGCTGTCCAGCCAGTCCAACCTGGCCGGTTACCGCGCGGTGCTGGAGGCGGCCTTCGTCTTCGGCCGGGCCTTTCCCATGATGATGACCGCCGCCGGCACCGTGCCGCCGGCCCGCGCCCTGATCATGGGCGCCGGTGTGGCCGGCCTGCAGGCCATCGCCACCGCCCGCCGCCTGGGCGCTGTGGTCAGCGCCACCGATGTGCGCCCCGCCACCAAGGAACAGGTGGAAAGCCTGGGCGGAACCTTCGTCGCCGTGATGGATGAGGAATTCCAGCAGGCCCAGACGGCCGGCGGCTATGCCAAGGAAATGTCCGCGGCGTACCAGGAAAAGCAGCGCGCCCTGATCGCCGAAACGATCAAGAAGCAGGATATCGTCATCACCACCGCCCTGATCCCCGGGCGGAAGGCGCCGACCCTGGTGACGGACGAGATGCTGAAATCCATGAAGCAGGGTGCCGTGCTGGTGGATATGGCGGTGGAGCAGGGCGGCAACGTCGAAGGCTCCATCCCCGGGGAGGTGGTGGAGAAATATGGCGTCAAGATCGTCGGCCATGTGAACCTGCCCGGCCGCATCCCGGTCGACGCCTCCGCCCTTTATGCCAAGAACCTGCTGACCTTCCTCACCCCCTTCGTGAAGGACGGTGTCCTGGCCTTCAACTGGGAGGATGAGCTGGTGAAGGGTACGGCCCTGACCCGCGGCGGACAGGTGGTCCACGCCGCCTTCGCCGAGGCTGCCCCTGCTCCCGCTCCGGCGCCTGCCCCGGCACCGGAGACACCGGCCGCCCCCGCCGCCGAATCCGCGACGCCCCCGGAGGACGGGGCCGCCCCGTCCGTCCCGCCCCAGAGTTCGGGAGCCTGATCCATGGATCCGAAAGAACACGCGCAGAATGCGGCCGATCTGGCCAACCAGGCCAAGGAGATGGCGGCCGGTGCCGCCGATCTGGCCAACCAGGCGACCCTGATCGCCGCCCAGTCGGCGGAAGCGTCGGGCATGCCCTTCATCGTCGTCGGCCTGACCGTTTTCGTGCTGGCCTGCTTCGTCGGCTATTACGTGGTCTGGAAGGTGACGCCGGCCCTGCACTCCCCCCTCATGGGGGTGACCAACGCGGTCTCCTCCGTCATCGTCGTCGGCGCCCTGATCGCCACGATCGCCAGCGCGTCGGGCATCTCCACCTTCTTCGGGTTCCTGGCGGTGGTGCTGGCCAGCGTGAACATCTTCGGCGGCTTCCTGGTCACCCAGCGCATGCTGTCCATGTACAAGAAGAAGGCGCCCTCCGGCGCCGCCAAGAAGTAAGGGGGCGATGTCATGGTCGTTGCTGCATCCATCGCCTATCTGATCGCGGCGGTCTGCTTCATCCTGGCCCTGCGCGGCCTGTCCAGCCCGGAAAGCGCCCGTCAGGGCAATCTCCTGGGCATGGCGGGCATGGCGCTGGCCATCGTCACCACCCTGGTCATCACCAACCATCAGAATGATGTGGCGCCCTGGCGCTGGCTGCTTATCATCGGCGGCATCGCCATCGGCGGCGGTGCCGGTTATGTCATCGCCCAGCGCATCCAGATGACCCAGTTGCCCCAGCTCGTGGCGGCCTTCCACTCCCTGGTGGGTCTGGCCGCCGTGTTCGTGGCGGCTGCCGCCTTCTACAGCCCGGAAAGCTATGGCATCGGGGTGCGTGGCGACATCAAGATCGGCTCCCTGATCGAGATGAGCCTGGGTGTCGCCATCGGCGCCGTCACCTTCACCGGGTCGATCATCGCCTTTGCCAAGCTGGACGGGCGGATGAGCGGCAAGCCCCTGGTTTTCCAGGGCCAGCACCCGCTGAACGCCACCCTGGGCATCCTGCTGGTGGTTCTGATCGTGCTGCTGTGCACGACGCAGAGCGCCGTTGTCTTCTGGCTGATCGTGATCCTGGCCCTGGCGCTGGGCCTGCTGCTGATCCTGCCCATCGGCGGGGCGGACATGCCGGTCGTCGTCTCCATGTTGAACAGCTATTCCGGCTGGGCGGCGGCGGGCATCGGCTTCACGCTGGAAAACAACCTGCTGATCATCACCGGCAGCCTGGTCGGTGCGTCGGGTGCGATCCTGTCCTACATCATGTGCAAGGGCATGAACCGCTCGATCTTCAACGTCATCCTGGGCGGGTTCGGCGGGGACAGCGCCGCCGCCGCCGCGGGCGGTGGGGCGGCCATCGACCGCAACTTCAAGCAGGGCAGCGCCGATGACGCCGCCTTCATCATGAAGAACGCGGCCAAGGTCATCATCGTCCCCGGCTACGGCATGGCCGTGGCCCAGGCCCAGCATGCGCTCCGCGAAATGGGCGACCTGCTGAAGGCCGAAGGGGTGGAGGTGAAGTATGCCATCCATCCCGTGGCGGGCCGCATGCCCGGCCACATGAACGTGCTGCTGGCCGAAGCCAATGTGCCCTATGACGAGGTGTTCGAGCTGGACGAGATCAACCGCGATTTCGGTCAGGCCGACGTGGCCTATGTCATCGGCGCCAACGACGTGACCAACCCCGCCGCCAAGACCGACCCGGCCAGCCCCATCTACGGCATGCCGATCCTGGACGTGGAAAAGGCGAAGACCGTGCTGTTCATCAAGCGGTCCATGGGGGCGGGCTATGCCGGCGTCGAAAACGAACTGTTCTTCCGCCCCAACACCATGATGCTGCTGGGCGACGCCAAGAAGGTGACAGAGGAAGTGGTGAAGGCGCTTTCCGGCGGCGGTCACTGATCCGCCGGCGCGGGTGGTCCAACACCTCCTGTACAAAGCGTAAGAAAGGGCCGTCCGGGCAACCGGGCGGCCCTTTTCGTTTTGCGGATCCATCCGGTGGCCGCCCAGGGCCGTGGGTCGGGCAAGCGAAGCGCGGCCCGACACGCACCGGCCCCAACCCCGACCCGCCTCAGAACGGCTTCACCACCACCAGGATGACGATGGCGATCATCAGCAGGGTGGGGACTTCGTTGATGATGCGGAAGAATTTCTGGGACCGGGTGTTGCGGTCCGCTTCGAAATCCTTGCGCATCTTGCCCAGCATGCCGTGGACGCCGGACATCAGCACCACCAACAGGATCTTGGCATGCAGCCAGCCCTGGCCCTTCATCCAGTCGGGCTGCAACGCCACCAGGGCCAGGCCGAAGACCCAGGTGGCGATCATGGCCGGGGTCATGATGGCCTTGTACAGCCGCCGCTCCATCACCTTGAACGTCTCCGACTGGGCGGAGCCGGGGGCCGCGTCCGTGTGGTAGACGAACAGCCGGGGCAGGTACAGGATCGCCGCCATCCAGGCGATCACGGAGATGATGTGCCCGGCCTTGACCCACAGATACGCATCCATCCCGCCCGCTCCCCCATTTTCGATGTCCTGGTCCTTCTACCCCGCCCGGGCGGCGGGGTGAAGGGGTTGGTGCCGCGGCGATTGCGCCCCCGCCCCGTGTCGGGACTCCGCGCGCATCACGAAACGGCGTTCAGCCCTTGCGGGCAAGGGTCAGGTCGCGGGTGGTTCTTTCCAGGCGGTGGGCCAGTTCGCGCATGATCTCCACCGCGATCTGGGGGAACTCCGCGATCAGGCGGAAGAACAGGTCCTTGCTGATGCGCAGGGTCATCAGGTCGGTGCGGGCGCGGACGGTGGCGGTGCGGGGCATCTCGCACAGGATCGCGATCTCCCCCAGCATGCCGTTCTTTTCCACCAGCGCCACGGTCAGGGGGCCTTGCGGGCAATCCACCAGAACCTCCGCCACCCCGTCCAGGACGACATAGGCGGAATCGGCCGGCTCATCCTGGCGGAACAGGGTTGTTCCGGCATCAAAACGAACCCGCTCGCTGGCGAAGGCCAGAAGGCGCAGGGGACCGCTGTCGATCTTCGCGAACAGGGGCAGGCGGCGCAGCGCCTCCATATCCTCCGTCAGGCTGGCGCGTCCGCCGGGCTGCCCCGATCCGGTTGCCCCCGATCCTGTTCCCCCCGATCCTGCAGCCATACGGTCCGCCCCACCCCTGTCCGGACCTGTGTCCGGCCCTGTTGCGCCAGATTGGAGCGGATGGACGCCCGGTTGTCCAGCCTTCCCGGGGAAGATGCCCCGGCTTTACCCCGGCGGCGCGGCGGCGCGGGTGGCGGCGGCCTTCACCCGGTGGCTTTCGGCGGCACTGCGGGGGATCATCCCTTCCAGCCGCCACATCAGCAGCGGGGCGGGCAACCCCACCAGGATGGCGACGATGGCGACGGTCGGCATGTGCAGCAGGCTCCCGTCCGGGGCGGTGGCCAACAGGGAGGTGGCAAGCAGCGCCCCGCCCGCGCCGAAGACCTGGGTGCAGGTCTGGACCAGGGCCATGAAGCCCGCGCGCTCCGACGGATCCGGCACCTTGGATACGGCCGTGTTCTGGGCCACGATGCGGGCGGTGTTGAACACCATCAGGGCCGGCACCAGCAGCAGCAGCGGCAGGGACCAGCGGGCCCAGTCCACATAGGTCAGCCAAAGGGCCGCCGCCATGCCAAGGGTGGTGACGATGATCGCCGGGGTGGACCCGAACCGGTCCACCAGCCTGCCGGTCCAGCGCATGCCGAAGAAACTGACCAGCCCGCCGGCCATGTAGAGCAGGCCCAGATCCTCCCGCGGGAAGCCCAGGTTGAACTGCACATACACTGCCATGTTCGTGATCACCATGAACCCCGGCACGATGGATACCGCCGACAGGGCCAGGGCCACCAGGGTGGCGCGCCGGGTCAGGATCCGGACCAGGCGCAGAACAGGGTTGGTTCCGGACCCTGACAGATCTTCCATATGGCTGCGCTGGGGCGGCAGGATGGCGATGGCGATGATGATGATGGACAGGCCCAGGGCGGCGACGGCCAGGAAGGCGTAGCGCCAATCCAGCCGATGCGCGATCTCCAGCCCCAGGGGAACGCCGATGACGGCGGAGATGGAGATGGCGCCCATCACCATCCCCATGGCCTGGCCGCGGCGCTCCAACGGCACATTGTCGGCGACGATGGCGATGGACAGGGCGGCGGCGGGCCCGCCGAAGACACCGGCCAGGACCCGGGCGGCGAGCAGGCTGTCCATGTCCCAGGCGGCGGCCGAGGCGAGATTCGCGACCACCAGCCCGACCAGCGACAGGGCCAGGACCGGCCGCCGGTCGAACCGGTCGATGAACAGGGCGGCCGTGATACCGCTGACGGCGGAGGACAGGGTATAGGCCGCGAGCACCCACCCGACCTGCGCCGCCGGCATGCCCAGATCCCGGGTGAAATCCGGGCCCAGGGGCATGACCACCATGAAGGACAGGGTGCCCACCAATTGCACCATCGTCATCAGGACGCTGAGACGCCATTCGGCGGGGGTGAGCTTCACGGTCGGGACACCAGTGGCAGCGGACGGGCCCGCCAGACATAGCGCGGACCGGGGATGGCGGGAAGGGGCGGCGGCCCCGGTTCAAGGGTGCAGGGTCAGCGGCGCAGCGGTCCGGCATGGAAGCGCAGATCGCAGCGGCAACGATCGGTCCGGGCCGGGCAGACCATGGCACCGCTGTCGCAATCCGCCTGCCAGGGGCGGGTCAGGGCGGCGATGGGGGGCAGGCCCGCCCGGTCCAGCAGCGGGCCCAGATTGACCCGCCCGTCGATGATCCAGGCGGGAACCACCAGGGCGGTCGCCCCGTCCGCCGCCAGCCGGTCCAGGCAGGCCGCCATCAACCGGGCCCCCAGGCCCCGGCCCTGGCAGCCGGGATCGACGGCGATTGTCTTCAGGATGCCCAGCTGTGCGGTCTCCCCGACCGACCCGACAAGATGCGCAACCTGCGCGGCTTTCAGCTCGGGGTACAGGGCCGCCAGATCACTTGGCTCCAAACGCCAGCCGAAGACGAAACCGGCCACCCCACCATCCCCATCCTTGCCCCCCGCCGCCTCCGCCACCACGAACACCAGCCCCGGCCGGGCCAGGATCGGGGCCAGGTCGGTGATATACCCCTGCCCCAGGCAAAGCCCCGCCAGCCGCACCACCGCCGCCGTATCGGCGGGGCGGAATGGGCGCAGGCGGATGCCGTCATCGGCAACGGCGGGGTCGGGGACCAGGGCGGCGGGGCGGGCGGGATCGGTCATTCAGTCGCCGGAGCGCGGGCGGGTGCAGCGGGCCGGGCTGGCCGGACGGGAGGGGGGCGTTGCCCTGTCACGCCGCCACCCGTGCGGGTGCCTGTTTCATCACCGACGCGACCAGAGAATAGGCCGCCACCCAGGCCCCGCGCATCTCCTGCGTGAAGGAATCGCCCAATCCCTGCTCCAGGGTCTGGATCAGGGCGGTGGCGACGGTGTCGTAGTGCCGGTCATCCACCCCATAGCCACGATGCCGGGCGCCCATCTCACGCAGGGGGACCAGCAGCACATCCGGATTGCGCAGATGGCTGACCGCCACCGCCAATGCCGCCATCAGCTTCCGGCCCTGGGCCTGCATGTCGCCCGTGAATAGGGGCCGCAGGGCCGGGTCCAGCGCGAACAGGCGGGAATAGAACATTTCCGCCACCGCCTCCTTGTTCAGGGCGATCGTGCCAAAGCTGTGTTGGACCATGGAAATCTGTTCAGGCGTCATCGCCGGTCATCCCCGTACGCGGTTGTGTGGATCCCAGCGATAGGACGGCGTCATGTCCCCTGCATGTCGGCCATGTTTCATCTATTGCCCCCTTGCGAATAAGGGGTATCGCCGCAGCGTATGGCGGCCCTGCGTCATGCCGCAGGGCCCGCGAACGGCCCGGCTTGCGAACCGGTCGCAGGACGTGGGAAAAGGGGGCATCATGGTCGATCAGCCCGCCCTTCCCGCCGCGTCCCCGGCCACCGATTTTCCGGTCACCGATTTTTCGGCCGCGGATACCCCGGACCGCCGTCGCACACCTGCGCTCCCGGCTGTTTCCGCTTGGCGGTTCGGTTTGCCGTCCTTCTGGCTTGTCGTGGTCCTGGCGGTGGCGCTTCTGGTGGCGCTGCCGGTCGGGATCGTGCTGACCCGGGTTTTCGTGCCCACCGACGGGGTGTGGAGCCATCTGGCCGCCACCGTGCTTCCCCGCTACCTGACCAACACCGCCCTGCTGATGGCGGGTGTGGGGACGGGGGTGCTGGTGATCGGGGTGGGCACCGCCTGGCTGGTGACCATGTGCCGCTTCCCCGGGCGCCGGGTGCTGGAATGGGCGCTCCTGCTGCCCATGGCCATGCCCGCCTATGTCATGGCCTATACCTATACCGACCTGCTGCAATTCGTCGGCCCGGTGCAGACGGCCCTGCGGGAGACGTTCGGCTGGACCCGGCAGGATTACTGGTTCCCCAATATCCGGTCCCTGGGCGGGGCGGCGGCCATGCTGACCCTGGTCCTGTACCCCTATGTCTACCTGCTGGCCCGGGCCGCCTTCCTGGAACAGTCGGTCTGCGTGCTGGAGGTCAGCCGGACCCTGGGGTCGTCGGCCTGGCGCACCTTCACCCGGGTCGCCCTGCCGCTGGCCCGTCCGGCCATCGTGGCGGGGCTGGCCCTGGCCCTGATGGAGGTGCTGGCCGATTTCGGCACCGTGCAGTATTTCGCCGTGGACACCTTCACCACCGGCATCTATCGCACCTGGTTCGCCCTGGGGGAGCCGGTGGCCGCGGCCCAGCTGGCGGCGGTGCTGCTGCTGTTCGTCGCAACCGTCATGGCGCTGGAGCGGGTAAGCCGAGGCCGCGCCCGCTACCACCATTCCACGGGCCGCTACCGCCCCCTGCCCAGTTTCGAACTGCGGGGGATACGGGCGGCGGGGGCGCTGCTGGCCTGCGCCCTGCCGCTGCTGCTGGGGTTCATCGTGCCGCTGCTGGTGCTGGCCGACCTGTCGCTGGGCGGGGGGGATGCCCTGTTCGGCCCGGTCTTCCTGCGCCTGGCCGGGAACAGCTTCACCCTGGCCGGGATAACGGCGGTGATCGCCGTGGCGCTTGCCGCGATGGTGGCCTATGGCCTGCGCATGCGCCCCACCCCGCTGCTGCGCGGGGCGGCGCGGGTGGCGGCCATGGGCTATGCCGTGCCGGGCAGCGTGATCGCGGTCGGCATCCTGATCCCGGCGGCGGCCTTCGACAACACGGTGGATGCGTTCATGCGGGAGACCTTCGGCATCTCCTCCGGCCTGCTGCTGTCCGGCACCATCGTCGCCCTGGTCTATGCCTACCTGGTCCGGTTCCTGGCTGTCAGCTTCAACACGGTGGAGGCGAGCCTGGGCAAGATCCGCCCCAGCCTGGACATGGCGGCCCGGGTCCTGGGCTATTCCCCCGGCGGCACCATGGTGCGGGTGCATGTGCCGATCATGAAGGGAAGCCTGCTGACTGCCGGGCTGCTGGTCTTCGTGGATGTGATGAAGGAACTGCCGGCGACGATGATCGTCCGCCCGTTCAATTTCGATACCCTGGCGGTGCGCGTCTACACACTCGCCAGCGATGAACGCCTGGCAGAGGCCAGCACCGCCGCCATCGCCATCGTCGCGGTGGGCATCATCCCCGTGATCCTCCTCTCCCGCGCCATCGCCGCCAGCCGGCCGGGCCAGGGGTGAGGGGGCTTTGTTCCCCTCTCCCCTTGAGGGAGAGGGAGGGGCCCATTGCGCACGCAATGGGAGGGTGAGGGGTCAACAAGGGCGGTGCCCTGGACGCCGGGCATGGGACGGTGCTGCCGGACCCCTCCTCAAGGGGGGAGCGGTTGCGCACCGCTGGACCTGCTGGTCGCAATCCCCGCGCCCTAACTTCCCAGCAGCTCCGCATAGACGGCCAGGGTGGCCAGGCACATGCCGTCCTTGGTGAAGTTGCGGCGGACATGGGCGATGCCGTCCAGGCCCACGGCCTGGCGTTGCAGCGGGTCCAGGTCCAGCACCGCGCGGATCGCCTGGGCCAGGGCGTCGGGATCGTCCGGTGGGACGACCAGCCCCGTTTCCCCGTCCCGCACCGTTTCGCGCACGGCGCCCAGGTCGGTGACGATCACCGGCCGGCCCATGGCCTGGGCCTCCGCGATCACGCGGCCGAAGGCTTCGGGTTTGGTGCTGGCGTTGACCACCACATCGGCCAGCATATAGGCGGCGGCCATGTCGGTGCAGTGGCCGACCAGGCTCACCTGCCCCTCCAGCCCCAGGGCATTCACCTGGGCGATCAGTTCGGCCCGGTAATCGCTGCGGCCCTGGTCGTCCCCCACCAGCACGGCGCGCACGTCCGCGCGGCCCAGCCGGGCCAGGGCCTGGATCAGCACGCCCTGGCCCTTCCACCGGGTCAGGCGGCCGGGCAGCAGGATGATGCGCTGATCCTCCGGCAGGCGCCAATCGGCGATCAGCTTCGCCATGCGGGCCTGGGTCACCATGTCCGGCGCCAGGATGCCCACGTCCACCCCACGGTGGATCATGCGCAGCCGGTCCGGCGCCACCCCGTATTCCCGGCGCACATGCTCCGCCACGAAGGCGGAGACGGCGATCACCCGGTCGGCCTTGGCCATCACGGCGTTGTAGGCCTTCTTCAGCGCGTTGCCGAAATTGTAGGGCGCGTGGAAGGTGGTGACGAAGGGTATGCCCGCCGCCCGCGCCGCCCACAGCGCACTCCACGCCGGGGCCCGGGACCGGGCATGCATGATGTCCACCCCGTGTTCCCGGATCAGGGCCTGGAGCTTGCCGGCGTTGCGGCGGATGGTCAGCGGGTTCTTGCTGTCCACGGGCAGGGTGATGTGGGTGGCGCCGTGGCGTTCCAACTCCCGCGCCATCGGCCCGCCGGATGACACGACGATGGCCCGCCCGCCCGCCCGTTGGATCGCCGCCGCCACGTCGATGCAGCCGCGCTCCGCCCCGCCGGTCACCAGGCTGGGGATGATCTGGAGGATGACCGGACGGCCCCCGCCGAAGACGGCGGCGACCCGGTCGGCGGGGGATGCCTCCTCAAGGGGGGGGGCGCCACCATACACCTCGCCGGGCTGGGCATGATTGTCGGAACCGGTCGCGGTCGCTAGGGTGCCGGGTTCATAGGGGCCCGAAGGGGCGGCCTCGGAAGACATGGATCGCGGATGCTCGAACAGGACGGCGGCGGAATCGACGGGCCGATACATAGCCTGACCCGGGGGGCGGGGAGAATAGCCTATCGTCATAGCCCCGGTGCGGGGCCGACCATCGTCTTCCTGGGCGGGTTCCGGTCGGACATGACAGGCACCAAGGCGCGTGCTCTGCACGCCTGGGCGGCCGAAGCGGGGCGGTCCTTCCTGCGCTTCGATTACCAGGGCCACGGCGCCAGCAGCGGCGACTGGGATGCCTGCACCATCGGCCTGTGGCTGGACGATGCCCTGGCCGTGATCGACGGGGCGACGGCGGGAAAGCTGGTGCTGGTCGGGTCCAGCATGGGTGGCTGGATCGCCACCCTGGCGGCCATGGCCCGGCCGGACCGGATCGCCGGGCTGGTGACCATCGCCGCCGCCCCGGATTTCACCGAACGCTTGATCTGGGATCGGCTGGACCCGGCGGCCCGGGCCCGGATGCTGGCCGACGGCTTCCTGGTGCAGCCCAGCGCCTACGACCCTGCCGGCTACCGCATCACCCGCACCCTGGTGGAGGAGGGGCGCCGCCACCTGATCCTGGGCGGAACAGTGCCGGTCACCGCACCCGTGCGCCTGCTGCACGGGATGCGGGACACGGATGTGCCCCATGAGCTTAGCCTGGAGCTGGCCGGGGCGATCACGTGGGACGATGTGCGCATCACCCTGGTCAAGGACGGCGACCACCGCCTGTCCCGCGACCCGGACATCGCCCTGCTGCTGACGACGGTCGCGGAACTTCGGTAGGTCGCTGCGAGGGCGGAGCCCGAGGGGCGACATTCCTTCGCGGTTCAATGCTCGGGAATGTCGGCCCTCGCTTACGCTCGCACCGATGGGGTGGACGCCCCCCTGACGGCATCTGTGTGCCAGAGTAGTGGGTGTCTTAACCGCTACTGAGGGAGGCGTCCGTGGGACAGGTTAGCATGATCGGCGTGGATTTGGCGAAGC
>JBJOKR010000107.1:0-16040 GCA_046045995.1 Pseudomonadota bacterium | reverse complement strand
GGCAGTTCCCCCTGCTGTCTGCTGCTCCGTTGCAACAGGGGTTCGATGTGGAGCGTTCCGGTGCGGCGAAGGGGAACAAGTACATCATCCCCCCGTTGAGGGATCGCCTCCGGGGGTCGCCCCATCCCGGCTGCACCCCCGGATGCCCCGGCAAGGCCGATCCCGCACCATGGGACCGGCGGGTGCGACGGGGCTGGCCCGGGAATCCTGGCCTTGGGAATGATGCCGCCGGGGAATCGTGGTCTGGACCCAGGTTGATGAAGACGCTGACGATGCAGGACATCAACGCCTATCTCGACAATGCGCTGGGTGAGCGGGAGCGTCGGGATGTCGAATTCCTCCTGGCGCGCGACCCGGCCGCCCAGGCCATGGTCAACCGGTACCGCCGCCAGGTGGATGAATTGCGCCGCCTCTATGATCCCGTCCTGTCGGAACCGGTACCGCCCGCGATGCTGTCCCTGCTCCGCGGGGACGGGCTTTGGGAGGATGGACCATCGGCGATGCCGGCCACCAACGGGAGCACCCCGGGCCGGACTGGATAGGGGGTCGACGGGGGCGGGTCCTGTGCGTCGGGGGGATGGCAAGCGTCGGTCCGACCCGCCATACTTCCCCCGATGAGACAGAAGCCCCCCCGCCGCCCCAAGGCCCCGCCGGCCGTCCTGGTCCTTGGCCCCATCCTGCATGCCCGCGGCGACCAGGGTGGGCGGTGGCGGCTGTCGGCCGCCGTGGTGATGGGGGGGGAAGAGGAACCCACCGATCTGCGGGTGGATGGGGTCGGCCTGCCGGTTCCGCCCCGCTTCCTGCATGATTGGGGGGAGGTGGACGGGCGCCACGGTCGATTGCGGCTGTGGCGCTATGATTTCGCCGTGCCGCGCGGGGCGCAGGACGGGCGAATCGGCTATGGCTTCGACGGGCAGGAGCAACGCTGGCACGTCACCATCCCCGGCACGGATGTCCCGCCGCGGATCGCCTATGCCGCCTGCGGCGGGGCCGAGGATGAAAGCAAGATCGAGACGGCGGGCCTGTCCCGCAACGCCCGCTGGGCGCACCTGCTGGGCCGCCATCGGGCGGAGCCGTTCCACCTTCTTCTCCTGGGCGGCGACCAGGTCTATGCCGACGGGCTGTGGGAGCGGGTGCCCGCCCTGGCCCCGGTGGGGGCCTTGCCGATCCTTCGCCGGGCGGCGGTGGCGGCCGTTCCGGACGAGTTGCCCTTCCAGCTGGATGTCTGGTACCTGGCCACCTACCGCCATGCGTGGTCCCAGGCGGAGGCGGCGGCCGTCCTCGCCTCCGTGCCAATCGTCGCCATGTGGGACGATCACGATATCGTGGACGGCTGGGGCAGCTACCCCGATCCCCTGCTGGACTGTCCCGCCTACAAGGCCATCTTCGCCGCCGCATCCCGGGCCTTCCGCCTGTTCCAGGTGGGCATGGCAGAGGGGGACCCGCCGGAAACGGTCTGGGGGGCCCTGGACGGGCCCGGTGACGGAAGCGGGGGGTTGAGCCAGGGGCTGATCCTGAACGGTGTCGGCATCCTGGCCCCCGATCTGCGCAGCGAGCGGCGGCCGGACCGGGTGCTTTCCCCGGCCACACGGCAGATGCTGCCCCGCTGGCTGGAACGGTTCCGGGGCTGCGGGCATCTGCTCCTGATGTCCAGCGTGCCTCTGGTTTTCCCCGGATTCGGTCTGCTGGAGCGGGTGTTGAACCTGATCCCCGGGCATCAGATCATTGAGGATGACCTGCGCGACCAGTGGCGCAGCCCCGCCCATGCGGAGGAATGGCAATGGCTTGTCCGCGTGCTGGCCCTGTTCGCCCGGGATGCCGGTTGCCGGGTCACCGTCCTGTCGGGGGAGGTGCATCTGGGCAGCGTCGGGGTGCTGCGCGGGCCGGGGGTGGAGATCTGGCAGTTGATCAGTTCCGGCATCGTCCACCCGCCCCCACCGGATTTGCTGGTGCGGGGAATGGAACGGATGGCCCGGGGCAAGGAAAACCTGTTCGACGGGCTGGAGTTGGAGATGACGGGTTTCCCGGAGACCGGGCGGCGCATGCTGCCCACCCGCAATTGGCTGTCCCTGACCCTGGACGGGGACGGCACCCTGACCGCCGCCTGGCAGGCGGAGGGGGAGCCGGCGACCCTGGTGCGGCGCCTGCCCCTGCTCTGACCGGCGGCCCCTTCCCTTTCCTGCCTGGCTCCTCCCTGCCCAGCCCTTCCCTTCCCGATCAGGGCCGGCGCAGCACCACCAGCATGCCGGCGACGGGCCGGCCCCGGTCATGGCGGGGCACCACATCCTCCAGCAGGTCCACTTCCAGCCCGGTCGCGGCGGCGGCGGCGCGAACATGCCCTTCCCCATGGGCGTAACGCCGCCCCTCATGCAGGCGGTAGCCGTCTGCGTCCCCCCGTTCGCAGGTGAAGGCCAGGCGGCCGCCGGGGTGCAAGGCGGTGGCGGCACCGGCCAGCACCGGCCCCAGATCCCCCAGATAGACCAGCACATCGGCGGCGACGATCAGGTCCCATGCCGCCGGCTCCGCCTGGAACGCGGACATCAGATCCCCGGCAGCCAGCGCATCATAGATGCCGCGGGCCCGCGCCTTCTCCACCATCCGGGGGGCAAGATCGATACCGGCCAGATGGGCGGCGAAGGGGCGCAGCTCCGCCCCCGCCAGCCCGGTGCCACAGCCGGCATCCAGGATGCGCAGATCCGCCCCCGGGCGCAGGCCCAAGCCTTCCAGCGCCCGGCGGATCGCCTGGGGGGCGGTGTAGTGCAGCTTGTCCACCAGATCCGCCTCGAACCGGTCGGCATAGCGGTCGAACAAGGCGCGGACGAAGGCGGGGGTCAGTTCCCCACCCTCCCCGCCCGCCGTGGCGGCATCCAGGGCGGCGATCAGGGGCCCCGCCCCCGCCGTGTCCGCGGGGTCGGCCTCCAGCGCCCGGGTCCAGGCATTGCGCGCCTTCTCCCCCTCCGCCAGGGCGGACCAGGCGCGGCCCAGGGCGACCAGCCCGGGCGCCAGGGCGGGATCGTCCGGATCGGCCCGGCGCAGCAGGGGCTCCAGGATCTCCGTCAAAGCCAGCGCCTCCCCCGCCGCCAGGAAGGCCGGGGCCAGGTCGGCCATGGCGGACAGGCTCCCGTCCAGGAACCGCGCCTCCCATGCATGCTCAAGCGCGGCGGAAATGTCTCCGGCGGCAGTCAGCAGCCGGGCCAGGCGGCGGCGGGTGGGTGCATCATCCGGACGGCGGGCCAGCAGGGCTTGGCAGACCGCCATCGCACCCGCCCCGTCACCGGTCCGCTCCAGCGCGTCGGCCAGGGCCCGCTGCCAGGGGACGCGCCCGGGCTCCCCCGCCAGGGCGGCGCGATAGGCGGGGATCGCCGCCGCCGGATCGTCCGCGCACAGCAGGTCGGCCAGGGCTCCGTTCGCCTCCGCGCAATTGGGATCGATGGCCAGCGCTTCCCGCAGGGCGCCCAGGGCCGCCGCCGTTTCCCCCCGGTCCAGGTGGTCATAGGCACGGGAAAGGGCCTGCTCCACCCCGACCGCCACGGGAAGGGGATCAGAGGAACCGTTCGCCGCTCGACTGTCGGTCATGGCCAGTGCCCTTAAGGGAAAACGGCGCCGGAAGGGGCGCCGTCTCCGCGATATGGGCCAGACCCGCCCGATCGGGCAAGGGTGTAAGGCGGGGGGATCAGGCGGCCTTGGCCGTCAGGATCATCTCATACAGTTCATCCTTCAGGGTCAGGCGCTTGCGCTTGGCTTCATCCAGCCGTTCATCGCAGGCTGCTTCCGCCCCGGTTTCAATCCGGTGAACCTGATGGTCCACCTCATGGTATTCGGCGAACAGGCGGGCGAAATGGGCGTTCGTGGTCTTCAGATCGTGGATGCGCTCCCGGTGTTCGGGAAATTCGTGGATCAGGTCATGTTTCTCGATCACGGCGTCGCCTGCCTTCTGGTTTCGTCCGGCACCCGACAATCGGGCACCCCTGGTCCGATCATCGGGGATCGGGTTTGGTCTCGGCATTGACCCAGGTCAAGGTTACCCACCCCGCCATCCACCCCGTTCAAAAGGGATGGGTGTGGCGATTCGGACACGTCGACTGGAATAAATGGGTTGACTCTCCCCCCCCATATGACCGATGGCTATGCGACCGGCACATGGGACCGGTGAGCGAAACGAAGAGGAGGGGAGATATGACGCAGACGCGCCGCTTCATCGCCCCCCTTCTGTGCCGGGTCGCCGGAGTCGCCGCCGGGTTCATCACCCTGGTCGCCATCGCCCTTCCCGCCCAAGCGACCGTTCCGAAGCGGAAGCCCGCCCCGCCGCCCCAGACCTGTCTGGAGCATATCCTGGCGGCGGAGCAGGAGTTGGCCCTTCCCAGCGGCATGCTGTTGAGCGTTGCCCTGTCGGAAAGCGGCCGGAACGGCACGCCCGCGAATTACGCGCTCAACATCCATGGCCGCGCCCACTTCCCCGCCAATGAGCGGGAGGCGGCACGCCTGCTGCGCGACGACCAGGGCCGCCTGCGCCGCAATGTGTTCGCCGGCTGCATGCAGCTGTCGGTCCAGCACCACCAGGCCGCCTTCCGCCCGGTGGAGCGGATCATGAACCCGGGCGAGAATGTTCGTTATGCCGCCAATTACCTGATCCGCCTGAAGCGGGAGACGGGAAGCTGGGCCGGGGCCCTGGCCCGGTACAATGGCGGTCAGGGGGCAAAGCGGAACGCCTATGTCTGCCGCATCCAGAACCAGATGACGGCGCTCGGCTCCCCCGACGCGGGGCAGGTGATGTCCGCCAATTGCCGCCCCACGGACCAGGGGGTGGAGGTGGCGCCCAAAACCCGCCGCGCCTATCGCCTGGCCGCGGGCCTGCCGCTCAGCTGATCTCCGTCGCAGCCCTGCCCGCGGAAACCGCCCATGCCCGTGCGGATTTCGAACCCTGCCATGACTGGGCTGCGCTGGCCTATGGCGGCGCCCTGCCCCACCTTTGCCGGTATACGGCCCCGCCCGGGCCGCGTCCGATGACCGGATAGCCCGCCATGACCGCTTCGGCCGATGCCGATCCGCGGCCGACCTCCATCGGCCGGGCCATCGCCAGCATGGCGACGGCGATCTTCCTCTTCTCCCTGATGAACGCGACGATCAAGTCGCTGGGGGATACCTATCCGGTCAACCAGATCATCTTCTTCCGCGCGTTCTTCGCGCTGGTCGTCCTGTGGCCCATGATCGCGCGGGCGGGCGGGATCGCCAGCCTGAAGACCGCGCGCCCCTTGGGCCATGCCTGGCGGTCCCTGTCCGGCGCCACGGCCATGGCCTGCGGCTTCACCGCGATCACCCTGCTGCCGCTGGCGAATGCCGCCGCCCTGACCTTCACCGCGCCGCTGTTCGTCACCCTGCTGGGGGTGCTGCTGCTGAGGGAGAGGGTGCGGTGGCGCCGGACCCTGGCCATCATCGTCGGCTTCTGCGGGGTGTTGGTGATGCTGTCGCCGGACCTGACGCAGGGGGGGCTGACGGCACCGGGTACCGCCGGGGACGGCCTGGCCCTAGGGGCGGTTCTGGCCCTGCTCAGCGCCTTTTTCGGGGCAATGGCGATGATCGGCATCCGCCGCCTGTCCACGACGGAGAAGAATTCCACCATCGTCTTCTGGTTCATGACGACGGCGGCCGTGATCAGCGGCGCGATGTTACCCGTCAACTTCGTCATGCCCGTGTCGTGGACGGATCTGGCCCTGCTGGTCGCTATCGGGCTGGTGGGCGGAATCGCGCAGATGCTGCTGACCAATGCCTACCGCCAGGCGCCGGTGGCGGTGGTCGCGCCGTTCGACTACACGGCCATGATCTGGGCGACGGTCTGGGGCTTCGCCCTGTGGGGGGAGGTGCCGGACCTGTGGGTGGTGGGCGGCGCCCTGATCGTGATCGCCAGCGGCGCCTACATCACCGTGCGGGAGATGAAGCTGGGGGTGCAGAAACCGCCGCCGATCAAGCTGCGGGGGGAGATGCCATGAACTACCGCCACGCCTTCCACGCGGGCAATCCGGCCGATGTGATGAAGCACGTCATCCTGGCCATGATCCTGGAACGGCTGAACACCAAGGCGGCCCCCTATTGCGTGCTGGACACCCATGCCGGCATCGGCCGCTACGACCTGGACGGGCCGGAGGCGCGCCGCACGGGGGAGGCGGAGGCGGGCATCCGCCGCCTGCTGCCAGCCCCCGACCTGCCGGCGGAGGTGCGGGCCTATCTGGCGGCCGTGCGCGCCTGCACCGGCAATGGCGGAAATCGCGGAAATGGCAGCAACGGCGGTGACGCGGCGATCCGCTGGTATCCCGGCTCCCCCCGGCTGGCGCGGGCGATGATGCGGCCGGACGACCGGCTGGTGTTGGCGGAACTTCACCCCGATGATGTGCAGACCCTGAAGGCGGAATTCCGCGGCGATGCCCAGACCCAGGTCCACCACATGGACGGCTGGCTGGCCCTGAAGGCCCATCTGCCCCCGAAGGAAAAGCGGGGTCTGATCCTGGTCGACCCCCCGTTCGAGGCGGCGGATGAGTATGAACGCCTGGGCCAGGGCCTACGCCTTGCCCATCAGCGCTGGCCGACCGGCATCCAGGCCCTGTGGTACCCGGTCAAGGACCGGGCCGCCGTCTGGCGCCTGCACCAGATGCTGGAGGATAGCGGCATCCGCCGCATCTTGGCGGCCGAACTGATCTGGGAGGAGGAAGGGCGGATCGACCGCATGGTCGGCTGCGGCATGGTGGTGGTGAATCCCCCCTGGCAGATGGACGACCGGCTGCGCATTGTCCTGCCTGCCCTGCAAGCCGCCCTGTCCGGGCCCCGCGGCGGCTGCGCCGTCACCTGGATTGTGCCGGAGTGAGCGACCCTCGGCCGGCTTCTCCCGCGGCGGGGTCAGTCCCGCGGGCCCCTTTAGCCATCGCGCCTTGAGGCGTTGCTTGCCGTTTCGGCTGCCGCCGTGCCCGTCCCGGCCATGAAGGACGGGGGATCGCTGGCGGGGAAGGATTCCTCCGACGCTTCCTGGACGCCGTCATCCGCGGTCGGACGGCGCATGGTACTGCGGGCGAAGGGAGCGGGTCCCCCCAACACCTCTGCCACCGCGGCGGAGCGGGGCGACTCCCGCCAGCCGCCATGGGCCGGCTGCCGCGGCGGGACCGAGCCCCGGGCCGGACGCCCCTGCCCGCTCCCCTTCTCCTGATCCAGGCCCAGGCCCAGGGCCGTATAGGCCGGGCAATGGCCGGTGACGGCACGGAAAAGCAGGATCCCCCCTGCCACGGCCAGCAGCGACCCGACGCGGTGACGAGCCCCGAGTCCCGCCAGAAGCAGCGCACCGCCCAGCCCCCCGGTCCATTGCCGCTCCGCCGGGGACACATTCACCGGCCCGATGGGAAGGATATCGGATACCAGCGCGCGCACGTCAGGGGCTTTGAAAGCGGTCACGATATGGCTCCACCACTGGCCCCCGGGCGGCCGAACCCGGGAGATCGGGGGCGGTCGGGGGGCCTTGCTGTCATGGTCAGGGGAACAGGCCGGCGGCTTGTCCGGTTCCAGGCAGCCGAATACCCCTATTCCGCCTGGGATTGACATTCGCCCCGTCCGTTTCGATCATCCCTGCCCTTCTTTGGCACCGCGGCACATCCATGGCATCCCTGACCACCAAGGTGATCGACTCCCTGCACGGACGGCCGGCGGACGGCATGCATGTGGAGGTGTTCTGGCTCGGGCCCAACGATGCCGTCCACCCGATCCGGGAAATGGTGATCGACATGGAAGGCCAGACCATCCGTCCCTTGATGGCGGGTGAGGAGTTGGAGCGCGGGGAGTACGAACTTCGATTCCGGGCGGGTGACTACTTCCGCGAAAACGGTGTGGTGGAAGTGGAGCCCCGGTTCCTCAACGTCGTGTCCATAAGGGTCAGTATCGCCGACCCGGATGAGGACTATCACGTCCCCCTGATCATCAGCCCTTGGGCCTATACGGTCCACCGCGGCTGATCCCGCGAAAGACCGCGCTTAAAACTTTCGGCGAATTGTCGCATTCTGTCGGCTGGGTGACAGGGTGGGGCTGGCCCCCGCCGCGAAGGAGGGATTGATGACGCGTTCGACGAACCGGCCGTTCACGGCGGAACTGCAGCGGGCCAACCGCGGCCAGCCTTTCCGTGCGCCGGCAGCGGACGCGCCCCCGCCCGCCGGCCCCGCCCTGGCTGCCCCGCCAGCCGCCACAGCAGCATCCCCCGCCGCCCCGGCGGCAGTCGCCCTGGACACCAGTGAAATCATGGCGGCGATCCACGCCGTGGGATCGAAGCTGGACAGGTTCCTGACCCAGGACCGCGGCCAGATCGACCAGATCCAGGTGGAGATCGCGGACATAGCCGGGCGGATCAAGGCCACCAAGGTGGAAATGGCCCAGCTTCGCCACCCGCTGGCGCGGGAGGATAAGTTCCTGGAGGCTAGCGAGCAGTTGAGTGCGGTGGTGCAGTCGACAGAACTGGCGACCAACAGCATCATCGGTGCTGCGGAGGAGATCGAGGACATCATCCATGAAGTCCGATCCCAGCTGCCGGAAGGGTATCAGAATTCCCGCCTGAAGGACCTGAACGACGTCATCCTGCGTATCTTCGAGGCCTGCAACTTCCAGGACCTGACCGGCCAGCGCATCACCAAGGTGGTGCAGGCACTGGCCTTCATCGAACAGCGTGTGGAATCCATGATGTCCGTTTGGAACCAGAAGGAGTTCGAGGCCCTGCCCCTGCCACCGACGACGGACAGGGTGGACGGCACCCTTCAGCTGCACGGACCGGCCAAGGGCAACGATACCGTTTCCCAAGCGGATATCGACGCGCTGTTCGACTGACCCGCGAAAGCGAAACTGTCGGCGGATCCCGTCAATCCGCCGGCTTCAGCCCGCAGCGCGCGGCCAGCAGGGCGACCTGGGTGCGATTCGTAACGCCCAGCTTCTGCATCATTGTGCGGACATGGACCTTCACCGTCCCTTCCAACACGCCAAGGCGCCGCGCAATCTCTTTGTTGGAACAGCCACCCAGGATCAGGGCGAAGATCTCCCGCTGGCGGGCGGTCAGACGGTTGAAGGCCGCCCGCACCTGATCGCGGTCCGACACAGCCCGCGACGATGCCGCGGTGGGGGCGACCGAACGATCGGCCAGCAGCCAGCGCGGCAGGCAGACATGGCCCGTATCGGCCAGGACCAGGTGGACCGTGTGCTCCAGCACCGTTCCCGGATCGCTTTTCAAAAGGAACGCCTTCACACCCGCCTGAAACGCTGTGCGCGCGGCAACGGGGTCCGCCGCGGCCGCCATGACGATCACCGCCACATCCGGCCAGCGGCGGCAAAGGCGGTACAGCCCCTCCGCCACCGGCCCCAGGGCAGCCAGATCGACTAGAACCAGATCGGGTCGCGTGGGGGCCGGCTGGGCCAGTGCACTGTCCAGGTCGCCTGCATGGCGGCTTTCCGCCCCGGGGGAGGCGGCCTGCATCACCATGGCCAAGCCGTGGCGCACCATCGACTGCCCGTCGATGATCAGAAAGCTGCGAAGGGGGGCGGCCGATGTCCCCGGTTGCCTGCTTCCCGACAAGACAGACATGACGGGACCGGACCAACGCGCTTCCATCTGCCGCAACGCCATGCTCATGACCCTCTCCCCCACCCGGGTGACGGGAGATGCCGCCCAGCCGACAATCCCCGCGCCAGAAGGATTCCCCCGATTCGAAATTGGCGCAACATATTCCTCTTTCGAACTGACAATAAAATGGTAGATTTTTGATCAACATCACAGAAAAATGATAGGCAAGACTGCTTTCTTTTAAATCTTTTACTTAGTTTTCTCAAAATACAGCAGCGTTTTCCCATAAAAAATGCCTAAAATACGGAGGATCGGATGGAGGGGACGGGGCGTCGGGTCATGGTGCTGGATCGGGACAGGCTTTATGCCCAGGGCCTGACCGCGCTGCTGCGGGACGGAACCCAGGATGTGGCCTGCTTCCACACGCTCCAGGCGCTGCAGCGCGCCGTGCGGGATTCCGGGCCACCGGACCTGATTGTCGTGGATCCTGGCCCAAGCCCCGGTACGACCGATGCGGGGGAACCGGGCCGGATGCTGCGGTCCCTTCGGGCGGTGGCCGGCGATACGCCCCTTGCCGTTCTGACCGCGGAAGGGGAGGAGGGGGACCTGCTGGCGGAGGGGATGGCCGTGGGCATCGTCGCCCATCTGTCGAAGGACCTGCCCCAGCCCCTGCTCCGCCGGGCGCTGGGCCTTGTGCTCCAGGGGCAGGCGGTGCTGCCGGAACAGGCCCTACCGCGCCTGGGGCCAGGATGGCAGCCAGCCGCCCCAGGCACCGCGGCGGTCCCGGCAGCGGTCCCGGCAGCGGGGCCGGACGGCCTGTCCCGCCGGGAAAGCCAGATCCTGTCCTGTCTTCTAGCCGGGCTGGCCAACAAAGAGATCGCGCGACGTCTCGCCATCTCTGAATCCACGGTCAAGATGCACTTCAAGAATGTGCTTCGGAAGACCCGGTCCGCCAACCGGACCCAGGCCGCCGTCTGGGCCCTGGAGCACGGCATCGCCCCCTTGGCCTGAGCCCTTGGCCCGAGACGGGCTTCATAAGGCGCGGAACCGCGTCCCGGAAAAGGCGAAGGGGGCGGCACCGACCGGCGCCGCCCCCTCTTTGTCCAGTGGTCTGTTCCCGGGCTGATGCTTACGGGAACAGGATGACCGCGCGGCGGTTGGACGGCTCCCGCACGCCATCGGGCGTGGGGACCAGCAGTTCGGACTCACCGCGGCCCCGCACCGCGATCTCGGCCCCGGACATGCCCTGGGCGGTCAGGTAGGCGCGCACGGACTCTGCCCGGCGCTCGGAAAGGCGCTGGTTGTAATCCGTCGGGCCGGAGGTGTCGGCATGGCCGATGACCTCGATCACCGTCACCCGGCCCTGGCGGGCATTGGCCATCACATCGGCCAGCACCTGGCGGGCATCCGCCGACAGCTCGCTGCTGTCCCAGTCGAAGAAGACGGTGAAGTTGCGGGAAATCGCCTGCTCCTGCGCCGGCACGGCCGGGGTGGGGGCGGGCGCCGGGGCCGGTGCTGGCGCCGGGGCGGCAGCCGGCTCGGGGGCCGGGGCCGGGGTGGCACCGAAGACCCAACGCAGGCCCAGCAGGACCGAGTGGTTCTGATAGTCCTCGGAGAAGGCGGTGTTGGTGGAGGTCCGATACTCCAGGGCGTTGGCGTCGATGAACCGGTAGTTCAGGCTCAGTTCCAGGTTCGGGGCGATCGCCGCGATCAGACCGGCGCCCGCCTGATAGGCGAAGGAGCTTTCCTTCTGGCTGACCGTCTGGTTGGCGCTGAACAGGTTGCCGACATTGTCGTAATCGACGGTGACCCAACCGGCACCGACGGCCAGGTAGGGGCGGATCAGCGCGCCCGTCTCGAACTCATAGGCGGCCACCCCCATGTAGGACAGGGCGTTCAGGTCGCCGCGGGTGCCGGTGCGGGTGGCATTGCCGCCGGCAATCCCCTCCACCGTGTGGTCGGTGTACCCGACCTCGACACCCAGGCGGACGCCGTTGCCGAAGCGGTAGCCGGCCTCCAGCAGGCCGGTCCAGTCCTCATCGAAATCCAGGGCATTGTCCACCGGCCCATCAAGGGTCATGGTGTTCAGCCAGCTGGCACCCGCCTGGGCGCCGAGATAGATGCCTTCGGTGATCTTGGCGTCGGACTGGGCAGCCGCAGCGGTCGGCAGACCGAGCGCGACCGTGCCGACGAGCAGCAGGTTGCGGAATGTCATGGTGTTCACCTTTCTCCTTATTGGCCCCGCGAGGGGCCGCTCCCGTGCGGCGACCGGTCGGTCAGGCCTGTTGGCACCCGCCGCGGACATCCCAAACGGGATGCCCGGACGCGCCGGTCCTTAAGCGCGCCCACAGTGACAGGAAACCTATCACCGGCCAAGCAGGCAAGATTGTGGCCCCCCCTGAGGAGGTATCCCCATGCCGCCATCCGATCGGGACATTACAGAAATGGTGGTAGTGTTCAAGGCGCCGGGCGCAGCAGGCGTTGCACCGCACGCACAGCATCCGTCGCATCGGCGAATGCCGTGCCGTCCAGATGCGTCAATCCAGGGTGGACCGCATGGAACACCGACCGGTCGGTCTCCCGCACGATCACGCCCACCGCCTCGTCCTCGATCTCGATCACATAGCTGTCGGCACGCTGAATCACCGGCAATCCCCCCCCCCTCCGGCAGCCGAGCCCGCGGGACCGGCCGAGGCGCTGATATCGCGGGCGGGCATGACAGCTCCACCTTCCTTTCGTGAAGGTTTGCCGTACCTTCCGGGGCAGGGTTCGGGGGCGGCCACCAGCCCTTGCTCCCGGCCGTTCCATCGACCACACCTGTTCCCCCCCATGATCGCGTCCGGAGTTCGATGACCGTGTCCCCGCTTGATTTCCCCATCGCCGACGCCCCTGCCGAAGCCGAGGTGCGGGAGGTGTCGCCCGGTGTCCTGTGGCTGCGCCAGCCCCTGCCCTTCGCCCTGGACCACATCAACCTGTGGCTCCTGCGGGGGCAACAAGGCTGGACTGTGGTGGACACCGGCATCGGCAGCAGCAGGTCCCGCGCCATGTGGGAGACGGTGTTCGAGCGGCACCTGGGCGGTCTTCCGGTGGAACGGGTGCTGGTGACCCATTTCCATCCCGATCACATGGGCCTGGCCGACTGGATGGTCCGTCGCTGGGGCGTGGCCCTGTGGATGACCCAGGGCGAATGGCTGCTGGCCCGGCTGCTGAACCAGGACCAGTCGCCGGAACTGGCCGCCGCCTTTGCCGGCTTCTACCGCCGGTCCGGGCTGACGGGGGAACGGCTGGATTCCATGCTGGATCGGGGCAACGCCTTCCCTCGCGGTGTGCCGGCCGTCCCCGCCACCTACCGCCGCATCCGCCATGGGGAGCGGCTGCGCCTGGGTGACCAGGACTGGACCGTCATCGGTGGCGGTGGCCATTCGCCGGAACATGCGGCCCTGCATTGCCCGGCGCTGGGCCTGCTGATCTCAGGTGACCAGGTGCTGCCGCGCATCAGCCCGAATGTGAGCGTCTGGCCATCGGAACCGGAGGCGGACCCCCTGGCCGATTTCCTGGCAGGGCTGGACCGGCTACGCGGGCTGGCCACGGACACGCTGGTCCTCCCTTCCCACGGGGCGCCGTTCCGGGGACTGGAGACCCGGCTGGAGGCGCTGGCCAGCCACCATAGGGAGCGGCTGGAGGAAACCCTCGACCATTGCCGGGAGCGCCCCTTGTCCGGGGCGGAATTGATGGACCGCCTGTTCCGCCGTCCCCTGGATACCCATCAGACCAGCTTCGCCATCGGGGAGGCGCTGGCCCATGCCCACCACATGGTGGCCAAGGGCGGATTGACGGTGGAGGACGGAGCGGACGGCGTGCGCCGGTTCTGGACCGCATAGCACCGGCCGGCTCGCCCCCTGCCTTGAGACAGTCACGACTCGGACGGGGCCGGCTGGAAGGCGCGTGGATCCAGCAGGGCGGCGGCGGCGATTGTCTTTTCCGTCAGCGGGTCATCGATGCGCCGCAGCCGCACATGCAGGTGCCCGGACCCGTCGCGGTTCATGCCTATCACCTCCCACAGGCCGGATCCCGGCTTGCGATAGCGCTGGCCCACCACGATCCGTTCCTCATTCCGCCGTGCACGCGCGCTCATCACCCCTCCCGTTTCCTGACGGGACGGCAACATGGGGCTGGCGATCGGGTTCCGGTGGTCCCGCTCTTGGGACGGGCCCGGTTGCGGGTTTGTTAGCAGGTGCGGGAACACGGGCACAGGTGGCGATGTTCAGGGCCCATGACGCAGACACCCCCGATCATGACCCTGGCCAGCCGCCTTGTCGGCGCCCTGGGTGAGCGTGCCATCGCCCATTGCCGCATGCGCAGGGTGGAGATGATCGCGGCTGACCATCGGTACGGTGCCCGGTTCTGGCTGTCGGTGATGACGGCCTGTGAACAGGAACTGGCCCGCCACCCCGGGGAGCGGGCAAGCGCAGGCCCAGTGCCGGATCAAGCCTGGGACGGTCCCCCGTGGGGCGACCGCCAGCGGGGCGACTATCAGCGGGACGCCTTTCAGCTGGACGCAGCCCCGGCCGATCAACGGGCGACCGCGGTCTCCGCCCCGGGTTGAGCAGGCACCGGCACGGGGCTGGAACTCTCCACCGCCGTCCTGGCGGATGTGTTTTTGGCGGGGCAGCGGGGCAAGCTGCTGATGTGCCCCACCTCAACCGTCCCCAGGCGCGCGCGCAGTTCCTCCCGCGACAGGGCCATGATCTGCTCCACCACCGGCACATAGGTCCCGCAGAAGACTGGATTGGTCAAAGCGATGGCCTTGCGGGAGGTTTCATTGGCCAGCGCCGTGCGGAAACTGTCGAAGCGGCGATTCGCGTTTCCCTTGGCGGTGCGGCGGTAATGGCCGATCAGCGTCTGCTCCCAGGCGCGCACATCGACCTGATGACGGTCGGTGAACTCACGGTAGCGGGCGAAAAGGCTAGGCCGTCCCTCCACCGGCGTCGGCTCACAGGTCAGACCAACCACCATGAGTTCCGTGTGCAGCCGGATCGCCCGCTCCGCGTCCACCTCCGCCTCGGTCAGGCAAGGAGCGGCACCGGCGGGGGCGGCGATCACGGAACCGGCCAGCACAAGTCCGGCGACCATGGCTGCCAGAAAACAAAACGAACGGCACATCATCAGGACCCGGCGTGTCGAAGTTTTTAAAGGACGGGATTTCCGCACTCTGCCCCAAAGCTGGGCCGTCCTGCAAGCAGGGCCCGGAAGGACCGGTGACGAAGCACCGAATCGGGCGGTGACGACGTAACCGATCTGCCGTAATCCGGCTTTTGGGCAAAGTCATCGGCCATATTGTAAAAGGCGAGTCGCTGGATTTTTAAAATAGTCGTTGATCGATTGTCCTTGTCCCTGCCGCTGACCGGCGACGGACAACAACGGCCCGTCCCCGCGGCACCACGCAATCGCCTGGACAATCGGGCCGATCGGGCATCACCACGACGCCGGCGGCCGGGGAACGGGAATTTTTGGCTGATCCCGGATTCTTCTACTGGCAAATTCCACGGCCTTTGCCAATATAGGGCCCATCACCTGTCTTCACCCCTTCCATCGGCTGACGGCTCCGCCCCAAGACGGGCCGAGTGCGCGCCCGGGGAAGCCTTTTCAAAAATGGCGACACTGCGTCATGACGCAACAGCCGAACTGGCAACCGAGCGACATCTTGACTGCTGAAACCGAAACCGAAGGCGGCGCCCCGAAGCGCCGCGGGCGTATTCCGCAATCCGCGTGGCCGCAGATCCTGGAGCGGTACCGGTCCGGAGCAACGCTGTCCGCCATTGCCCGTGAATTCGACTGCACGCCGAGCGCGATCAGCTACATCGTCCGCAAGGCAGAAAAGGTCGGCGATGATTCCGCGGCCGATGCCGAGGATGATGTCCCGGCGGCCCCGGCAGTCGCTCCGGCTGCGCCCTCTGTCCCCCCCCCCGCGCCGCGGGCCCGGTCGGCGGAGGCTGCGCCGAAGCGCAGCGAGGAACCGGTGGCTGAGGCGTCCGTCCGCCCGGAACCCATCCGCACCGAATCCGTGAGGGCCGAAACTGTACGGGCCGATGCCCCGCGGCCGGAGCTCGTGCGTGATCCGGTGCGGGCGGAGCGTCCGGCACCGGACGCCCAGGCCGGAACCGAGATGCGGGCTGAAATTCGCGGAGATCGGCCCGACCTGCAGCGGCGGGAGGGGCGCAACCGACTGGATATCGGTCCGCCGCGCCAGCCGCGGGAAGATACCCGTGGGGACACGTTCCGCACCGATGCGGGGGAGCGGCATTCCAACGGCGACCGCCAGCATGGCGACCGGGCCGACCGGGGTGAGCGCGGCAACGACCGGATGGGCGACCGTCCGCGTGGCCCCCGCTTCGAGGGAAATCGCCAGGATCGCCACGGCGAGCGGATGGAGCGTGGCGGACCCGACCGTCACGGACAGGAGCGT
>JBJOKR010000106.1:0-16135 GCA_046045995.1 Pseudomonadota bacterium | reverse complement strand
ACGACAAATCCCTGGCCTTCCGCAGCTATTACAAGCTGCCGGGCCCCCAGGGCGACAAGGAGAACTGTGTGGCCCATAACGGGGCCCTGGTTCCGGTCCCCGGCCGGGACATCATGGTCCAGGCCTGGTACCAGGGCGGCATCTCCGTCATCGATTTCACCGACACCGCCAACCCGGTGGAGATCGCCTTCTTCGACCGCGGCGCCCTGGATGGGGAGCGGATGGCGCTGGGCGGCTTCTGGTCCGCCTATTGGTACCGGGGCCGGATCTACGCGACGGAGATCGTGCGGGGCCTGGACGTGCTGGAACTGACCCCCAGCGATCACCTGACCGCGAACGAACTGGCAGCTGCGGCCCTGGCCGACCAGGGGGCGGTGCTGAACCCGCAGCGGCAGGTTCCAGCCACCTGGCCGGCCGACCCTGTCGTCGCCCGTGCCTATATGGACCAGCTGGCGCGGACCAACGCCCTTCCCGCTGCCCTCACCACGCCGCTGACCGAGGCCCTGGACCAGGCGGCGGCGCGCCTGACCGGCAAGGAACGGGACAGCGCCCTGGCCGCCGGCCTGGACAGCCTGGCCCGCCAGCTGCCCACGGCGCAGGCCGGGACCGCGGCGGCGAAGCGCCTGACCGGGCTGGCGGAGACCCTGACCGGCATCGCCAAACGGCTGCGCTGAGGCACGGGGCCGTGACAGGGCGGGGGGGGCGCGACAAAAGTCCGAGTCCGCTGGCCGGTCCAGGCCCCGGAGTATCGGACCTTTGTCGCGGCACGGCACCGCTGCGGGGCTGGGCAAGGGGGCAGGCCAAAGGGGGAAAGTGGTCTATCCGATTCGCGGATCCGGCCGGACAGCCGGCCACCGCCCCATCCCCAGGCGGCCACCCTGTCCACCGGACCAAGGTCGCGCGAAACCGGACCTTGGTCGCTCGACTCGGCCCCATCCACCGGACTCTTGTCGCCGACTCTAAATATAGGAACAAATAACCTATCAATGGGGGTGCGCGACAAAGGTCCGACTTGATGCGTCGAAAATCCCCTGCGCATCATCCCGACATGGCGATCATCCACCACCTCATCCGCGAACACGGCCGTACCGAAGCCCGCCGCATGGTGGACCCGGAAGAGCGTGTGCTTGTCGATGTGGCCGCCGATGTGATGTCGGTGGAACGGCCGGAATTCGGCACCGTCTACACGGGCTTCGCCTTCACGTCCCTGCCGCACCGCAAGCTGGAAACGGATGCGACCGAATGGCGGATCGAAAACGGGCCGGCCCGGCTGACGGTGATGCCCGGCAAGCTGCCAACCGGTCCTGACGGGGAATTGACGCTTTTCGGGGTGCCCTATGGCGCCCATGCGCGGCTAATCCTGATCTACCTGCAAACCCAGGCGGTGCGGAGCAAAAGCCGGGAGATTGAGGTGGGGCGGTCGCTTGGCGCCTTCCTGGAGCGGGTGGGGATCCCGACCGGGGGCAAGAATTACCGCTCCGTGCGCGACCAACTGGCCCGCATCGCCGCCTGCAATCTGATGTTCACCTGGCAACAGTCCGAGGACGCGCCGACCGATTTCGTGAAATCCTCCATCATCAAGGGCGGCCGGCTGTCATTTGCCGCCGTGGATGCCCGCCAGGGCGCCCTGTGGGAGGAGCGGGTGGTGTTGAGCGAGGATTTCTTCGATCACCTGAAGAAGCACCCGGTGCCACTGATGGAGCAGGCGCTACGGGCCATCGGCTCCCACAGCATGGCGCTCGATGTCTATGTCTGGCTGGCCTACCGGCTGCACCACCTGAAGCGCCCGACACCGATCCGGTGGAGTGCCCTGCATAAGCAGTTCGGCATCGGCTACGGCCGTGAGCGTGATTTCAAACGCCGCTTCATCGAGCCATTGAAGCTGGCCCTGGCCGCCTATCCGGAGGCCCATGTGGAGGTGGAGGATACAGGCCTTCTCCTGTACCCGTCCGCCCCGCCCCTGCCCGCGAGATAAGCGGCAGCGTCAACGCCCCGTCTCCCCCCCTGCCGCGACAAAAGTCCGATTCCCGTGGCGTGCGGTAAAGCCCGTGGGAGGGCCGCCTGGGCGCCCTTTCATGAAGGGATGGTCGCGCGACAAAAGTCCGAAGGGCCCTCTGGTGCCGTTCTCCGCCACCGACCCACGCCATAGGGCGCGACAAAAGTCCGATCCCGCATCTTCCCTCGACGGAAACAGCCTGGACACTGGTTTTCAGCGGAAGGCTGGCCCCAGGAGCGCGACAAAAGTCCGATCCCGTCACCACCGGCCGGGCATGTGGAAGGGAGCGCGACAAAAGTCCGATCACAGGGCGCACCTCACCATCACCCGTACCTTGTCACAACCGCATGTCAACACGCACCGTTGACATTGTGTCAACAAATGTCCACCCTCCCGGGACGGAACGGAGGTTGGCCATGAACGGAACAATCCTGAAGACGGTTCGGGAGCGTCGCGGGGAAACCCAGCAGGCCTTTGCGGAATGGCTGAACGGACAGTTGGGCCGCAAATACGACAAGGGGCGGATTTCCCGTTGGGAAAGCGATGCGGAACGCATTCCCCAGGCCGTCCTGGATCTGGTCCGCCGACCGCTGCCACGGCGGAAGGAAACGGCGACCATCATCGCGTTGAGCAACCAGAAGGGGGGCGTGGGCAAGACATCGGCCGCCGTCAACCTGGCGGCCAGTCTGGCCAAGGATGGCCGGCGGGTCCTGCTCGTGGATGCCGATCCCCAGGCCTCCGCCACGGTACACCTGGGCGTCGGGCAGGTGGAGTTGGCGGAGTCCGGGCGCACCACCTACCATGTCATGCTGCGCGACGCGCCCATGCACGGTGCCCTTGTCCCCGTCTGTGAAGGGCGGTTCAGCCTTCTTGCCTCCACCATCCTGCTGTCCGCGGCGGAGACGGAACTGATCGCCGAACCCATGGGGACCCTGGTCCTTCGGGAACGGCTGGCGGCGGTGGCCCGGAATTTCGATGTGATCCTGATCGATTGCCCGCCGCATCTGGGCATGATGACCCTGAATGCACTGGCGGCGGCCGATGCCGTCCTGATCCCGGTGCAGACGGAAATCTTGGCGCTGATGGGGGTGCCGCTGCTCCTGGACACGATCCACAAGGTTCGGCGCCGCGGCAATCCGGAACTGCGCATCCTTGGCCTGCTGCCGACCATGTATACGGCACGTCACACGCAGGATCGGGCGACTTTGCAGGATCTGCATGATCGCTTCGGGTCCACCCTGCGTATCTTCACGCCTGTTCCCCGGTCCACCCTGTTCCCGCAGTCGGTGGCCGCCGGCAAGCCGACCGTGGATGTGGTGGAGGATGCGGCCCTGACGGCCCCCTATCGCGAGGTGGTGGAAGCGCTGGCCGTCTTTGAGAACGAGGTGGATGATGTCGCGTAAGCTTGGTCGCGGAAATCCCGCCCTGGCGGCTCCCGCCGTGGTGCCGCAGGACAGCAGCATGAACCGGCTGTTCGGTACCTCCCGGGATTTTCCGGAGCTGCGTGAACTGGATGTGGAACAGATCCGCCCCAACCCCACCCAGCCCCGGCGCCATTTCGATGAAGATGCGCTGCGCGCCCTGGCCGGCAGTATCGAGCGGCAGGGATTGCTGCAGCCCATCCTGGTCCGCAAGGGGGAGGGGGGATATGTCATCGCCGCAGGCGAGCGACGGTGGCGGGCCCACCAGTTGTTGGGCCGCCCGACCATCTTCGCCATCGTCACGCCCGGCGACCTGGACGAAGTGGCGTTGGTTGAGAACCTGCAACGCCAGGATCTGGATGTGCTGGAGACGGCGGCCGGGATCGCCCGGTTGTGCGCCGCCCATGGCTATACCCAGGAACAGGGTGGTGCGGTGGTCGGGCTTAGCAAGTCCGAAACGTCCCGCCTGCTGGCCTTGACCGCATTGCCGGCCAGCATCCAGGAGGAATATCCATCCTTCCGCACCGCTGTCTCCAAAAGTCACATGCTGCTACTGGCCGATGCCCAGGATGATGGGGAGCGGCGGGCGCTCTGGGAGCGGATCAAGAGCGGGGCAACCATCCGCGAGCTTCGCGACCTGCGTCGGCAACCGCTCCCGGGGCCCAGCCGGTCCCCGGTCCCGCCGGCGCGGAAGTCAGCATCCCCCCTGGTTCGGACAGCGGAAAAGCTGGATGGGCTGCTGGGCCAGGCAAACGCCGGTCACACCATGCTGGACGACGATGAACGGGCGTGTCTGGAGGCCCTGCACCGCCGGATCGGCGCCGTTCTTGGTCACTGAAAAAGGTGACCGGAATTGCGACGTCGCAACCCGATCGGCCGGCTCCAATCTCACCGCACGACAGGTTGCGACGTCGCAACTGGGCGGGATGCTAAGCCAGGATGGGTCAGCGGAGCAAGGCAGCGGGGGGATCCGGTTGAAGGGGCGTCTGTATCTACTCCATCGACGTAAATCAGCACACGACAGATGCCGTTCATAAAGTGATATGGGCATTTGATTGATGGCTGGATGCATCCGGCCATCGCGATGGGAGCCTTGAACCCCGCCGCGCTGGCTGCTGCCGCAGCTCCCCGCACCCACCCGTGGATCCGCCGGGCTTCGTTCCGCTTCCAGGGGGGCCGGCAGCGCTGGCCAGGGTGGTATAATCCTGTCCGTATTTTACCAAACCGACGTTAGTAGCAATCTGCTAGTCTGGAAAAAAGCGGCGGTCCATGGCTGGCGGTGACAGCCGGCCGGGTCGGAATTGGGGGGCGGCATCGTGGCGCTTATCGGCTATGCCCGGGTATCCACGGATGAGCAGACGACGGACCCGCAGATCGATGCGCTGACGGCCGCGGGCTGCCGCACCATCCACCGGGAGCAGGCGTCGGGTGCAGACCGGGCCCGGCCGGAATTGGCAAGGGTTCTGGACCGGATGAAGGCGGGCGATGTGCTGGTCGTTGTGCGGATCGACCGTCTGGCCCGTTCCCTCTCCCACCTGCTGGAGATCATTGAGACGTTGGACCGCAAGGGGGCAGGGTTCCGGTCATTGGGCGATCCGATCGACACCACCAGCCCGCAGGGGCGCTTCACCCTTCAGATCCTGGGCGCGGTGGCGGAGTTCGAGCGGGCCTTGATCCGGGAGCGGACCAAGGCCGGGCTACGGGCCGCGAAGGACCGGGGAAAGATGGGCGGCAATCCGGGTTTGCGTGCCCGTTCCACCGCCGCGATCGCCGCCGTCCACCGGGCGCGGGAGGCGCGGCGGGACGATGACGTCCAGCGCGTCGCGGATGAAATCCTGCCGACGCTGCGCCGCCTGCGCCCCGGTCTGCCCTGGGACGTGGTGGCGCGCAGTCTGGACAAACAGGGTTCGCGCCGGCCCGACGGGGGGACCTGGACCGGCGCTGCCCTGGCCAGGGCGGCGCGGCGCCTGGCCCGTGACGGCTTCCTGGAGGCGTCCGCCCTGGGCCGCACGCCCCGCCGGCGGGACAGTGACGATCTGGTGACCCTGGTCGCCATGGCGGCCCAGACCCTGAACCCGCCGACCCTGGCCAATATCGGGAAGCATCTTGAGGGCCTGCATGTCCGCGCACCCCGGGGTGGGGGCACCTGGTCCGTCTCCTCCGTCCAGCATCTGCTGGCCAAGGCGGTGGAGCAGGGACTTTTGCCCGATCGCCCGTTGCCCGGCCCCGATGAACCCCGCCGCCCCCGCGGCCGACCGCCCAAATCCCTCAAGGCGGGCGCATGATACCAAAGGTCGGAAATCCCGACCGCTGGTACGACGGCGACCGCCGCAGCACCACGCGAGCGGCGACGCCCAAGGCCACGGGGTGGCCGCCCGGCATTTGATGGAAGCGAAGCCGCCTTTGATCGGTCACAAGCAAAGGCGGCTGGTGTAAAGGGGCTGCCACCCCACGTGTCCCCCACCACATGGCTACGGAGTCCGGGGTCGGCTACCGCCTGCGGTCTGGGGGGGCGGGGTAGGGCGCCGGGCGGGATGGCCGGATGGCTGGATGAAGGGCAGCGGAGGGTCATGGTTGTCGCCATCGGCGCGCGGCCGGAGGTGGTGGAGCCCCAACCCCCTTCTCCACCTCCCCTTCTCCGGCACCCTTTCCGGCACGATTTCCTGCGGCATGTCTACCCTTGCGTCCCTGCCGCTTCCCGTCATCTGCACAAACGAGGGGCATCCGCATCCCTGGCTGGCCGTCAGCGGGGCGGCAGTGGCAGGCCGGCGGGAGGCTTCAGTTCCTTCAGGGCGAACATCGTGTGCATCTCCTTGATGCCCGTCAGGCGCCGGATGACGTTCATGGAAAAATCCGCATAGGAATCCAGGTCGGCGGCAACGACCTGAAGCAGAAAGTCTGCCTCCCCCGCGATGGACCAGCAGGCCACGACGGCATCCAACTCCATCACCTCCGCCTCGAACCGCACCGCTTCCTCCCGGCTGTGGCTGTCGATGGTGACCCGGATGAAGGCCAGCACGCCCAGGCCCAGGGCCCGGCGATCCAGATCGGCGCGGTAACCGCGGATCACGCCCGCTTCCTCCAGCCGTCGCACCCGCCGCCAGCAGGGGGAGGTGGACATGCCGACCCGGTCGGCCAGATCCTGGTTGCTGAGCCGCCCCTCCCCCTGGAGGGCACGAAGGATACGGACATCTCCCGCATCCAGGTCGACAAGCGGCATGATCATCCCCGAACGTCGCTGTATCCGGTAGAGCCTACCGAAATGGGGTTCTGTCAGCCAGGGCTTCGAAAGCCCATTCCCGGCTCTCACCGCTAAAATGATCCCGTCGGCAGACAAGCCAACAGCAACGGGGTTCCCCATGAGACGCCAATGGCAAGCCGCCCTGATCGCCCTGGCCGAGAGCCCGCGGGCAATGCGCTGGGCCCAGGGTTCCGCCGCCACATCCGCCCTGGCTTCCCGCTATGTCGGCGGGGGGGATGCCGCAGCCGGGGTGGCCACGGCCCGCCGACTGCTGGCGGAGCGGTCGATCCGATCCTCCCTTTATTACCTGGGGGAATATGTCGATACCCATGCCCTGGTCCAGGAGAATATAGCCGCCAAGCTGGAGGCGGCGGATCTGCTGGGCCGGGCCGGGCTGGATGTCCATGTCTCCGTCGACCCGACCCAGGTTGGGCACAGCATCGACCCCGACCTCGCCCGCCGCGCCATCCTGGCGATCGGGGAAGCGATTGCCGCCGCCGCCGGCTCCCGCCCCGGCTTCCATGCCCTGATGCTGGATATGGAGGATGCGTCCGTCACCGATGCAACCATCGACCTGCACAGCCGCCTGCACCGGGCGGGGCTACCCGCGGCGCTGACGCTTCAGGCCTATCGGCGGCGGACCACGGCGGACTTGGCACCGCTGATCCGCGACGGGGCGATGGTGCGGCTGGTCAAGGGTGCTTTCGCCGCCGGGCCGGATATCGCCTTCACGCGCCAGGGGGAGATCAAGGAGGCTTACCGCACCCTGATCACCCGGATGCTGTCCCGCGCCGCACGCGACAGCGGCTTCCGCCCCGTCATCGCCACCCATGACACTGCCCTGCACACCCATGCGCGCGAGCAGGCGGCGGCCAATGGCTGGCCCGCCGGCAGCTATGAATTCGAAATGCTGCTGGGCGTGCGCCCGGATGTGTCCTCCACCCTGGCCGCGGCGGGGGAACGGGTACGGTTGTATCTGCCCTTCGGCCGGGACTGGTGGCGCTATGCGGCCCGGCGCATCGGTGAGAATCCTCGCAACGCCCTTCTGCTTGCCCGCTCCGCCGCCAGCCGGCGGTGAGGGCTGCTGCGCGGTGGCGGCATCGGTTGCGGCATCTGTTGCGGCATCGGTTGGGGTTGACGGTGGGCACCCAGTGATCGAGCCGATTCCTATTGCCCAGCCCGTGTCGATCACCTATCCCAACAGGAGCGATGGAAACGCGGGGAGCGGGAAACATGTCGATCCGCCTTAAACTGTTGCTGATCGGGGGGGTGATGGCCGCGCTGGTGCTGGTCTTCGCCGTGCTCCAGACCGTCCGGGCCGTGGATACCCTGTCCGTGGGGCGTGAAGTCGGCCGGATGGACGCGGCGATCGGCCAGCTTCTGGCGGCGGGCAGCGAGCTGGCCGAGGAGCGGGGGGGGCTGAACACCCTGATCTTCGCCACGACCGCGCCAGCGGCCGCGGACCTGGACAAGGTGCGCGGCCATCGGGCCGCCGGTGACGCCCAGCTGACCGCGGCGCTTGAGGCGGTTGCCCCCTGGAGTGCCGATCCCGCGGTCACCAGGGCGATCGAGCGACTGACCACCACCCGGGCCGACCTGACGAAGATGCGGGCGGATATCGATGGCGCTCTGGCCGCCGGTGGGCGGGTGCCCCCGACCCTGCGGCGCAAGTGGTTCGATGCGCCGAGCCGGGTGATCGACTCGATCCTGGTCCTGCGCGGCGCCCTGATGGATACGGTGGCGGACCGGCTGCCGGGTGAGTTGCGGTCCGGCCTGGGCATCGAGGGCGATCTGGCCCATATGCTGGAATACGCCTCGCGGGAGCGCAGCCAGCTGACCGCCATCATCATGGCCGACCTGCCCATGACCGCCCCCCAACTGGACAGCATTGGCCGGTCCCATGGCCGGATCGAAAATGCGTGGAGCCACCTGGAGAGCCGGGGGGAACTGTATCCCGACCTGACCGCCCCCTTCGCCACCATCGCCACCCGGTATTTCGGGGAGATCGACGCCATGCGCCTGTCGGTGATGGAGGCGAGCAGCAAGAACCAGCCCTATCCCGTGAAGGCGGATGTTTGGGATGGCGCCGCGGCGGGCGGCACGGCCGCGATGCGTGAGGCGCTGACCGCCGCTGACCGTCTGATCGCCCGCAGCCTTGCCGCGGAGATCGGCCAGGCGGAGGCGGCGCTGGCGATTGCGGGGTCGATCCTTCTGGCCGTGGGCCTTCTGTCGGCCGTGGCCGGCTATGTCATCATCGTGCAGATCACCCGGCCTATCGGCGGCATCACCCGGGCCATGCGCCACCTGGCCCGCGGCGACTGGGAGACGGATGTGCCCGGCCAGGGCCGCCGGGATGAGATCGGGCAGATGGCCGCCGCCGTGCTGGTCTTCCGCCAGAACGGGCAGGAGACCGAAGCCCTGCGCGCCGCCCAGGAGGAAAGCAGGGCCGGGGCCGAGCGCCTTCGCCGCTCCGCGCTGGAGGAGATGGCGGCGACGGTGGAGCGGGAAACCCGGTCCGCCGTGGAAGCCGTCGCCACCCGCACCGCCGCCATGGACCAGACCGCGCGGGAGATGGCGGGATCGGCCGGGCTGGTCCGCACCAATTCGCGCGACGTGTCCGTCGCCGCGGAACAGGCCCTGGCCAATGCCCAGGCTGTCGCCACGGCGACCGAGCAGCTTACCGCCTCCATCCAGGAGATCACCCAGCAGGTGAGCGAGGCCACCCGGGTCAGCAGCAGCACAGTCCGCCACAGTGAGGAGACGACGGTCACCATCCGGTCCCTGGCCGATGTGGTGGCCCAGATCGGAGATGTGGCGAACCTGATCCGCGACATCGCCGAACAGACCAACCTGCTGGCCCTGAACGCCACGATCGAAGCGGCCCGGGCGGGGGAGGCGGGCAAGGGCTTTGCCGTGGTCGCTGGCGAGGTGAAGACCCTGGCCGCCCAGACCGCCCGAGCGACGGAGGAGATCGGACGCAAGATCGGGGAGATCCGGCAGGTCACCGGCGCCACTGTGGAGGCTGTGCGCTCCATCACCGGCTCCATCCGCACCATGGATGAGATATCCACCGCCATCGCCGCCGCCATGGAGGAGCAATCCGCCGCCACCCAGGAGATCGCCCGCAACGTCAGCCAGACAGCCGACGCCGCGCGCGAAGTATCCGCCCGCATCGCCGATGTCTCGGGCGAGGCGACGACCACGGGCGACCGGGCGGCCCAGGTGCAGACCATCGCCACCAGCGTGGCCGCCAGCATCAGTGAGCTGCGCAACACCCTGGTCCGTGTCGTCCGCACCGCCACGGTGGAGGTGGACCGCCGCGGCAGCCGCCGCCACCCCGTGGACCTGCCCGCCCGGCTGATGGTGGAGGGCGCGCTGCACACCGTGCGCCTGATCAATATCTCCGACGGTGGGGCCATGGTCACCGGGGCGGGCAGCATCGCCCCGGGCACCACCGGCCAGCTCACCTGGGCCCAGGGGCAGATGCCCGTGCGTCTGACCGTCACCGGCACAACCGATGACGGGATGAGCCTGCGTTTCGAACCGGATGAGACGCGGCGCGACTTCCTGCTCCGCGAAATCGCCGCCCTTGTCGATCCTGCCGCCCACGCCGCCTGACGGGGGCTGAGGTACCTCCCCTCTTTCGGCGGATCTGTTGTTCCGGTTGGTAGGGCGGGCGGCGTCCGATCCAAATCTGTGACGGCCGGTTGGGCCCGCGGCGCGGCGGCGCCTGGATCAACAGTAGTTTGGCGCATGGCTTGCTACATCCTCGCGGCAACGATCCGGCAATGGCCGGCCCGGCTTGACAGGGGATGATGGATGACGACGCAGACGATCACCGGCGGAACGGGTGCCGATACACTGGCCGGGACCACCGATGCCGAAGTCATCAACGCCAATGCCGGCAACGACACGGTCACCGCCGGCGCCGGCCATGACACCATCAATGGCGGGGCAGGGGCGGACCAGATCGACGGCCAGGACGGCGACGATCTGATCCAGGGCGGGGCCGATGCCGATGTGATCCGCGGCGGTGCGGGGAACGACACCCTGACCGGGCGCGGCCAGAACGACACCTTCGCCTTCGGCCCGTCTGACACAGGCTTCGACGCGGTGGATGGCGGGGCGGGCAACGACACCATCCTGGCCCTGGCCGAAGGTACGGTGATCGGCCTGCGCAGTGCGGCGGGCGTGGAAACGGTCAGCGCCAATGGCTTCGCCAATGTGGTGGTGCGGGGCGATGGCGGGAACAACAGCCTGAACTTCACCAACGCCATCCTGACCGGCATCACCTTGATCGACGGCGGTGCGGGGAATGACAGCATCACCGGCGGCAGCAGCGCCGACCAGATCCGCGGCGGGGCCAGGAACGATACCCTGTCCGGCGGGGCGGGGGCGGATATCTTCCGCTTCTTCGCGGCGGCGGACAGCACCCGGACGGCCCGGGACGTGATCACCGATTTCGATCCAGTCCGTGGCGACCGCATCGACCTGTCGGCCATCGATGCCCGGTCGGACCTTCCCGGTGACCAGACCTTCACCTTCGGTGGCTTTTCCGCCGCACCGCAGCGGGGCCAGGTGACCTATGTCGTCTTCGGCGGCGGTACCGGTGCCCTGGTGGTGGGGGATGTGAACGGCGACGGCGTGATCGATTTCCAGATCGAACTGATCGCCGTGAACGGCCCCCTGACCCTGACCGCGGCGGATTTCATCCTGTGACGCGGGGGGGCGCCCCCGCCCGGTGCGGGATCAGCCCTGGACCGATCCGAACAGGGCGTCCACCTCCGCCTGGTCGACCATGCCGTCGTCGCTGCGGCGGTTGGGGTCGTCGGTCGTGCCGCGCACCACGGCTTCCAGCCGTTCCTCGATGGCGGAAAGGCGGGCGATGGCCTTGCGGACCCGCTGGCTGGTCAGGTCCTGGAAGCTGCACGCCTCGAAAATGGCCATCACGGCGGTCTGGATCGCCTCCGCCTCCGCCGGGGTGCCGATCATGTCTACCCGGGCCAGGATGGTTTCGGCGGCGGCCAGGATGCGGTCGGCGGCACTTTCGGTGATGCCCACCACCGCCTCCAGCTCCAGCCCGCCCTTCAGCCCCTCGCCCTGCTCGGCCAACTCGCCGATCTCCGCCCGGATGCGGCGGAGCTGGTCCTCCACCCGCATCTTCTCGATGGCGGTCTGCACCTCCTCCAGCAGGGGGCGCAGGGCCGGGGCCCAGCGGCGCGCCTCCTCCAGCCGTCCCTGGGCAGCGGCCGTCTCCACCGCACCCGCGGCCTCCGCCAGCCGCTTCGCCCCGACATAGCCCGCGGCCCCCTTCAGGCTGTGGGCGCTGGCGCGGAGCGCGGTCGCGTCCTCTGCCCCCAGATGGGTCAGCGTCTCCTCCGTCAGGCCGTCGGCGCTGGACAGGAAGGACTGGAGCAGGCTGTCCAGCGTCTCTGCGTCGTCGCCCACCAGTTCGGACAGCATCTCGATGTCCAGCACATCGCTGCCCACCCCGAACACGGCCCGCTGCGATTCAGCCTTCGCCCCGTCCACCTGCCGCAGGGTGGCCAGGATGGGCAGGTGGGTCAGCAGCTCCTCCTCCACCCGGTCGATCACCAGCGGCTTGGTCAGATAGCCGTCCATCCCGGCCTGGCGGCACTGCTCCTCCACCCCGCGCACGGCATCGGCGGTCAGGGCGATCACGGGCAGGCGGGGCAGGCCGTCCGCCGCCTCCTGCGCCCGGATGCGGCGGCACAGTTCCCAGCCGTCCACGCCGGGCATGTGGCCGTCGGTCAGCAGCAGGCCGTGGCAGCCGCGGTCCAGCCGCTCCAGCGCCTCCGCCCCGTCCTGGGTGAAATCGGCGACGAATCCCAGCCGGTCCAGCACGCGGGACAGCACATCGCGGTTGGTGGGGTTGTCCTCCGCGCACAGGATGACGCCACGGTGCTGGGCCACCTGATCCCGGGGTGGGGCGGCCCAGCGGGCGGCGGTCTTGCGCATCCGCTCCCCGCCATCGGTCAAGGGGGCGTCCGTCGGGGGCAGGGTGATGGTCACGGTGAAGCGGGTACCCCAGCCCGGCTCGCTCTCCGCCGTGATCGTGCCGTGCATCAGGTCGATCAGGCCCTTGCAGATGGACAGGCCAAGCCCGGTCCCACCGAACCGCCGGGCGGTGGAGGCATCGGCCTGGTTGAAGGGGACAAACAGGCGGCGCAGCTTGTCCGCCGGAATGCCGATGCCCGTATCCGCGACCGTGAAGGTCACCCGGTCGCCCCGGCCCCGGCATTCGATGCGGACAGTACCGCGCTCGGTGAACTTGATGGCGTTGCCCACCAGGTTCAGCAGCACCTGGCGCAGCCGCATGTCGTCCCCCAGGACCCAGCGTGCTCCATCCTGGTCCAGGGCCACTGTCAGATTCAGGCCTTTCTCCTCCGTCTTCGGGCGCAGCAGCTGGGCAACACCGTCCAGCAGCGCCTCCAGCCGGAAGGCGCGCGGGGACAGTTCCAGCTTACCCGCCTCGATCTTGGAGAAATCCAGGATGTCGTTGATGATGGCGATCAGGGCATCGGAACTGTCGGCGATGGTGCCCACCATCTTCGCCTGATCCGGTGTCAGCGCCGTGTCCAGCAGCAGCTCCGCCATGGTGCGCACCCCGTTCATCGGCGTGCGGATCTCATGGCTCATGGTCGCCAGGAAGGTCGATTTGGACCGGGTGGCCCGCTCCGCCTCGTCCTGGGCGTGGCGCAGGGCGGTCACGTTGTTCAGCCACAGCAGGGTGGCCGGCCGGCCTTCGAAGCGCACCACCCGGCGCCAGGCGGTGACCCATCGGCCGTCATCCAATTGGTGCGGGACGCCTTCGCCCAGTTGGCGCACCGCCTCCTGTGCCGCCGCGACGGCGCTTCGGATCGCCTCCGACGGGTCGGCGGAATCGGCCGCCCCCACCACATCGATCAGCGCTGCGTTCCAGTACCCGACCAGCCCGTTGCTTTCCACCAGGGCCACCCCGAAGGGGGAGGCGTCCAGCACCTCCAGCAATGTCTCCTGGCTCAGCTCCAGGGCCGCCTGTTTCAGCTGCTGGTCGGTGATGTCGAAGTACCAGAGCAGGGTGGCCGGCTGCCCCTCGAACCGGATCGGCCGCAGGGAGACCGACGCCCAGGCCTCCATCCCATCGGCGCGCAGCAGCCGGGTCTTCACCCCGGTCAGGCCGCCATTGTGGTGCATCGCCTCCTTCGCCGCCTCGAAATCCCGGGGCAGCAGGAAGAAGGCGCTGGCGGCGGCCATGTTGAACGCATCACCCTGCAGCCCGCCCAGTATGTCCAGCAAAGGGCTGTTCCAGAACAGGACCCGGTCGGCGGAATCCAGGATCACCGCCCCGATGGGCGATGCCTCCAGAAGCTCGATCAGGTCGTTGCCGAAGGATGTGCCGTCCTCTTGCATGCGCGCCGCCTGTTGCGAAGATTTAACCTGACTCCCGAAACGATCCGGGGGAACTATCCCTTCTGGATCGGATGCCCTATCTAGATGCCACCCCCGTCGAACAGCCCATGAATAAACCATGACAGCCAGCGTAACCATCCTTGTGGCCGAGGACGAACCCTTCGTCCGGACCGTTCTTGTGACCACCCTTCAGCGGGAGGGGATCGGTGTCATCGCCTGCAAGGACGGGGCGGAGGCTCTCGCCACCATCAGCGGCAATCTTAGCCTGGACGGGATGCTGCTGGATTTCATGATGCCGCGTGCCCACGGCCTGCATGTGCTGAAGCAGATCCGCTGCGGCCGTACCGGCCAGCCCCGGAACCTGCCCGTCGCCATGCTGACGTCGGCCAGCGACAAGCAGACGGTGGCCCTGTCCATGGCCCTGGACTGCGATGCCTTCCTGGTCAAGCCGGTGAACCGGGAAACGCTGCTGAACCGGGTGGAACGGCTGGCGGGGCGGCGGAACCGCCCGATCCAGGAGGTATCCTGGTATGAGGCGCTGGATGTCGGCCCGCCGGGGGATCTTTCCGCCGCCAAGGCCCCCATCGCGGGCTTCGCCGGCGGGTCCGCCTCCGCCCACAGCCAGCGCATTCCGGCGACCCAGCTCCGCCCCGGCATGCGGATCGTCGAGGATCTGCTGGCCATCGACGGCACCAATGTGGTGCCCGCCGGCGCTGTGGTCACCGACAGCCTGGTCGCCGTGCTGGGCGACCTGGAGAAGATCGTGCCCCTTCGCCCGGTGGCGATCGAGCCGGTATAGGGGCGGGGTGGGTTGGAGCGGGCGGAGCGGGGCGGTTGACTGTCGCAATCCGCTCCGCTCCTTGCGATCTACGGATTGCCGGATACCGTCGGTCGCGGCGAGGGTAGAAGGCCCGAGGGGCGACACGCAGGTGCCGATCCGGCCTTCCGGCCTTCCGGCCTTCCGGCCTGGAGCCAGGGCCGGGCCCATGCTATGGCAGGCCTTCCCTTCATGCCCGCCCATGGGATGCCTGATGCGCCTGCAACTCGCCACTTGGCCCGAGGTTGAGACCTACCTCACCACCCGGACCGACATCGTCGTTCCCATCGGATCGACGGAACAGCACGGACCCAACGGCCTGATCGGCACGGATGCCATCACGGCCGAGGTCATCTCCTGGCGGCTGGGGGAACGGCTGGGGGTTCTGGTCGGCCCGACCCTGGGCGTGGGCATGGCCCACCACCACCTGGCCTTTCCGGGCACGGTTTCCTTCCGTCCGTCCACCTTGATGGCCGTGGTGGCGGATGTGGTCGCCAGCCTGACCCGCCACGGTTTCCGCCGCATCCTGTTCGTGAATGGCCATGGCGGCAATATCGTCACCGTCAACGCTGCCTTCCAGGAGATTGCGGCGGCATCCTCCTACGGGCAGGGGACGGCCCCGCCGGTCCTGGCCCTGACCAACTGGTGGGACGGGCCGCGGGTGAAGGCCCTGTGCGCGGAGCTGTATGGCGGCCAGGACGGCAGCCATGCCACGGCCAGTGAAATCTCCGTCACCTGGGCCGCCTATCCCGATCGGGTGCAGCGGCGGGATTTCACCCCCGCACCTGCGCGCGGTGAGTGGACCGACGCCGCCCATTTCCGCCGCCTGTTCCCCGACGGCCGCATCGGTTCCAACCCCGCGCTAAGCGACCCGGACCACGGCCACCGCCTGATCGCCGCGTCGGTGGAAGACCTGGCGGAGATCCACGCGGCGTTCCTCGCGCAGGAGTAAGGGCGCCCCTGGTCCATACCGATGCCGGTCAAAACCCCTCTCCCCTTGAGGGACCCATTGCGCCGGCAATGGCAGGGTGAGGGGTGCTCCAGCGCCGGTGACCCAGGGATGTGCCAAACCGGTGCTGCCGGACCCCTCACCCTCCCACCCTTCGCTGTCGCTGCGGGCGGGCCCCTCCCTCTCCCTCAGGGCTAAGGGAGTCACACATTTTGAGCCAGCGCCCAGCCGTGCTTGATGGCATCGAAACGCATGAGGCCATCATGCATGGTTTTGGGTCCCGGCGGTTTGTATCCGC